>NZ_JBHVVN010000010.1:0-232201 GCF_042882685.1 Pseudarthrobacter sp. NPDC058196
CCCGGTCCCATTCCGAACCCGGAAGCTAAGACCCACAGCGCCGATGGTACTGCACCCGGGAGGGTGTGGGAGAGTAGGACACCGCCGGACACACACCACTGGTCGAGGCCCCAACCACACGGTTGGGGCCTCCCACATTTAAAAACACCACCCCACCAACCACCAACCCCCGCTCACCCCTGACAGGCAAACCACCAACCCCCGCTCACTTCTTGCGGGTCGTCCGGCGACGCCCGCTCACTTCCGGCAGTGGAACGGGGCACCATCCGCTAATAACGAGCGGGTGCCCGCGGGTAGAGTTGTTCCCCATGAGCAGCATCTTCAGCCATGCCCAGGACCCCTTTGAAACGGAGGGAAGTCCCGGTGGCGAATCCCTGGAACCGTTGGTCAACACGGTGGTGGTTCCTGGACCCGTGGCCCGGGCCTTCGCCGGTTTTACGGACCACGCCCACCTGTGGTGGCCGCTGGAGCCGTATGGCGTCTACGGGGCAGCGTCGTATGTCGAATTCGAAGAGAACCTGATCCTTGAGACCTCAGACGACGGACGGTCCAGCATCTGGGGCACCCTTGATGACTGGCAGCCGCCGCTGTCCTTCCACGCCGCGTGGCACCCGGGCACCACTGCGATGTGGTCCACCGAGCTCCTGGTGGCCTTCCGCGCCGTCGACGGCGGGACAGAGGTCCGGGTCGTCCACGACGGCTGGGAGGGCGCCGAGGCCCCTGCCGGTGTCCGGGGGCACTACGTGCAGGCCTGGCCCGTGATCCTCGACAAGTACGCCCGCTTCATGGGCGCCCCGGACGCTGTGGACTAATTTCCGGCTGACGGCACCGCGGTGCTGGTTCGGATCAGGAACTCTGTTGGATACTCCTGGTCTTGGACTGCCGCGGCCGGCTGACCGCCGTCGGAATCCCTGCTCGCATTCAGCAGCGCCAGGGCGGTGGCGGCGGCCAGGTTGCCTTGCCCGCGAGGATCCTGCTTGATGGTGGTGAGGCCAAACGTCTCGCTGAGCTCGTGCCCGTCCATTCCCACGACCGAGAGATCCTGCGGGATCTGCAGGCCGAAGTCGCGCGCGGCGAGCATGATCCCTATGGCCATCTCGTCGGACGCGGCGAACACCGCGGTTGGACGTTCCGCCGCCGTTCCCAGCAGCTGGCGCCCCACCGCGTATGCGCCCTGGATGGTGAAGTCCGCGTTCACCACCCATTCGTCCCGGACAGGCAAGCCTGCCTCGGCCATGGCAGCGGCAAAGCCCTTCTGCCGCAGTTTGGGAAGCTTGAAGTCCCGGTTCAGTCCCGCGTCCCCGGTGATGTGCGCAATCCGGGTATGGCCAAGCCGGATCAGGTGGCCGGCCGCGCGCCTGGCAAGGCCTTCGTCATCGATCCGGATGGTGGAGGCTCCCCGCAGGACACCCCCAATGCCCACAATGGGACGATGCACCGCCAGCAGCTGGCCGATCTCATCCTCGCGAAGGACCAGCGCCACTGCGATGACCGCGTCCAGGCGCTTGCGCAACAGAAAGTCGTTCAGGATGCTGCTGCGCCGCTCAGGTTGCTCGCCCACGTTGTACAGGGTGAGGTCGTACCCGGCATCCAGAAGCGTTTCCGAGACCCCTTCCAGCACTGAGGAGAAATACCAGCGCTGGACATTGGGCACCACCAGCCCAATGTTGCGGTTGCGGCCCGACGCCAGGCTTGATGCGTGGTAAGACGGAACGAACCCGAGCTCCCTGGCCGCCTCCTGCGCCAGGCGGCGGCTTTTTGACGACACATTGGACTTGCCGCTCAGGGCCCGCGAAACGGTGGCCACCGACAGGCCGGCACGGCTGGCAACTTCTTTGATGCCCGCCAACGTCAGTCCGCCGTGGCGTCAGGCCCAAGCTGCAGCCAGGCAGTCTCCCCGGAGGCGAGGGCGCTGCCCATGGATCCCGGCAGGCTGCGGAGGATTACGTGGCCGGCCGGCATCTCCAGCGGCGCATGGTCCAGGTTCATAAGCACCAGCGTAGTGCCGTTCACATAGCCGAGGGAGGACCCGGTGCACCAGTCCTCGGCCCAGGACAGGGATCCCCGGCCCAGGTCCAGTTCCCGGCGCCGGGCCAGGGCTTCGCGGTAGAGGGCCAGGTGCGACGACGGTGATTCCGCCTGCACGTCACGGGCAAGTTCCGCGAAGGACGACGGAATCGGCAGCCAGGGATCGCTCCCGGAGCCGAATCCCAGGTGCTGGTCGTCGGCCCGCCAGGGCAGCGGCACCCGGCAGCCGTCGCGGCCAAGGCGCTGGCCGCCGGTTCGGGCGAACGTCGGGTCCTGCCGCAGGTGGCCGGGGATGTCGATGCCGTCAGGCAGCCCCAACTCTTCTCCCTGGTAGAGGTAGGCGGCCCCGGGCAGCCCCAGCATGAACAGCGAAGCGGCTGCTGCGCGGCGCCGGCCGAGGTCCTCGTCAGGCTGGGGGTCGCCGGCCCCGATGCCGTCGCCGTCACGCGGGCCGTGGCCGTTATAGCCAAACCGGCTGGCATGCCGGACCACGTCGTGGTTGGAGAGGACCCACGTGCTCGGGGCACCCACGCCGTCCAGGACGGTCAGCGAGTCCGTGATGACCGAGCGCAGCCGGTAGACATCCAGCCCGGCATGGAGGTAGGGGAAGTTGAATGCCTGGTGCATCTCGTCCGGCCGGACCCAGTGGGCCAGCCGGTGGAGATCCACGCTCGCCTCGGCGCACAGAATCCGGTCCGGGCCGTATTCGTCCAAGATCTGCCGCCATCTCCGGTAAATATCGTGGACGGCGGGTTGACCGAACATGGGTGCCTCATGGCCTGGGTAGCCGTCGCTGCTGCCGCCGTCGGCACGGCCGCCCCACGCCGGCAGGCCCGGTGCTTTAACCAGTGCGTGGGCCACGTCCACCCGGAAGCCGGACACGCCGCGGTCCAGCCAGAACCGGAGCACCCGCTCGAATTCTGCATGCACTGCCGGGTTGTCCCAGTTGAAGTCCGGCTGGGAGGAGTCGAAGAGGTGCAGGTACCACTGGCCCGGTTCGCCGTCAGGTTCCACCACGCGCGTCCACGCAGGACCGCCGAAGTGTGACTGCCAGTTGTTCGGCGGCTCCTGGCCTTCCGGGCCGGTCCCGTCCCGGAAGATGAACATGTCCCGCTCGGGGCTCCCGGCGGGCGCTGCAAGGGCTGCCCTGAAGGCCGGATGCTGGTCCGAGCAATGGTTAGGTACCAGGTCGACGATGACCCGCAGCCCGAGCCGGTGCGATTCTGCCATCATGACGTCGAAGTCGCCCAGGGTGCCGAAGATCGGGTCCACATCGCAGTAGTCGCTGACGTCGTAGCCCGCATCGCGCTGCGGTGACCGGTAGAAGGGCGAGAGCCAGACGGCGTCCACTCCCAGGTGTGCCAGATGCGGCAGTTCCTGGGTGATCCCCGCCAGGTCGCCCACGCCGTCGCCGTTCAAGTCACGGAACGAACGGGGATACACCTGGTAGATCACGGCGGACCGCCACCAGCCGGGAATGGCGTCAGCGGCGTGGATAAGCGTCAATGGGCCAGCAACGCTTGAAGTGTCCTGGGTCACAGTTTCGACAGACATGACAGTTAGCATAACGGCAGGAAGCGGTTTAAATGAAAACGCTTCCATACTGGATAGACATGCTGTTCAGGGTTATAAGGGTGCGTAATACGCCACATTATGGAAGCGATTACAGTCCGGTAACGGCGGGGCGGTCCGGCGGACGGCGCCTAAACTTGGTGGATGTGTCCGACGACGGGTGGAGGCTTTGTGGGAAGCATCGTGGACGAACTGGAAGCCGTCTTGGCGCCCGGGCAGCTGGATCGAGGCGAGGCTGCACTCCACCGCTACGCCATAGACCAAGCACCGGTCCTGGACTTCCAGCTTCCCCTGGCCGTCGTATTCCCGGAGTCAGTGGCCGATGTCCAGGCCGTAGTGCGGGCTTGCGCGGCCGGACAAGTGGCGATCGTCCCGCGTGGCGCCGGTACAGGAGTGTCCGGGGGAGCGCATGCAACCAGGAACTGCGTCATCCTCTCGCTGGAACGGATGAACCGGATCCTTGCCCTGAACCCGGACGACGAAACGGCCGTGGTGGAGCCCGGCGTCGTCAATGCCGTCCTCAACGAAGCAGCCGCAGCGCATGGCCTCATGTACGCCCCGGACCCCGCAAGTTTCCGCAGCTCCACCATCGGCGGGAACGTGGCCACCAATGCCGGCGGCCTGCGCTGCGCCAAGTACGGGGTCACCAGGGATTCCGTCCTGGCCCTGGACATCATCCTGGCTGACGGCTCCCTGATCCACACCGGCCACCAAACCTTCAAGGGTGTGGCGGGCTACGACCTCACCGGCCTCTTTGTGGGATCCGAAGGAACACTCGGCATCGTCGTGGGCGTCACAGTGCGCTTGAAGTACCTGCCCCGGGAAGTCCACACCGTTGCGGCGTTCTACCCGGACTTCAGGCTCGCCGCCGCGGGCGTCCTGGCCGTGGGCAAGGCGCGCGTCCAGCCCGCCATCATGGAATTGCTCGACGGCGGCACCCTGGCCCAGCTCGACGACATCCACGGCTCAGACCTCACGGCACGCGGAAAATCCCTGCTCCTGGTACAAACAGACGGGTTCGGAGCTGCTGCCGAAGCAGACGTGGTGCGCCAGGTCCTCAGGGCAAGCGGTGCCACGGTCACCACCGAGGCCAGTGCCGAAGCGGAACGGCTGGTGGAGCTCCGGCGGCACAGCCGGGGCACCGAAGTGGACGATGAGTACAGGGTGGGCGAGGACGTCGCAGTGCCGCGGTCGCGGCTGGTGGACTACGTGGCGGCGCTTGAGGCCCTGGCAGCCACCCAGCGGGTGCACCTCAAAGTGGTGGCGCACGCCGGCGACGGCAACCTGCACCCCACCTTCTGGATCGACCGGGAGGGGGACAGTGTTGACGCCGACGCTATGGGACGCCTCCAGGCTGCCCTGGACGAGTCGATCACGGCGGCCTTGGCCATGGGCGGCACCATCACCGGGGAGCACGGCATAGGCCAGTACAAGCTGCGTTGGCTGGGCCAGGAGCAGCCCGGGCCGGTCCGGGAACTGCAGCACCGGATCAAGGACTTGTTCGATCCTGCGGGAATCCTCAATCCGGGGAAGGCGATCTAGGACTCAGTCGTCCGAGTCCGGGTATTCGTCGTCGGACTCATCGGCCCCGTACCGGGATTCCTCGCTTTCCACCTCAAGGATTTTCAGCATCTCGGTATCGGGGTTCAGCATGATCGCTGCCTCGTCCCGACGGTGCCGGAGGATCGAGTCGATGTAGGACTGCACGGCCTCGGCCAGCGGGATGTGGCGCTCCTGCTTTTCCGACATGTACCAGCGGTGTTCCAGGACTTCATGGACCACCTCGGCGTGCTCCAGCTTCCCGGACAGATCGCGCGGGATGGAGCGGACAATCGGCTCGAAGATCTGGCTCACCCACAGGTGCGCGCTGTATTCCTCGTCCATCTCCGGATTGTTGTCCGCACGGAAGGAGTCCATGTCGTTTAGGAGCCGGCGGGCCTGGTTTTCCTGGGCATCCAGGCCGGTAAGCCGCAACAGCCGGCGCTGGTGATGCCCAGCGTCCACCACTTTGGGCTGCAGCTGGATGGTGGCACCGTTCTGCGTGGTCTTGATGGCGTATTCCTCGACGTCGAAGCCGAGCTCGTTCAGGCGCCGGATCCGGGCCCCCACCCGCCAGCGTTCACCGAGTTCGAAAGATTCCTTCTCCGTCAGTTCCGCCCACAGCCGCCGGTAGCTGTCCATGATCAGCTCACTGGTGGCGACCGGGTCCACCTTCTCCTCGATCAGCCCGCCATCGAGCAGGTCCATCAACTCACCGGCGATATTGACCCGGGCTATTTCGAGGTCGTATTCGCGCTGGCCGGTGGACAGGTCCGGGTACAGCTCACCGGTTTCGGCGTCCACCAGGTAGGCGGCGAAAGCGCCGGCATCACGGCGGAACAGGGTATTGGAGAGCGAGACATCGCCCCAGTAGAAGCCGATGAGGTGCAGCCGGACCATCAGGAGTGCCTGGGCGTCGATGAGGCGGGTCAGCGTGTCCTTGCGCAGCATCTGCGAAAACAGTGCGCGGTAGGGCATGGAAAACTTCAGGTGGCGGGTCACCAGGACCGGATTGAGCGGGCGCCCGTCCGGTGTGGTGCGTCCGGTAATCACGGCCACGGGCTCCACGCACGGGACGTCCAGCCGGGCCAGCTTGCGGAGCATGTGGTACTCGTGGCGGGCCACGTGCTCCGACGTTTCCTTGATGGCGATGACCGAGCCGCCCAGGTGGGCGAAGCGCACGATGTGCCTGGAAATACCGCGGGGGAGTGCAGCCAGGTACCGGGCGGGCCACTCCTCCAGGGCAATGTGCCAGGGCAGGTCAAGCAGCTCGGGGTCGGCCGCCGCGGCCGTGATGTTCAGCGATGACGCCACCGAGGCCGCCTTGTTGTCGTCGGCACTTGCCGCCACGAACCGCGGCAGTTTACCGATCTGCGCATAGTCGGTGGGTTCGTCGTGCCACTGGGCGCTGTTTTCCTCGGTCATGGGTCAATTCTTCCGTACGCGGGGCAAGGACGATAAATCTTCGTTAAAGCCCGACGGCGGCCCGCACCTTGATGAAAGGGTGCGGGCCGCCGTCGGTTCCGTGGGGGGGCGGCCGGTTTCGACAGGCTCAACCACCGGCCAACCCGGTGGGTGGGCCCACGCCGGCAGGGTGCCGGTGGGGACTAGTCGCCCAGGCGCAGGCCGGTCTTCGTGTCGAACAGGTGCACGTGGCCGGACTGCGGACGGACGTAGATGACCTCGCCCTTCATCGGGGGACGGCGGCCGTCGACGCGGGCCACGATGTCGTGGTCCTTGCCGTCGAGGGTGGTGTGTCCGTAGACGTAGGCGTCGGCGCCGAGTTCTTCGACGACGTCGACCTCAACCTTCAGGCCCTCACCCTGCGGAGCGGTCTCAAGGTCTTCGGGACGGGAGCCCAAGGTGACCGTGGAGCCGTGCGCCTCTTCGAGGACGTCGCGCGGCACGGGGTACACGGTGCCGCCGAACTGCACGCCGCCGTCGACGACCGGGAGCTCCAGCAGGTTCATGGCGGGGGAGCCGATGAAGCCGGCAACGAAGACGTTCTTGGGACGGTCGTAGAGGTTGCGGGGGGTGTCAACCTGCTGCAGCAGGCCGTCCTTCAGCACTGCCACGCGGTCGCCCATGGTCATGGCCTCAACCTGGTCGTGGGTCACGTAGACGGTGGTGACGCCCAGGCGGCGGGTCAGCGATGCGATCTGGGTGCGGGTCTGGACGCGGAGCTTCGCGTCCAGGTTGGACAGCGGCTCATCCATAAGGAAGACCTGGGGGTTACGGACGATTGCGCGGCCCATGGCAACGCGCTGGCGCTGGCCACCGGAGAGAGCCTTCGGCTTGCGGTCCAGGTACTGCTCAAGGTCAAGAAGCTTGGCGGCTTCACGGACGCGCTCGGCGCGCTCTTCCTTGGAGACGCCGGCGATCTTGAGTGCGAATCCCATGTTGTCCGCAACAGTCATGTGCGGGTACAGGGCGTAGTTCTGGAAGACCATGGCGATGTCGCGGTCCTTCGGCGGCACATCGGTGACGTCGCGGTCACCAATGAGGATGCGGCCTGCGTTGACGTCCTCGAGGCCTGCGAGCATGCGCAGCGAGGTGGACTTACCGCAACCGGAGGGTCCAACGAGGACCAGGAATTCGCCATCGGCGATGTCGATGTTGAGCTTATCGACGGCGGGCTTATCTGTGCCCGGGTACAGACGCGTAGCGTTATCAAAAGTAACTGTAGCCACAGTTATCAATCCCTTCACCGGCAGGTACGTGCCGGACGATCCGTTGTGAATGGTTCATGTTTATTCAGTTGTGTTCCAGCAAAGTGCTCCGGGTCTTTGCCCGGAGCACTCAATGACGCCGCACGGTGTTTGTGCGCCACATCACATCAAAGAGTATGCCAGAGCGGGCTTCCTTTTGTGCAAATGTTACGAACGTCACATGCGGCGTTGGTCACTGCCCTAGCCGGAGGCGGCCTCGGGATCCTCCTCAGCCACGGCGATGCTCCGCTCCTGCAGCAGCACCTCCAGCAGTTCGGCGATGTGCACGGGAGCTTCCACCCGGTACTGGGCCTGGGTGAAATCAAGGCCCACTTTGACCCCCACGTCGCCCGGCTCCAACCTGCCGAATGCGTCCTCGTCCGTCACGTCGTCGCCGGCGAACAGGACGGCGGTGGCGCCGGTGGCCTGCCGAAGGAAGGCGACGCCCTCGCCCTTGGAGGCGTTGACCACAGAGGTCTCCAGGACGCGCTTGCCCTCCTTCAGGAACAGGCCCTTGCGGTCCTGCAGCGACGCGCGGGCGGCCGCCACGGCGTCCTCGGCAACGTCGTCGTCAGCCTGGCGGGTGTGGAGGACGACGCCGGCGGGCTTGTCCTCCAGGGACGTCCCGGGAGCCTCGGCAACGATCTCTGCCAGCACCGCCCGGACTTCGGCGAGAAGCGCTTTCTGGTCCTCCTCCAGTGCCAGCTCAGTGGAACCCGGTCCCAGCCACGCTTCGGCGCCGTGGCTTCCGATGAGGAGGGTGTCCACCGGCGGCGACGCGACCTGCCGCAGGCTGGCGAGGGCACGGCCCGAGATGAGTGCCGTCGTCGTCCGTGGAAGCACCGCAAGTCCGGCGAAGGCTGCTGCCGAGCGGGGCAGCGGCCGCGCGTCCTGTGCGCTGTCCACGATGGGCGCCATGGTGCCGTCGAAATCCATGGCCACCAGCAGGTGCCCGGTTCCGGCGATCCGGCGCAGCGCCTCCCTCAGCTCGGGGGGCAGTGCCAGCGGCCGCTTGGTGCGGTGGCCTTCAGGAGTCATCGCGGACCACCTTTTCATTCAACGCGCGCAGGAAGTCCGCGGACCAGTGGTCGACGTCGTGGTCCAGGATCTGGCGGCGCATGGACCGCATGCGGCGTGAGGCTTCCCGGGGCGTCAGTTCCACCGCGTTCATGATCGTGTTCTTGAGGCCCGCGATATCGTGCGGGTTGACCAGGAGCGCCTGCTTGAGCTGGTCCGCGGCGCCGGCGAATTCGCTCAGGACCAGGGCGCCGTCGTTATTGTTCCGGGCGGTGACGTATTCCTTGGCCACCAAGTTCATCCCGTCCCGGAGGGCGGTGACCAGCATGACGTCCGCGGCCAGGTAGAGGGCCACCATTTCCTCCACCGGGTAGCTGTGGTGCAGGTAGCGGACCGCGGTGTTCTCGAGGGTGTCATAGGTGCCGTTGATGTGGCCCACGGTCCCTTCCACCTCCTCGCGGAGAAGCCGGTACTGTTCCACCCGCTCCCTGCTGGGCGATGCCACCTGGATCAGCGTTGCCTCGCCAACGGTGAGCCGGCCGTCCGCCAGGAGCTCTTCGAAGGCCTTCAGCCGGTGGCGGATGCCCTTGGTGTAATCCAGCCGGTCCACACCCAGCAGGATCGTCTTCGGGTTGCCCAGGTCCTGCCGGATCTGCCGCGCCCGTTCGATGATTTCGGGCCTGGCGGCGAGCTCGCTGATCTGCTTGACGTCGATGGAGATGGGGAAGGCCTGCGCCCTCGCAATGTGCGTGATCCGGCCGTCCTGGCCTTTGACATGCACTTGCTGCTGCTTGACGCTGGCGCCGAGGAACCGGCGGGCCGACCGCATAAAGTTCCCGGCGTCGCTGACGCGCTGGAAGCCCACCAGATCCGCGCCGAGCAGGCCGTCGATGATGGCCTGCCGCCACGGGAGCTGGGCAAAAATTTCCGGCGGCGGGAACGGGATGTGGTTAAAGAACCCGATCCGGAGGTCGGGCCGTGCTTCGCGCAGCATCCGTGGAACCAGCTGCAACTGGTAGTCCTGGACCCAGACGGTGGCGCCGTGGTCCGCGTGCCGCACCACGGCATCGGCGAAGCGGCGGTTGACCTTGCGGTAGGCATCCCACCAGGCCCGGTGGAATTCCGGCGGGGCGATGACGTCGTGGTACAGCGGCCAGAGGGTGGCGTTGGAGAAGCCCTCGTAGTACAGCTCAACATCGTCTGTGCTGAGCTGGACCGGGACCAGGTCCATCCCGCCGTGGCTGAACGGCTTGACGGTCTCGTCAGGTGCTCCGTGCCAGCCCACCCAGGCACCGTCCGTCTTGGTCATCATCGGTGCGAGGGCAGTCACCAGGCCGCCGGGGGACCGCCGCCAGCCGGATTCGTCGCCGCCGTCGGCGGGCGCCACGCGGTCAACCGGCAGCCTATTCGAGACCACCATGAAGTCGTACTTCGTGTGCGCGGCATGGCTGGAATCGGTACCTGCGGCCTGTGCCGTGCCGGCGGGTTTTTCCTGGACGGGTGTTTGCATTGCGGCCCCCTGGGGTTGCTTGTGCCTCTAAGCCACACTAGCCGGACGGAATCATCGGGGCTATTCGCCCGTTGGTCAACCCGGAGGAATGGTTGAAACCGCAAGCTCTCAGTTTTCTCCCCTAAAATGTGGGGGTGCCACCTAGTGGTCCCCCTTCGTCGACCGACCCAAGGAATTCATGAGCCCCGCAAACGAAGAACGTAAGTCCAAGGCTGAGCGAACCGCGGAGGCGCGCGAAAAGGCGCGCCTGATCCGTGAAGCACAGGCAAAAAAGGACAAGCGCAACAAGCTGCTGATCGGCTGGGGCATTGTCGCGGCTGTGGTGGCCATCCTGGTGGTGGTGGCCCTGGTGGTCACCAGCAGCCTGAAGCAGAACGCCCCGATTGCGGATCAGGGGCCCACACCGGCCAACGCCAACATCCATGGCGGCGTTACCCTGCTTGCCAACTCGGATGTGGCCAAGACCGACCCGGCAACCGTGGACGCCAACTCCGTGGGCGATGCACCGAAAACTCCGCCGGCCGAGGTAGCTGCCCCGGGCGCGGAGGCGGAAGCCGGCAAGCCGGTCAAGGTGGTCCTCTACGTCGACTTCATCTGCCCCATCTGCAAGAACTTCGAAACGCAGTACAACGACCAGCTCACGTCCCTGCGCAACGACGGCAAGATCACCGTGGAGTACCGGCCGCTGGGCTTCCTGGACAGCCGGTCCACCACCAACTACTCATCACGCGCCGCCAATGCGGCCGCCTGCGTTGCCAACACCGCGCCGCAGAAGTACGCAGACTACTTCAATGCCCTGTATGCCCAGCAGCCCGCTGAAGGCAGTGCAGGCCTCTCGGACAACGACCTGAAGAAGATGGCCTCCGACATGGGAGTGGACATCGGTTCCTGCGTGGATGACAAGACCTACCGCCCGTACGTGAAGTACACGACGAAAGAAGCCTCGGCCATCGGGGTCAGCGGGACGCCCACCGTCTTCGTCGACGGCAAGCAGTGGGGCAAGGGAGACAGCGCCCAGACGCCGTTCCCGGACTTCCTGCAGGCAGCCATCACCGCCAAGGGCTAAAGGCCAGGAACCTGTGAAAGGGCCCGTTCCGGAACGTATCCGGGGCGGGCCCTTTCCATGTCCGCTGCCGGGGTGCGCCGCGTTTTTACCCCCGGCGGGAGTTGGGCTAACCTTATCTAGCGCCGTGACGGCGCAGGCCCCAAGGGGCCGCGCCTCCTTAGCTCAGTTGGCCAGAGCACCGCTCTTGTAAAGCGGGGGTCGTCGGTTCGAATCCGACAGGGGGCTCCGGTGCGACGGCCCCGGCTTGAGGTTCCAGGAACCCCGGGCCGGGGCTTTACGTTTCTCCGGGGTTAAGCTGGATCCATCCCAATAATCAGCGTGCTGACTAAAGGAGGATGGGTGCCATGCCCAAGACCGGCAAAAATGACCACGCCCGCAAGGAAGAACTCCCCTCGACCCTGCAGCGGTCCGGTCGAAAAGCCCAGGACACGTTCGCCAAGACCTACGATTCGGCCCTCGAGTCCTACGACCACGACGAGGAACGGGCGGCCCGCACGGCGTACGCGTCCCTGAAGCACAGCTACGAAAAGGTGGGCGACCACTGGGAGCCCAAGGAAAACCGCGGTCCGTCGGACAAGCACGCTGAGCAGGGCGTGGGCTCGACCGAACCCACCGCCGGCGGCGTTGACGCCAACGCCTCCAAGGAACACCTCTACACACTGGCCAAGGAACTGGACGTCAAGGGCCGCTCGAGGATGGACAAGGCCCAACTGGTGGAGGCACTCCAAAAGGCGAACGCCAAGGCAACCCGCAAAGCCCGCAGCAAATAGCCTGCACTCTTGCCGTCCCGCCGCACAAGGTGTCGAATCAGAGGATACGTCCGGTCCGGCCGGCAATGATGCCAGGAGGTTCCCATGTCGGTGAAGAGCACCAAGGAGTCAGTGCGGGCGGCGGGCGGCAAGAACGGCCCCGATGCCCGCCGCGCCGATCAAAACGCCGGCATTGCCGCCTCGGACCCTGGCCGAATCCGCAACGTGGCCCTCGTGGGGCACTCCGGCGCCGGAAAGACGATGCTGATCGAGGCGCTGCTCGCCGCCAACGGCATGATCACCCGCAAGGGCTCCATCGTGGACGGAACAACGGTCAGCGACTCCGACCCGGCGGCCGTGCACCAGCAGCGCTCGGTCACGCTGTCCCTGGTGCCGCTGATGGTGGACGACGTCAAAGTGAACCTGATGGACACCCCGGGCTACCCGGACTTCATCGGGGAGCTGCGGGCCGGGCTGCGGGCCTCGGATGCTGCCTTGTTCGTCGTCTCCGCTGTGGACGGCATCGATGCCACCACCACCGCGCTGTGGGGCGAGTGTGAACATGTAAGGCTGCCGCGCGCCGTCGTGATCACCCGGATGGACCATCCGCGCGCAGACTACGGACGGACCCTGGCCGCCTGCCAACAGGCCTTCGGCGACAGCGTCTTGCCACTGTGCGTACCGGTGCAGGGGGACGGGGCTTATGCCGGTTTGCTGGGCCTGCTGTCCCGCGAGGTCACCGATTACTCGTCGGGCGATGCCTCGCCCGCGACCCGCCCGGCCGACCCTGACGAGCTCGTGGCCGCCGGCCCGGCCCGAGGCACCCTTATCGAGGGAATCATCGCCGAAAGCGAAGACGAGACACTCATGGACCGCTACTTGGACGGTGAGGACATCGACCCCGCAGCGCTCGCAACCGACCTTGAAACCGCCGTCGCCCGTGGCTCATTCTTTCCGGTGCTGCCTACGTCCGCCGTCACCGGCCTCGGCACGGCCGAGCTGCTGGAACTGCTGGTCCGTGCTTTCCCGCCGCCGGGAGAGCGCAGCCTGCCGGACATGACCGACCTCGCGGGAGAGCCTGCCGGAAACCTGTCCTGTGACCCGTCCGGTCCGCTTGCCGCGGAGGTGGTGCGGACATCCAATGATCCCTTCCTGGGCCGCATCTGCCTCGTGCGGGTCTTCTCCGGGACCCTGCGTGAAGATTCGCCCGTCCACGTGGGGGGCCACGGCCTGGCCGACCGGGGCCACCAGGACCACGACACCGACGAACGCGTAACCCATATCTACTCGCCGTTGGGTGCCAGCCTGCGTCCCGTGCCCTACTGTGTGGCAGGGGACCTCTGCGCCCTGGCCAAGCTGGGGAGCGCCGAAACGGGAGACACCATTTCCGCGCGGGACATGCCGCTGCTGCTCGCCACCTGGGAAATGCCCGAGCCGCTGCTGCCGGTTGCCGTGGAAGCGGACTCCCGCAGTGACGAGGACGCGCTGGCCCGCAGCCTGGGCAGGATTGCGGCGGGCGATCCCACGCTGAGGGTGGACCGGAACGCCGAAACGCACCAGCTGGTGCTGTGGTGCATGGGTGAGGCGCATGCGGAGGTGGTTCTCGACAGGTTGCGCGAGCAAGGCGTGAAACTCCACACCGTTGACGTGGTGACGCCGCTGCGGGAAACCTTCGCGGCGCCAGCCACAGGCCACGGCCGCCATGTCAAACAATCCGGCGGCCACGGCCAGTACGCCGTGTGCGACATCGAAGTTGAGCCCCTGGAACGCGGTGCCGGGTTCGAATTCGTGGATAAGACCGTGGGTGGCGTCATTCCGGGAACGTTCATCCCCTCGATCGAGAAAGGCGTCCGGGCGCAGATGGAGCGGGGCGTCTCCGCAGGCTTCCCCGTTGTGGACCTGCGGGTGACCGTGGTGGGCGGCAAGGCCCACAGCGTGGATTCATCCGACGCCGCCTTCCAGTCAGCGGGGGCCCTGGCGCTCCGCGAAGCCGCGGCGGCGGGAAAGATCCAGCTCCTCGAACCGGTGTCCGCGGTGGCCATCACGGTCTCGGACGAGCACGTGGGGACGGTCATGAGCGACTTGTCCGGCCGCCGCGGGCGCCTGACCGGCACCAATTCGTCCGGCCAAGGCCTCACCGAGATCAGTGCCGAAGTTCCGGACCAGGAACTCTTGAGGTACGCGGTGGAGCTGCGCGCCTTGACCGCCGGCACCGGCAGGTTCTACCGGCACTACCTGCGCCACGAACCGGTGCCATCGAATTTCAGCCCCTCCTGATCCCGCCCGGGCAGGAACATCGCCAAGGAACGCCGGCCCCCCGTGAACGCCGCTACCCGAAAAATCCAGAACATCTACCTGACGTTGACGCTGGGCAATACCCTCGCGGCGTCGTTTATCTGGGGCATCAACACACTGTTCCTGCTCGATGCGGGCCTGAACAACTTTGAGGCCTTCGCCGCGAACGCGTTCTTCACGGCAGGCATGGTGCTCTTCGAAGTACCCACCGGGGTGGTCGCGGACAGTTGGGGGCGACGGGTGTCCTTCCTGCTGGGGACCGTTACCCTGGCCGGGTCCACTTTCCTCTATTACCTGCTCTGGCAGTTGTCCGCGCCGTTCTGGTGGTGGGCGGCCGTTTCGGCGCTGCTGGGGCTCGGGTTTACCTTCTTCTCCGGCGCGGTAGAAGCCTGGCTGGTGGATGCCCTTCACTTCACCGGCTACGAGGGAACCCTCGAAGCCGTCCTGGGCCGCGGCCAGATGGTTTCCGGCATCGCCATGCTGGGTGGCTCCGTGGCAGGCGGGGTGATCGCGCAGGCCACCAACCTGGGCGTGCCGTTCCTGCTGCGCGTCGCGGTGCTGGTGGCAATGTTCGCGGTTGCGTTCCTTCTCATGCACGACGTCGGCTTCACGCCTGAGCGCTCGGCCCACCCGTTGCAGGCCACCCGGGCGGTCCTTCGGGCTTCGCTGGATGGGGGGCTGAGGAATCCGCCCGTGAGGTACATGATGCTGGCCGCGCCCTTCACCGAAGGCGTGGGCTTCTACGTCTTCTATGCCCTCCAGCCCTACCTGCTGCAACTCTTCGGCGATCCGAGGGCCTACGCCATCGCGGGCCTGGCCGCGGCCATTGTGGCCGGGGCCGACATTGTGGGCGGCTGGCTGGCGCCGCAGGTCCGGAAGCTGGTGCACCGGCGCACCACCGTGCTGATTGGCTCCAACATCATCAGCTCGGTGGTCCTGGTGGTCCTGCTGGCAACCAACGTCTTTTGGCTGGCGCTGGTGCTTCTGGCGCTCTGGGCCGTGGTGGCTTCCGCCGGCACCCCGGTCCGCCAGGCCTACCTCAATGACATGATCGCCTCCCAGCAGCGGGCCACCGTCCTGAGCTTCGCCTCGCTCATGGGCTCAAGCGGCGGGGTGGTGGTGCAACCGTTGCTCGGCAGGGCAGCGGACCTTTACGGCTACCCTGCCTCCTTGGCCATGAGTGGCGCTGTGCAGCTGCTGGCGGCGCCATTCATCCTGCTGAGCCGGCGCCGGCACTCACCGGCGGATGCCGGGACGGGCCTGGCGGCCGCGCCCTGACCGGCTACGGGACGCACACACCGAAGGCCCCTGGCCCCGGACTGTATGCGTCCGGGGCCGGGAGCCTTCGAAGGAACTGCCTGCCAGGTGGCCGAAGCCGGTCCTACTTGACGCCTGCCTCCATGGTTTCGCTGGCCACCGGCGTCAGTTTTTCTTCCGCGGGCGGGGGAGTGGTCTTCAACCTGAACCGCTTTCCAAGGTCGCTGCCGCCGCCGCTGCGGTTTTTGTTGAAGATGTCGAAACCGACGGCGACCAAGAGCACCAGGCCCTTGATCAGCTGCTGGTAGTCCGTGCCCAAGCCCAGGATGGACATGCCGTTGTTGAGCACACCCATGATGAGTCCGCCGATCATGGCACCGGCAACAGTGCCGATGCCGCCGGTGACGGCCGCACCGCCAATGAATGCCGCAGCGATCGAATCCAGTTCGAAGCCGGTTCCGCCCGCCGGCTGGGCCGAGTTGAGCCGGGCCGTGAAGACCAGGCCCGCCAAGGCGGCGAGCACGCCCATGTTCACGAAGAGCCGGAACGTCACGGCCTTGGTCTTGATGCCGGACAGTTCAGCTGCATGCAGGTTGCCGCCGATTGCATAGGTGTGCCGGCCGAAAACGCTGTTGTTCATCAGTGCCGTGTACGCGATCACCAGGGCGGCCAGGACCACCAGGACGATCGGCGTGCCCCGGTACGACGCCAGCAGGAAGGTGATGATGAGCATCAGCAGCGCGGTGAAAGCGGTCTTGATGACGAACCACACCAGGGGTTCGCTTTCGAGGTCGAACTTCCTGCGGATGCGGCGTTCCTTCAGGGCCTGGATCAGGAGTGCCACGGTGGCGCCCACGCCAAGGATGACCGTGAGCCATTCCAGTACCGACGTGCCGCCGGAAAGGTCCGGGAGGAAACCCCCGCCCAAGGCCCGCAGTTCCGCGGGGAACGGCGTGATCTGCTGGTTCTTCAGGGTGATGAGCGTCAGGCCGCGGAAGATCAGCATGCCTGCCAGCGTGACGATGAAGGCCGGGATCCCCACGTAGGCGATCCAGTACCCTTGCCAGGCCCCGACGAGCGCGCCGACCAGAAGGCACGCAGGGATGGCAGCCCACCATGGCCAGCCCCAGTGCACGATCATGACGCCGGCGACGGCACCGATGAATCCCGCCACCGAGCCGACGGACAGGTCGATGTGGCCTGCGATGATCACCATCACCATGCCGATGGCCAGGATGAGGATGTAACTGTTCTGGACCACCAGGTTGGTGACGTTCTGCGGCTCGAGCAGGATCCCGCCGGTCAGTCCCTGGAACAGGAGGACGATGAGGATCAGGGCAACGAAGATGCCAACTTGGCGGAGGCGGCTTGTGAGGAATCCGAGCGATTCTCTTAAGGCTGACATTTCGCTATTCCTTCTCTTTGGTCATGTAGTGCATCAGGGATTCCTGGGTGGCCTCGGCGATGGGCACTTCACCGGTGATGTGGCCGGCGGCGAGGGTGTAGATGCGGTCGCAGATACCCAGGAGTTCGGGAAGTTCCGAGGAAATGACGATCACGGCCTTTCCTTCGGCCGCGAGCCTGGCAATGATCGTGTAGATCTCAAACTTGGCGCCGACGTCGATCCCGCGGGTGGGTTCATCGAGGATGAGGACGTCCGGGTCGGAGAACATCCATTTGCTCAGCACCACCTTCTGCTGGTTGCCGCCGGAGAGCTTCCCGGTGATGGCGGCCACGGAGGGTGCCTTGATGTTCATGCTGGTGCGGTAGCCGTTGGCCACCACTGTCTCCTGGTTCTTGTCGACGAAGCCGCGCTTGGCGAGCTTGCGCAGCGATGCCAGCGAGATGTTGCGCTTGATGTCTTCGATCAGGTTCAGGCCGTAGTGCTTGCGGTCCTCGGTGGCGTAGGCAATGCCGTGCCTGATCGCGTCAGAGACGGTGGCCGTGTTGATCTCCTCGCCGTACTTGTAAACCTTGCCCGAGGTGGCGGTGCCGTAGGTGCGGCCGAACACGCTCATGGCCAGTTCCGTCCGGCCGGCACCCATGAGCCCGGCAAGGCCTACGACTTCGCCTTTCCTGACGTGCAGGTTGGCGTTGCTTACCACCATCCGGGCGTGGTCCTGCGGGTGGCGGACGGACCAGTCTTCGATCCGGAGGACTTCCTCGCCGATATTCGGCTCGCGTTCCGGGTAGAGGCTCTCCAGGTCGCGGCCCACCATGCCGCGGATGATCCGTTCCTGGGTGATCTGGCCTTCATCGAGCCGTAGGGTCTCGATGGTCTTGCCATCCCGGATGATGGTGACGGCATCCGCCACCTTGCGGATCTCGTTGAGCTTGTGGCTGATGATGATGCTGGTGACGCCTTGGCCCTTCAAGTGGAGGATCAGGTCCAGCAGGTGGCCGGAGTCCTCGTCGTTGAGGGCGGCTGTTGGCTCGTCCAGGATGAGGAGTTTCACTTCCTTGGACAGCGCCTTGGCGATTTCCACGAGCTGCTGCTTGCCCACGCTGATGTGCTGCACGGGAGTGACGGGGTTTTCGTCGAGCCCCACCCGGGCCAGCAGTTTTGCTGCCTCCAGATTGGTCTTCCGCCAGTCCACCCATCCGTTGGTGGCCTGTTCGTTGCCCAGATAGATGTTCTCGGCGATGGAGAGGTACGGGCTCAGCGCCAGTTCCTGGTGGATGATCACGATGCCGCGCTTCTCGCTGTCCGAGATGCTCGAGAAGGTGCAGGGTTCGTTTTCGAAGAGGATTTCCCCGTCGAAGGTGTTGTGCGCATATACGCCGGACAACACCTTCATGAGCGTTGATTTGCCGGCGCCGTTTTCACCGCAGATGGCGTGGACTTCTCCACGGTTCACATCCAGCGTGACATCCTGCAGCGCTTTGACGCCCGGGAACGTCTTGGTGATTCCTCGCATTTGAAGAATGGGTGTTTTCATCGTCAATTCCCACTGACTGGTCGAAAGCTGGGCCTTCCTGCTGCTGCAGGAGGTTGCGGGAGGGGCTGTGGCCGGATGGAGGTCCGGCCACAGCCCCCCGGACGCTGACTACTTGACGTCGGAGTCCTTGTAGTAACCCGAGTCGATCAGTTCCTTCTTGTAGTTGTCCTTGGTGATGATCACGGACTTCAGCAGGTAAGCCGGGACAACCTTGACCTTGTTGTTGTAGGTCTTGGTGTCATTGGTTTCCGGTTCCTGGCCCTTGAGGACGGCGTCGACCATCTTGACGGCCTGGGCACCCAGCTGGCGGGTGTCCTTGAAGATGGTGGAGTACTGCTCGCCGGCAATGATCGACTTCACGGAGCCCTTCTCGGCATCCTGGCCGGTGACTACCGGCAGGGTTCCCTTGGCGTAGCCGCCGGTGCTGGTGAGGGCCGAGATGATGCCGATGGACAGTCCGTCATACGGGGACAGGACACCGTTCAGCTTGGTGCCCGAGCTGTACGCGGACGTGAGGATATCCTCCATGCGCTTCTGCGCCACGGGTGCCTGCCAGCGAAGGATCGCGGCCTGCTCGAACTTGGTCTGGCCGCTGGGGACCTTCAGGGTGCCCGCGTCCATGTACGGCTTGAGGGTGTCCATGGCGCCGGTCCAGAAGAAGTTGGCGTTGTTGTCGTCGGGGCTTCCGGCGAAGAGTTCGACGTTGAACGGACCCTTGCCGTCCACTTTCTTGCCACTGGCGTCAAGGAGGCCCAGGCCGGTCAGCAGCGAGGTGGCCTGCTGGACGCCGACCGTGTAGTTGTCGAACGTGGTGTAGTAGTCCACGTTCGGGGTGCCGTTGATGAGGCGGTCGTACGCGATCACCTTGACGTTCTGCTCCTTGGCCTTGGCCAGGACATCGGTCAGGGTGGTGCCATCGATGGCCGCGATGATCAGCGCCTTGGCACCCTTGGTCAGCATGTTTTCGATCTGCGACACCTGGGTTGGGATGTCGTCATTGGCGAACTGGAGGTCTGTCTTGTAGCCAAGGTCCTTGAGGGACTTCTCGACGTTGGCGCCATCGGCAATCCAGCGCTCGGATGTCTGTGTGGGCATCGAGATCCCAACCAGCGAGTCGGCGGGCTTGCCCGCGCTGCTGGGTTCCGTTGCCGCGCCACGTGAGCCGCAACCAGTGGCGCCCACCGTCAGCGCGAGGACAAGGGCCACCGCGCCCACGATTTTTTTGATTCTCACCATTTTCTCCTTCCGCGGCAGCACTGCCGCGAAGTGTTATTGGACGAGGCAGCAGCGATGCTCCCTGGTCCCGGCCACATTGTTGATGTGTCGGTTCAATATAGACTGATTTGTGAACGCTAACAAGAGGCGGCTCCCAAGTGCTTGAAACCTGCTTCGGGTTCATTGACTTCTGCTTTGTTAGCGTTCACACTTGCTGCAGCGCTTAGCTCGACCTTGACCCCTAGACAACCCCGGCAATGAGGCCCCTGCCTCCCGGGCGGAGGCAACCGAATGCCAGATACACCCTTCAGTTCCAGCCCCGACCATTGCGTCATCGGTGTGGACTACGGAACACTTTCCGGCCGCGCCGTGGTGGTGCGTGTCCGCGACGGCAAGGAGCTTGGAAGCGCGGTCCATGCGTATCCGCACGCCGTAGTCACCGACGTCCTGCCACGTGACACAGCGGGCGACGACGGGGCCCGGCTTCCCGGGGAATGGGCACTCCAGGTGCCCAACGACTACCGGGAGGTCCTTCGCACCGCGGTCCCGGCAGCTGTGGCTGACGCGGGGATCGACCCGGCGGACGTCGTCGGTATTGCCACGGACTTCACCGCCTGCACCATGGTGCCCGTCAAGGCCGACGGCACCCCACTGAACGAACTGCCGGGCTATGCCAACCGGCCGCACGCCTACGTGAAACTTTGGCGCCACCACGCCGCCCAAGGCCAGGCCGACCGGATCAACCGGCTCGCCGCAGAACGGGGCGAGGACTGGCTTCCCCGCTACGGTGGCCTGATCTCATCGGAGTGGGAGTTCGCCAAGGGGCTGCAGCTGCTGGAAGAGGACCCCGAAGCCTACTCCGCCATGGACCGCTGGGTGGAGGCGGCGGACTGGATCGTGTGGCAGCTGTGCGGCCGGTATGTGCGCAATGCCTGCACGGCCGGCTACAAGGGCATCTACCAGGACGGACGCTACCCGTCCGAGGATTTCCTGGCCGCACTGAACCCGGACTTCAAGGACTTCGTCAGCTCCAAGCTCGAGCACACCATCGGACAGCTGGGTGACGCCGCCGGCACACTGACCGCGGAGGCCGCAGCCTGGACCGGGCTGCCGGAGGGCATCGCCGTGGCGGTGGGAAACGTTGACGCGCACGTGACGGCCCCGGCAGCGAAGGCGGTGGAACCCGGCCAGCTGGTGGCCATCATGGGCACCTCCACCTGTCACGTCATGAACGGCACGGAACTGCGCGAAGTACCGGGAATGTGCGGGGCCGTTGACGGCGGCATCGTCCCCGGCCTGTGGGGCTACGAGGCGGGCCAGTCGGGTGTGGGAGACATCTTCGGCTGGTTCACCACGCATGGCGTCCCGCCCGAATACCACCAGGCGGCACAGGCGGCGGGGCTGGGGATCCACGAGTACCTCACCGAACTGGCAACCCGGCAGGTTATCGGAGAGCACGGCCTGGTAGCCCTGGACTGGCACTCGGGCAACCGCTCCGTGCTGGTGGACCATGAGCTTTCCGGCATCGTGGTGGGCCAGACCCTCGCCACCAGGCCCGAGGACACCTACCGGGCGCTGCTGGAGGCCACCGCGTTCGGCACCCGCACGATTGTTGACGCTTTCCGCGATGCAGGGGTCCCGGTCAAGGAATTCATCGTGGCGGGCGGCCTCCTGAAGAACAAACTGCTGATGCAGATCTATGCGGACGCCACCGGCCTGCAGCTCTCCACCATCGGCTCAGAGCAGGGGCCGGCCCTGGGGTCGGCGATCCACGCCGCCGTCGCGGCCGGGCGCTACGCGGATATCCGCGAAGCATCCGCCGCCATGGGGGCCGAACCCGGTGAGGTCTTCACGCCGATCCCGGAAAACGTGGCCGCGTACGAGGAACTCTTCCAGGAGTACAAAACCCTCCACGACTACTTTGGCCGCGGCAACAACGACGTGATGCACCGGCTTAAGGCCATCCAGCGACGGGCCGCAAGCGCAGTGCTGCCCGGGACGGGCTCCGCCGTCCCCTCTGCCATGGAGGTATCCGCATGAGCGTCCGGCAAGGAACCGAAGCCGCAATCCTGGAAACCATCGCCCGGATCCGGGAGGACGTGTGCGCCCTGCACGCTGAGCTGACGCGCTACGAACTGGTGGTGTGGACCGCGGGCAACGTCTCGGCCCGGGTGCCCGGCACCGACCTCATGGTCATCAAACCGTCCGGTGTCAGCTACCAGGACCTGACCCCGGAGCAAATGGTGGTGACCGACCTGCATGGCACGCCCGTGCGGGGCACCAATGTTGGTGGCGGGGGTACTGTCGATTGGGGCAACCCGCCGCTCTCGCCGTCGTCCGACACCGCCGCGCACGCCTACGTGTACCGGCACATGCCCGAGGTGGGCGGTGTGGTGCATACGCACTCCACCTACGCCACCGCGTGGGCCGCACGGGGTGAGGCCATCCCCTGTGTGCTCACCATGATGGGGGATGAGTTCGGCGGTTCCATCCCGGTGGGCCCGTTCGCGCTGATCGGCGACGATTCGATTGGCCACGGCATCGTGGAAACCCTTAAGAACTCGAACTCGCCGGCGGTCCTGATGCAGAACCACGGCCCCTTCACCATCGGCAAGGACGCCCGCTCCGCCGTGAAGGCCGCCGTGATGTGCGAGGAAGTGGCCCGCACTGTCCATATCTCGCGGCAGCTGGGTGAACCCCTTCCGATCGATGAACGCGATATCGACTCGCTCTACGCCCGGTACCAGAACGTCTACGGGCAGTAAAACCCCAAACTTTTTGACAGGAGTACGCATGAATACCGCAGCCAACACCTCCCTCGACGGCTACGAGGTCTGGTTCCTCACCGGCAGCCAGCACCTGTACGGCGAAGAAGTCCTCAAGCAGGTGGCCGCCCAGTCCCAGGAGATCGCCAACCAGCTCAACGCATCCGCTGCCGTCCCGGTGCGGATCGTGTGGAAGCCGGTCCTGACCGACTCGGACGCCATCCGCCGGACCGCGCTGGAAGCCAACGCAGACGACTCGGTCATCGGCGTGACGGCCTGGATGCACACCTTCAGCCCCGCCAAGATGTGGATCCAGGGCCTGGACCTGCTGCGCAAGCCCTTGCTGCACCTGCACACCCAGGCCAACCGGGACCTGCCCTGGGCGGACATCGACTTCGACTTCATGAACCTAAACCAGGCCGCGCACGGCGACCGCGAGTTCGGATACATCCAGTCCCGCCTGGGCATCGCCCGGAAGACCGTCGTCGGGCACGTCTCCAACCCCGAGGTGGCACGCCAGGTGGGGTCCTGGCAGCGCGCCGCCGCCGGCTGGGCCGCCGTCCGCACCCTGAAGCTCACCCGCTTCGGCGACAACATGCGCAACGTCGCCGTCACCGAAGGCGACAAGACCGAGGCCGAGCTGCGCTTCGGCGTCGCCGTGAACACGTGGTCCGTCAACGAGCTCGCCGACGCGGTGCACGGCGCAGCGGAGTCCGACGTCGACGCCCTGGTGGCTGAATACGAGGACCTTTACGACGTGGTGCCGGAGCTCCGCGCAGGCGCGGCCAGGCACGAATCCCTGCGGTACGGCGCCCGGATCGAACTGGGCCTGCGCAGCTTCCTCGAGGCGAACGGTTCGGCCGCGTTCACCACCTCCTTCGAGGACCTTGGGGCCCTTCGCCAGCTTCCCGGCCTCGCCGTGCAGCGGCTCATGGCCGCCGGGTACGGCTTTGGCGCCGAAGGCGACTGGAAGACCGCCATCCTGGTACGCGCCGCCAAGGTGATGGGTGCCGGGCTGCCCGGCGGCGCCTCCCTGATGGAGGACTACACCTACCATCTGGAACCGGGCTCGGAGAAGATCCTGGGCGCGCACATGCTCGAAGTGTGCCCCTCGCTGACCGCTGCAAAGCCGCGGCTGGAAATCCACCCTCTGGGCATCGGAGGCAAGGAAGATCCCGTCCGCCTGGTGTTCGACGCCGATGCCTCGCCAGGCGTCGTCGTCGCCCTGTCCGACATGCGCGACCGCTTCCGCCTGGTGGCCAACGCCGTCGACGTGGTTCCCCTGGATCAGCCGCTGCCCAACCTCCCCGTGGCCCGCGCGCTCTGGCAGCCGAAGCCGGACTTCGCCACGTCCGCCGCCGCCTGGCTCACCGCCGGCGCCGCCCACCACACCGTGCTCTCCACCCAGGTGGGCATGGACGTCTTCGAAGACTTCGCCGAGATCGCCAAGACCGAACTCCTGACCATCGACGACGCCACCACCATCCGCCAGTTCAAGAAGGACCTGAACTGGAACGCCGCCTACTACAGACTCGCCGGCGGGATCTGATTCGGTGGCGCAGCCCAGCTCCCGGCCCCGGCGGCTGCCAAGGCTTGAGGACGTGGCGGGGCTGGCCGGGGTTTCGCACCAAACCGTCTCGCGGGTGGTCAACAACCACCCCAACGTCAGCAAGGAGACCCGGCAAAAGGTGGAAGCGGCGATTGCCGAACTCGGCTACCGCCGCAATACTGCCGCCCGCAGCCTGGTCACCCGGCGCTCGCAAACCATCGGTGTCCTTGGCAGCGAGTTGTCGCAGTACGGCCCTGCCAACACCTTGCTGGGAGTCGAACGGGCCGCGCGGGACGCAGGATACTTCGTCAGCGTCGCTGCGCTGCGGGAGGTCACCAGGGAGACGATCCTGGACGCCGTCAGGCACTTCCTGGACCAGGCGGTGGACGGAATCGTGGTGATTGTTCCGCATTTGGCTACGTTGGCGGCACTGGCGGAACTCCCGATCGGGGTGCCGGTGGTGGCCGTTGGCTCCGACGGGAATGACGCTGTTGGCGGTGTCCGGGTGGACCAGCGCAAGGGAGCCGAACTGGCCGTCCGGCACCTCATTGCGCAGGGCCACCGCCGGATCGGGCATGTCGCCGGGCCGCAGGACTGGATTGACGCCGTGGCGCGGTCCGACGGCTGGCGGTCCGCCCTGGAGGCCGCCGGGCTCGAGGCGGATCTCCTGGTGGAGGGAGACTGGAGCGCCGGAAGCGGCTACGACATTGGCCGGCGGCTGGCGGCTGACCGGCGCGCCACTGCCCTCTTCGTGGGCAACGACCAGATGGCGTTGGGGATCCTGCGAGCCTTGAACGAAGCGGGCCTGGACGTGCCGAAGGACGTTTCCCTGGTGGGCTTCGACGACCAGCCCGAATCCGCGTACTTCAGCCCCCCGCTGACAGTGGTCCGGCAGGATTTTGAGGAACTGGGCAGGCGCTGCATGGACATGATGCTCGCGGTGCTCGGCGGTGCGGAAGGGCCCCGGACGCTGGTGGTGGAGCCCGAGCTCATCCTGCGCAGCAGCACGGCCCCGCCGCCCGCCTGAGGAAGCAGGCAGGCGCCGGAATTAATCCGGGGGAGACCGCCGCGAAACGTGGCCACAACAATTGCTGCGTAGGTTACAGGCATGACGGCTACCTTGCTTATCCGGCTCCGCGACTGGGCCGTTGATACCTTTACCTGTGAATCCGAATTCGAGGCCGCCGGCGCTATGGCCGATGCCACCCGGTGGGGTTGGCTTCCGGCCTTGAGCGGGGTCTCCGCCGGGGCCGACCACGCCCGCTCCGAACACGTGGGAAAGGTGTCCGGCCGCAACTGAATGTCTGCTTGGCCACACTATTGCGCCGGGGCCGGGATGATGCCCTAAACTGCTTCACTGAGGTGCCTGAAATGGCGCTGTGCAGCAACGAAAGTGAACACGCTAATGGCTACCGATTACGATGCTCCACGCAAGCAGGAAGAGGAGTCTCCCGCTGACTCCCTGGAGGCCCTCCAGGCGTCCCGGAGCGGCAACGCGCAGACCGCCGTCATCGATGTTGACGAGAATGACACCGCTGAAGGCATCGACCTCCCCGGCGCCGATCTGTCCAACGAGGAACTCACCGTCATTGTGGTTCCCGAGCAGTCCGACGAGTTCACCTGCTCGTCCTGCTTCCTGGTCCGCCACCGGTCTCAGGTGGCCCGCGAAAAGGACGGCCTGAAGTACTGCCGCGACTGCGAGGGCTGAGCCCCACCCGTTCTTCACAGCGCCGGCCACCTCCCCTGAGGTGGCCGGCGCTGCTTTGTCTGATCGATGTGGCGCACTGCTGGTGACAGCACAAAGGTGCCGGGCCCCGGTTGAGGGCACGGCACCTTTGTATGGGTTTCCTATTCCGGGACCACCAGGGCGGGGGTGTCCTGCTTGAGGGTTTCGCCGCGGAAGAAGCCGGGGTGGGTGCGGGACATGACAAGCATGACGACGGCGCCCAGGGCCAGGATGCCGACGCCCAGGATGAACACCAGGCCCACGCCGAAGATCTCCGAACCGCTGCCGAACTCCGGGGAGAGACTGTCCACGGCGGTCTGGGCGAACACTACGAACAAGCCCACGCCGCCCACCACCGGGCACACCAGGCGGAAGAAGAAGTGGCGAACGCTGTTGAACAGGCTGTGCCGGAAGTACCAGGTGCAGGCCACCGCAGTGAGGCCATAGTAGAAACAGATCATCAGGCCCAGCGCCAGGATGGTGTCGTTCAGGACATTGTCACTGACCACATGCATCACCGCGTAGAACCCGGCGGAGACGACGCCGGCAGCGATCGTGGCGAAGCCCGGCGTCGCAAACTTCCTGCTGATCCGGCTGAACGGTTCCGGCAGCGCGCCGTAGTGGGCCATGGCCAGCAGGCTGCGCGATGGTGACATGAACGTGGACTGCAGGGATGCGGCCGAGCTGGAGAGCACCGCCAGGGACATCAGGATGGCGAACGGGCCCATGATAGGGGAGGCCAGCGCCGTGAAGATGTTCTCGTGGTTCTCGGCGTTGTTCAATCCGTTGCCGGTATCTCCCACCCCGGCGAACATCATGGTGGCGATGCTGACCAGGAGGTAGATGGCCAGGACGATGACCGCGGTGAGGGTGCCTGCCACCCCTGCGGTCTTCTTGCCGTTGGCGGTTTCCTCATTGACCGTCAGGCAGACGTCCCAGCCCCAGTACACGAAGATCGACAGGGAGATGCCGGCGGCAACCTGGCCGAAGGTCTCGATCCTGGTGACGTCGAACCAGTCCCAGCTGAACGGGATGGCGGTTTCGGAGGTGGACCAGTTGGCGAATGCCATGGCGACGAACAGGCCCAGCACCAGCAGCTGGAATCCCACCAGGCTGTACTGCACCATCTTGGTGGTGTGCATGCCGCGGTAGCTGACCCAGACGGCCAGTGCCACGAACACGAAGCACGTGATGACGTTGAGCGCCTTGTTGTCCGCCAGGTCTGCCAGCTCGGGGGAGCCTGTGACCTGGGACAGGAAGAGGTAGAAGAAGTCGACGGCGACGCCGGCCAGGTTGGACAGCACGATGATGTTGGCGGCCAGCAGGCCCCAGCCGCCCATCCAGCCGATCCAGGGGCCGAACGCCTTGGTGACCCAGGTAAAGGTGGTGCCGCTGTCCGGGGAATCGGCGTTGAGTTCCCGGTAGGCGAGCGAGACCAGGATCATGGGGATGAAACCGATCAGGAAGATGACTGGCAGTTGGAGCCCGGCTTCGTTGACGGTGGGTCCGAGTGCGCTGGTAAGCGTGTAGGCGGGGGCAATGGTTGAGATGCCCAGGACGACGACGGCCAGCAGGCCGAGCTGACCGCCCTTGAGTCCCTTGGCGCTGACGCCGTCCGTGGACGGTGCGTGGGCGTGGGGGCCGGATATGGAGGTACTGGTGCGGATTGTCTCTGTCATGGCACCACTTTCTGGAAGGCTGTGAGACGGAGGTCACTATATGAATGGCGTTCATTTAGTATGGGGGCGCGGACCCTCCGATGCAAGATGAAATATGAATCACATTCGTTTATGACCGATTTCCGCAATTAGTAAGCTCACTGAGAAATTTCCGGATCGCCGGCTGCGGGGGAGTCCACGGCTGGTAGCGTCGGCCCTACTGGACCAATCGAGGAGGACGCATGAAAGCTTCACCGACACTGACCAATAACCTGCAGGCTGTCCTGGCCGACCTGATCGAACTCCACATCCAGGGCAAGCAGGCGCACTGGAACATCGTGGGCACCAACTTCCGTGACCTGCACCTGCAGCTCGACGAGATCGTCGACGCCGCCCGGCAGTTCGCCGACGACACTGCAGAACGCATGCGCGCCCTGCATGCCCTCCCGGACGGCCGCAGCTCCACCGTTGCCGGATCCACCAGCCTGGCCCAGTTCCCCGAGGGGCTGATCAGCACCAAGGATGCCATTGACCGGATCGTGGCCGCCCTCGAGGCCGCCGTGGGCACCATGCGCAAGGTCCATGACGAAGTGGACGAGGAAGACCCCACCTCCGCGGACCTGCTGCATGAGTTCATCGCGCGGCTGGAGCAGTTCGCCTGGATGGTGCAGGCTGAAAACATGAAGCCGACGGCCAGGGTCACCACCGCGGACTCCAAGTAAGCCAAGCGTCCCGCCGTTGGACGCTCTTGGGCGCCCGGCACCGGAATTGATCCGGCGCCGGGCGCCCTTTTGGTCCCGTGCGGTCAGGTGGCCCTGGGTACTTTGCGCAGCACGACGGCGGCAAGGACTGCCGCCGTCGCCATCAGTACCAGCCCAATCGCGGACGTGATGTGCACGCCGGAATCGAACGCGGCGGCGGCGGCTCCCCGGACGGCGTCCGCCAGCGGGCCGGGCAGGCCGGCGGCCGCCTCCATGGCGCCGGCCAGCGTTTCCCCGGCATTGTGCAGCGAGGTGCCCGGGAGTATGCCATCCAATCCTGCGGGGAGGCGCAGGTTGTGCTGGTAGGAGGCCGTCAGGATCGAGCCGAGGACTGCCGTTCCCAGCAGTGAGCCCACCTCGTAGCCTGTTTCGGAGATGGCCGCGGCGGCGCCTGACTTTTCCGGCGGGGCGGAGCCCAGGATGAGGTCATTCGAAATGGTTTCCGCCGTCCCCACGCCCAGCGCCAGGATCAGGAGCGCCGCCAGCAGCAGCGCCGGTCCACCGTCGTGGTTTCCGAACGTCACCAGGCTGTAGCCTGTGGCACTGAAAGCCAGGCCGGCACCCACCACGTACCCCGGCCGGACCTTGCGGACCAGCGGCACCACCACCAGGCCGGAAACCACCGTGGCCGCCAGCGCCGGAATCATCGCCACGCCCGCCGCTGACGGGCTCAGGCCCTCAAGGAGCTGGAGGTGTTGGGCAAGGAACAGGATGAAGCCGTTGAAGGAAAACAGGGCCAGGATGTTGGCGCTGATAGCCATGCTGAAGACCCGGTTCCGGAACAGCGACATATCCAGCAGGGGGTGTTCCAGGCGGTGCTGCCGCCGCACGAACACCACGCCCATCACCAGGCCGAACGCCATGCTGCCAAAGCCCGCCGGGCCCGGACCTTCGGTGGCAACATCCTTGATGCCGTAGACCATGGGAACCATCACCAGCATGGAAAGCAGGATGCTGGGGACATCCACCCTGCCCGGCGACGGGTCCTTGGATTCCGGGATCAAGGTCCGCCCCAGCGCCAGCAGGGGAAGCATGAGCGGGACCGCCACCAGGAAGACGGCGCCCCACCAAAAATGTTCCACCAGCCAGCCGCCGAAGATCGGCCCCAAGGCGGCCCCGCCCGAAAAGCTTGCCGCCCAGATGGCGATGGCCAACCGCCGGCGGTTGGGCTCCGGGAAGATGTTGCGGATCAGCGACAACGTGGATGGCATCAGCATCGCCCCGAAGAACCCCAGTGCGGCCCGTCCGGCGATCAGCCATTCCGCGGTGGGCGCAAAAGCCGTCGCGGCGGACAAGCCGGCAAAGCCCGTGCTGCCGATGACCAGAAGCCTGCGGCGTCCGATCCTGTCGCCAAGGCTTCCCATCGATACCAGGAGCCCGGCCAGTACCAGCGGATAGGCGTCAATAATCCACAACAGGTGTACGCCGGAGGGTTCCAGGGCGCGGGTGATGGCTGGCAGGGCGAATGTCAGGGCGGTGTTGTCCACGGCGACGAGCAGCACAGGGAACATCAGCAGCCCCAACGCGAGCCAGTCGCGCCGCGGGGAGCGTGCGGCGGCTCCGCCGGTGCGTGCGGGCGCCAGGGTCGAGAGGGGAGTCGTCATGAAATAACTATACCGTCCAGACGGTACAGTTTGAAACCTTGACATTTCCCGTTTCTCAGCCCGCGGAGGGCATGATGGGAAGCATGCCCCGAAAGCCTGTAGCCCGTGACGCGGTCCTTGACGCCTTCGAAACCCTCTTGATCGACGTGGGGGAGCGGGCGGCCACCCTGGACGCGGTGGCCAAGAAGGCCGGGGTATCCAAGGGCGGCCTGCTTTACCACTTCCCCAACAAGGAAGCGCTTATCGAAGTGCTGCTGGACCGCCTGGACGGACTGGCCAAAGAGGACGCCGATGCCATGGCTGCGGCGGGCGAGGGGGCGGCCGCCTACTTCATCCGCTCCTCCGTCTGGGCGGACACTCCGCTGGACCGGGCCATCGTCGCCGCCACCAGGCTGGCGGAGGTGGCACACCAGGAAACGCGGCGCCGTTTCGCAGCCATCCAGCAGCGGTGGCTGGACGAGATCGCGGCCGATGTGGGACCGGGCCTGGCCAAGGCGGTCCTGTACATGGGGGACGGGCTGTATTTCAATGCCATGCTGTCCGTGGGACCCGCGCCGCAAGGGGGAGCGGCCGCTGACGTGGCGGAACTCCTGGCAGCCCTGGAGCGGCTCCGCAGGTAGGCTTCGCCATTTGCCGGGAAGGGTTGCGGCGTAGGACAATTGAATGTTGTGAGGGCTGTCACCGGCCCGCATGATCCAGCACATGGCTGGTTTAACAAGTGAATAGCCTTTGATCTGCGGCGGGAGAGTTCTGCCGGTGTACAGGCAGGCGCCGTAGGAGCAAATCCTCCCCAGGAATCTCGCAGGCCCCCGTACCGCCGCGGCGAGGCGCCTCTGGAAAGCAGCAGGCGGTTCCCTTTCCCCCCATCGGGGGCGCTGGGCCGTTGTGCTCACCGACGGTGCAAGCGGGTCCTGCCAAGCAGGCACCGCGGAAACTCTCAGGTCCAATACAGAGCGGGGAGGAACCCGAATCGCTGTGGCGTACCCTTCGCCGCCTGAGTAAATGGAGTTCCTTCGTGCCGGTTAGCCCAGCCTCCACCACCTTCGTAGACCGCCATATCGGCGCGCGCCGCCAGGCCGACGTCGACACCATGCTCAAAGCCGTTGGCTACGACACTGTCGACTCCCTGGTTGACACCGCCGTCCCCAAGGTCATCCGCCAGGAAACCGCCCTCCGCCTGCAGGACGCCCTCAGCGAGGTTGAGGTCCTGGCCGAGCTGCGCAAGCTTGCCGCGAAAAACAAGACTGCCGTGCAGCTGATCGGGCAGGGCTACTACGACACCGTGACGCCGCCGGTGATCCGCCGCAACATCCTTGAATCCCCGGCCTGGTACACCGCCTACACCCCGTACCAGCCGGAGATTTCCCAGGGCCGGCTGGAGGCGCTGCTGAACTTCCAGACGATGGTCCAGGACCTGGTGGGACTGCCCATCGCCAACGCCTCCCTGCTGGATGAAGCCACCGCCGTGGCCGAGGCTGTGTTGCTGATGCGGCGGTCGAACAAGGCCAAGGATGCCAAGGACGGCCGGACGGTCCTGGATATCGATGTGCTGCCGCAGACCATCGCCATTGTCATGGGCCGCGCGGAGGCGCTCGGTTTCGAGGTTGAGGTGGCCGATCTGTCCAAGGGCCTGCCCGAGGGCGACATCAACGGCATTGTGCTGCAGCAGCCCGGCGCTTCGGGCCGGGTGTGGGACCAGGCCGGTGTGATTGCCGCCGCCAAAGAGCGCGGGGCCCTCGTGACCGTCGCCGCGGACCTGCTGGCGCTCACCCTGATCACTCCTCCGGGCGAGCAGGGCGCGGACATCGCCGTCGGCTCCACCCAGCGTTTCGGCGTGCCGCTGTTCTTCGGGGGGCCGCACGCCGCCTACATGGCCGTCCGCAAGGGCCTGGAGCGGTCGCTGCCCGGCCGCCTGGTAGGCGTATCCAAGGATGACGCCGGCGTTCCGGCTTACCGTCTGGCTTTGCAGACCCGCGAGCAGCACATCCGCCGTGAGAAGGCCACGTCCAACATCTGCACGGCCCAGGCGCTGCTGGCCATCGTGTCCTCCTTCTACGCCGTCTACCACGGCCCGGACGGGCTGAAGGCAATCGCCGAAACGGCCCACGGCCACGCCCGCAGCCTGGCGGCCGCGCTGGCGGCCGCCGGAGTCGAGGTGGTGCACCAGAGCTTCTTCGACACCCTGACGGTCCGCGTTGCCGGCCGCGCGTCAGCAGTGATCTCCGATGCCGAGGCCCGCGGCATCAACCTCCGGCGCATCGATGCCGACACGGTGGGCATCTCCCTGGACGAAACCACGACGCCGGCCATCGTCGCCCAGGTTGCCGACGTCTTCGGCGCCACGGTTACCGATCACGCTGGCTTTGCGCTGGAAGCCGGCGTCGAGCGTACCTCGGTCTACCTGCAGCATCCGGTGTTCAATACACACCGGTCCGAAACCCAGCTGCTGCGCTACATCCGGAAGCTCTCGGACCGTGACCTGGCGCTGGACCGGACGATGATCCCGTTGGGTTCGTGCACCATGAAGCTGAACGCCACGGCGGAGATGGAAGCCATTTCCTGGCCGGAGTTCGCCTCGATCCACCCGTTCGCCCCGGACTCCCAGACCGAGGGCTGGCGCGAACTGATTTCCGGCCTGGAAGCCGACCTTGCCGAGATCACCGGGTACGACCAGGTGTCCATCCAGCCCAACGCCGGCTCCCAGGGCGAGCTCGCCGGGCTCCTCGCGATCCGGGGCTACCACCACTCCCGCGGTGAGCAGCAGCGCACCGTCTGCCTGATCCCGGCCTCGGCCCATGGCACCAACGCCGCCTCCGCCGTCCTCGCCGGGATGAAGGTCGTGGTCGTCGCCACCGCAGCCGATGGCACCATCGACCATGAGGACCTCACGGCGAAGATCGAAGCGAACAGGGACGTCCTGTCCTGCATCATGATCACCTACCCCTCCACCCACGGGGTCTACGACGGAGACGTCCGGGAAGTCTGCGACGCGATCCACGCCGCCGGCGGCCAGGTGTACATCGACGGGGCGAACCTGAACGCACTGGTCGGGCTGGCCCAGCCGGGCCGGTTCGGCGGGGACGTCTCGCACCTTAACCTGCACAAGACCTTCTGCATCCCGCACGGCGGCGGGGGACCCGGCGTCGGGCCGGTTGCCGCGAAGGCGCACCTGGCCCCGTTCATGCCAGGCGATGCGAACAAGGCCGCCCACGAGGAAGGCCACGGCGTCGCCATCAGCGCCTCCCGGTTCGGTTCGGCCGGTGTGCTGCCGATTTCCTGGGCGTACGTGAAGCTGATGGGCGGTGAGGGCCTGACCGAGGCCACCAAGTCCGCGCTGCTGGCCGCGAACTACGTCGCGTCCCGCCTGAACGAGTACTTCCCCGTTCTCTACACCGGTGAGGGCGGCCTGGTGGCGCACGAGTGCATCCTGGACCTGCGCGACCTCACAGCGAAGACGGGGGTCACGGCCGAGGACGTGGCCAAGCGGCTGATCGATTTCGGTTTCCACGCCCCCACCCTGTCCTTCCCCGTCGCGGGCACGCTGATGGTGGAACCCACCGAGTCCGAGGACCTGGCCGAGATCGACCGCTTCATCGAGGCGATGATCACCATCCGCAAGGAAATCGACCAGGTAGCGAACGGCGACTTTGCCGTGGCCGACTCGCCCCTGCGGCACGCACCCCACACGGCCGCCGCCGTCGTGAGCTCCGACTGGGACCGCGCCTACCCGCGCGAGCAGGCAGCGTTCCCGGCCCACCACAAGCAGGACAAGTACTTCCCGCCCGTCGGCCGGATCGACGGCGCAGCCGGCGACCGAAACCTCATCTGCTCCTGCCCGCCGCTTTCCGAATTCGAGAACTAAACCCGCCCCGGGGGTTGAGCTGGCCGGCCCGCGTTTCGACCAGCTCAACTACCGCTCCCAGAGGACTTTCAATGACTGAGAAGTACACCGCGCTCTACGACGAGCACAAAAAATTGGGCGCCTCCTTCACGGACTTTGGCGGCTGGCAGATGCCGCTTAAGTACAGCTCCGAACTGGCCGAACACCACGCCGTCCGCAACACTGCCGGCCTGTTCGACCTCTCCCACATGGGTGAGGTCTGGGTCACCGGCCCCGAGGCCGCCGCGTTCCTGGACTACGCCCTGGTGGGCAAGATCTCCGCCATGGCCGTGGGCAAGGCCAAATACTCGTTGATCTGCAACGAAGACGGCGGCATCATCGATGACCTCATCACCTACCGCCGTCCCGCGGCGCAGGACGGTACCGACGTCTTCCTGGTGGTCCCCAACGCAGGAAATGCAGCCACCGTCGCGGCAGCATTGCAGGACCGTGCCGCCCGGTTCGACGTGGAGGTTGAGGACGCTTCGGCCCGCACATCACTGATCGCAGTCCAAGGCCCCAAAGCCGAGTCGATTCTGCTGCGACTGGTCCCGGCAGCACAGCATGCACTGGTGACAGAGCTGAAGTACTACGCCGCCGTCGAGGTTCCCTTCCTGGTGGGCGGTGCGGGCCTTGACCTGCTGCTGGCCCGCACCGGGTACACCGGCGAAGACGGTTTTGAGATCTTCGTGGACAACGGGGACGCCGCCGGCCTTTGGCAGGCGCTGATCGCCATTGCCGACGAGGGCCAGCTCACCCCCTCAGGGCTCGCCTCCCGCGACTCGCTGCGCCTCGAAGCGGGGATGCCGCTCTACGGTAACGAACTTTCGCTGGAAGGCGACCCGTTCGCAGCCGGCCTCGGTGCCGTCGTCGCGCTGTCCAAAGAAGGAGACTTCGTCGGCAAGGCCGCGCTGGCAGCCAGGAAGGAAGCCGGTGCAGGCAGCACCTCCGGCCGCCGCCTCGTGGGGCTCAAGGGCCAGGGACGCCGCGCCGGCCGCGCGCACTACGCGGTCCTGAAAGACGGCGCCACGGTGGGCGAAGTCACCTCCGGCCAGCCCTCACCCACCCTCGGCTACCCGATCGCCATGGCCTACGTCGACGTCGAACACTCCGCACCCGGCACCGCCCTGGACGTGGACCTGCGCGGCAAGGCCGCGCCGTTCGAAGTCGTCGACCTCCCGTTCTACAAGCGCCAAAAATAGCGCCGGACAGCCGGTGGTTTTGCTTTTCGAAACCCCGCCCCACCACCCGTTTTAGTTAGGAACCAATCGCATGGCTGTTGGCGTTTTTGATCTGTTTTCGATCGGGATTGGGCCTTCGTCGTCTCATACTGTGGGGCCGATGCGGGCTGCTGCCGTTTTTGCCGCGGAACTCAAGGCCTCGGGTGTGCTGGCTCAAGTGGCGTCGTTGCGGGTGGACTTGTATGGCTCGTTGGCGGCCACGGGGCATGGGCACGGGACGATGACCGCGATCCTGTTGGGCTTGGAGGGGTTTCATCCGGAGTTGATCCTCCCCGCGGAGGTGGAGGAGCGGCTGGCTTCGATCGCGGAGACCGGGACCTTGAACCTCGCCGGCGCCGTCCCGCTGCCCTATGGGGTTAAGGACATGGTGCTGCGGCCGTTGACGGTCCTGCCGCGGCACACAAACGGGATGACGTTCACCGTCACCGATGCTGCCGGGGCCGTGGTGCATTCAGCGACGTTCTTCTCCGTCGGAGGCGGGTTCATCGTCCGGGAGGGTGAGGAGGACGCTGCGCAGCAGGAACTGGAGGCGTCCAAAGAGGAGTTGCCGCTGCCGTTCCGGACAGCCGCGGAACTGTTGGGACATTGCGCGGTGACAGGGTTGGGGATCGCCGATGTGATGCTGGTGAACGAAAAGGCCTCCCGCGGCGAGGACGAGATCCGTGCCGGGTTGCTGCACATCTGGTCGGTGATGGAAGCCTGCGTGGCAGCCTCGTTGAGGCGTGAGGGGGTGTTGCCGGGCGGCCTGAAGGTCCGCCGCCGCGCTCCTGACTGGTTTGAGCGGTTGAAGAAGGAATGCGCCGACGGGCAGGACACGGACCAGGACGCCGCGTGGGATGCCGGCCCGTTCGATCCCCGGTATTGGCAGGAGTGGGTTAACTTGGTGGCGTTGGCGGTGAACGAGGAGAACGCGTCCGGTGGCCGGGTGGTCACCGCCCCGACGAACGGGGCGGCCGGGATCATCCCCGCGGTGCTGTTCTACGCCCTGCACTTCGCCCCGGGCATGGACAAAGCCACCGGCACTGACCGCGACGACGTCGTCGTCAAATTCCTGCTCGCCGCGGCCGCTGTGGGGGTGCTCTACAAGGAACAAGCCTCGATCTCCGGGGCCGAGGTCGGCTGCCAGGGCGAGGTGGGGTCCGCGTCCTCGATGGCCGCCGCAGGCCTGGCAGAGGTCATGGGCGGCACCCCGGCGCAGGTGGAGAACGCCGCGGAAATCGCGATGGAACACAACCTGGGCCTGACCTGCGACCCGATTGGCGGGCTGGTCCAGGTCCCCTGCATCGAGCGAAACGCGATCGCGGCCGCGAAGGCGATCAACGCCGCGAAAATGGCGCTCTGGGGCGACGGGACCCACCGCGTGTCCCTCGACGAAGTCATCATCACCATGCGCGAAACCGGCAAAGACATGTCCCACAAATACAAGGAAACAGCCATGGGCGGCCTCGCCGTCAACGTCGTGGAATGCTGACCACCCACGCCAGTTCCCGGAAACCGGCGCACACTCCCTAGTTGTGGGCAGCTGCCCACCAGTTCAAGGAAGCCGCAAACACCAGCCAGGAGATATACGGCAGCAGCAGTAACCCGGCGGTCCGGCTGATGGGACCAAAGTAGAGGACCGTGACCGCAACGGCGGCAATCAGGGCGAGGATGATGGCCATCCCAAGCCACAGTGCAGCGGTCCCAAGGGCAGGGTAGAGGGCAAAGAACGCAGGGGTCCAGGCAAGGTTGAGGATCAATTGGATCCCGTAGATGGTGAGGGCGGTCCGAGTCCGTTCCGTCCGTTTGCGCCACACCAGCCAGCCCGCACCAGCCATCGCCGCGTAAAGGATTCCCCAGACCGGGCCAAATACGCCGTTGGGCGGGGACCATGGAGCCTTGTCCGCTGTGGCATACCAGCCGTTGACGTTGCTGGCCGAGGCCAGTCCGCCCAGCGCCGCCACCATCAAGGACGCCACCAGGAAGGCGGCAAGACCGGCGATTTGGGTCCCGGCGCCGTAAGGCCGGCCGCGATCCGCGGAAGTGGTGCTCTGGTCCGGGTCCGGCGTCATCCTCCAACCCTTGCCGACCCCGGGCAGCCCCGTCAAGACGCCGCCCCGCGAACCACCGGCGCCATGCCAGGCATCGCCGGGAGATGGCTCCGGTGGCTGAGGCTTTAGACTTGATGCTGCATGTCCGCACGCATCCAGACCCACCGAAACCGCGCACAAACCCGATTGGACACGGCCCCCTTGCGAGAATTCACCGCACGTTTTGCCACAGCCGAGGAAATTGAGAACTGGGACAAGCACGTCACGGCCAACCCCAACGGCGGCAACATGCTGCAGTCCGCCGCCTACGCATCGGTCAAGAACGGAACCGGCTGGAAAGTCCGCTTCCTTGTCCTGGAAGCCCCTGGAAATTCCAGCTACAACCTGGTCCTTGAAAAGTCATTTCCCGTCCTGGGCCGGCTCTGGTACCTCATCAAGGGCCCCGACGTTGCCGCCGCCGCGGACCTGAAGGCCGCCCTGGAAGCCTGCGCGGCCTTTGTCCGCAGCCAGAAACTGAACGTCTTCACCATCAAGGTGGAACCGGACATCATCGACACCGCCGAGGCACAGCAGGACATCCAGGCAGCGGGCCTCCGCAAAGCCCCTAACATCCAGTCCAACGACTCCACGGCCCTGCTGGATATCTCGGGCAGCACCGAGGAAGTGTTCAAAGCGATCTCCTCGCGCGCCCGCAACGCCATCCGGCGCGCCGAACGCGAGGGCTGCCAGGTGGTACGGCAGGAACAAGGCCCGGCAACCTACCGTGCGCTCTACGACCTGATGGCCGACACCGTCAACGCCAAAGGCTCCATGCCCCTGCGCAGCTACGACTACTACGCCAAGTTCTGGGACGAATTCTGCAACCGTGGCCAGGGCAACTTCTTCTTCGTCTACGAGGATGGCAAGCCCAGCGTCGGAGCCTTCGTGATCAACTACGGAGCCAAGGCAACCTACAAGGACGGCGGGTCCACCCAAAACCGCAAACAGTACGGGGACTCACACCTGGTGCAGTGGGAAGCCATCCGCCGCATGCAGGAACTCGGCTGCACCGAATACGACTTCTGCGGCACCCCGCCGGCGGCCCGGATCAAGGACAAAACCCACAACCTCTACGGGATGGGCATGTTCAAGACCAGCTTCACCAAGACCGTCACCGACTTTGTGGGCTGCTACGACTACGTCCTGTCCCCGCTGCGCCACAAGCTCTGGACCAGCGGCGGCGAAAAGGTGCTCCGCCGGATTGAAACCGCCCGGACCGGCCAGCAGTTCTACTGACCGGCATCCCGTGGGATGCAGTCCACCGCAGCCCACGGCCGGACCATACGCCCCGTGCAGCCCGCCCCGAACACCGTCCGCCCAGCGCGTGCCCACCAGGCCGCGAAGAGTCCAGAAGAAGGTCACCCCTTGAATCCTGTTTCCGCCGCTACCGGACTTGAATACGCCGTCCTCAGCGACGCCGAGTTTGAGGCCTTCGCCGTAAAGCACCCGCAAAACAGCTTCCTGCAGTCCCTCGATTTTGCCCGTTTCCAGCGCGCCCGGGGCCAGCAGGTGGAATTCTTCGGCGTTCGGCGCAGCGGCGAGCTCGTCGCCGCCGGAAAACTTAACTACTCCACGACCAGGCTCGGCTATACCATCTGCGAATGCGCCAAGGGACCCCTCATGGACTACGCGGACCGCAACCTGGTGAGCGGCGTCGTCGAACTTCTCCGCAAGCACGCCGCGGGCCGCAAAGCCGCTGAACTGCGGATCTCGCCGAACATCAGGTACATCGCACGGGACGCCGACGGCGCCGAGCACCCTGACGTCGAGGACAACCGCCCGCTCGTGGCAGACCTGGAACGGCTCGGGTTCCGGCACCAGGGCCTGGACATGAACTTCGTCAACGTGAACTGGATGTTCATCAAGAGCCTCGTGGGAATCCAGGACGCCGAAGAACTCATCATGGGCACCAGCTACCGGACCCGGAAGGCCATCCGCAAGGCCGAAAAGAACGGCGTCTTCCTGGAGCAGGCCACGCTGGAAACCCTTGACGACTTCTACGGGGCCTTGAGCCGGGCCGGGGACGAAAAGGGATTCACCTACCGTGAGCGCGCCTACTATGAACACCTGCTCCGGACCACCTCGGCGGAATTCACCAAGCTCATGATGGCCAAGATCGACATCCCCGCCTACCGGAAATCCATCACCGAACGCCTGGCAGCGGAGTCGGCCACCGCCGCGGAGCTCCGGCGTGAAGTGGAAGAAACCGGCAGCAAGAAAAAGGCCAACCGGCTCAAAGTGGTCCAGGACCTGGTGGACAGCTACGAGCGGAGCCTCAAGGACATCGAGAGGTTCCCTGATTCCGTGGGGACCGCCACCGTGGCAGCCATCCACTTCGTCTGCTACGGCGACGAGGTGGTCTGCGTCATTGGCGGAACCGTCCAGGACTACATCTACTTCAACGGCGCCACCTCACTGTACTGGGGCATGATGCTGCACGCGCTGGAGAAGGAGTACCCGCGGTACAACTTCTATGGCACGTTCGGCATCTCCGGCCAGGATGAGGAGGGGCACGGCGGCTACGAATTCAAGAAGGGGTTCGGCGGGGAGGTGGTCCAGCTGGTAGGTGACTTCACCATGCCGGTACGGCCTGCGGTCTTCCACGCCAACCGGCTGGCCAGGTCTGCCGCCGCCGCGGCCCGCACCCTGCTTGGCAAGCTGCCGCTGAAGCGCGCAGCCTGACCGTCCACACACCGCGCACAGGGAGGAACCGGGCATGACTGACCGCCACGAACGGCCAGGGTCCAGGCCGAAGACTGACGGCCTGCCCAGGACTGAGCCGTTGACTCCTGCACAGCTGCGGCAGGACGCAGCCGCCCGGAGGATGCTGCGCCGCCTGGTGCAGGGCGAGAACCCGCCCACCGCTCCGTTGAGCATCGTGGACCGCCTGGCCGGCAGCCCCTACGCCAACCCCACCATCCAGGTGGGCGGCGTGGACACATCGGCGCGCAAGACCCTGGACTTCGCGCTCCACCTGGCAGAGACCATGTTCCGCTACGGGGCTGGCGCCCTGGAGGTGGAGACCAGCATCATCGCCGTCACTGCCGCCCTGGGCCTGAAGAACATCGAGGTGGACATCACCAACCAGTCCGTGGGCATCAATTACGCCCCCAAGGACCAGACGCCGATCGCCCTGCTGCGCGTGGTGCGGTCCTGGACCAACAACTACGCGGGCCTGGCCAAGGTCCACCAGCTGGTCACGGACATCGTGGCCGGCGGCGTGGGCCGTGAGGAAGCCATCCGCCGGCTCAACGAGGCCATCACCAGTCCCAAACCATATCCGCGCTGGATGGTCACCGCTGCATTCGGTGTCTTCGCCGCTGTGTTCGTGGGGGTGCTGGGCGGCGGTGTGGTGTCCTCGGCGATCGCGTTCGTGGCCAACATCGGGATCAGCCTGCTGGCCCGGCAACTGGGGCGTTGGCGGGTCCCGGACTTCTTCACCACGGCCAGCTGCTCGTTCGTCGTCACCATCCTTGCTTTGTTGCTCTGGCAGTTCGGGCTAACCGCGTCGCCGTCGATCGTGGTGGTGGGCGGCATCCTGTTGCTGCTGCCGACCGGCCGGCTGGTCTCTTCCGTGCAGGACGCCATCAACGGCTTCCCGGTCACCGCCGCGGGCCGGTTCCTGTCCACCCTGCTGACCTTCGGGGCGATCGTGGCCGGCATTGCCGTCGCCTTCGTGGTGGGGGAGCTGACGGGGTTGCAGCGGATCGATGTCACGCAGACCTTCCCGCCCGCCTACGATCTGTGGGTCCTTATCCTGTTCGTCGCGGCCGCGGTGATGGCCATCGGCATCACCGAGCAGACCACCTGGCAGCTCCTGCTGCCGACGGCGGGAGTGGGCGTGGCGGGCTACCTGGTCCTGTTGGGCGGCGGACTGCTGGGGATCGGAGACCGGTTCGCTCCGGCGCTGGCGGCCGTTGTCATCGGCCTCCTGGCTCGGGTGGTGGCACTGCGGATGGGCGCGCCGCAGCTTGTGGTGGCTGTGCCCGCGGCGCTGATCCTGCTGCCAGGGCTCACCATCTTCCGGTCCATGTATGTGCTCACGGTCGAGGAATCGGAAATCCTGAACGGCGCGGGCGGCATGCTCAGCGCCGGAGCCATCGTGCTGGGAACAGCCGGCGGAATCGTCCTCGGCGACGTGCTGGCCAGGCCGCTGACCCGCAGCCTGGCGAGCAACGAGCGACGCCGCGCCCGGCGGCGCTAGATTTGGCCCACCGGCAATTTCTTCTCGGCTTGGAACACGTCTTCCACACGGCCCTGCGCCCAGTACCCGGACAATGACACCTGGCGTCGTTCCAGGCCGCGCTGTTTGAAGAAGACCTCGCGCAGGGACTTCATATAGCCCCGCTCGCCATGTGCAAAGACATCCACCGTGCCGGCAGGCCACTCCGCCCCGGCCACGGCATCCACCAGCAAAGTGCTGGAGCCTGCAGGGACGTCGCCGCGGACCAGCCAGCGGACCTCGAGCCCGGCCGGAGCGTCCAGAGGCTGGATATCGGCCTCCGACCCGACTTCCAGGAAGGCCAGCCCCACCGCGGCGGCAGGCAGCACCTCGATGGACGCGGCAATGGCCGGCAGCGCGGCCTCATCGCCGGCGAACAGATACCAGTCAGCCTCGGGATTGGGGTTGTACGCACCGCCGGGACCGGTGAACGTGAGGGCCTCCCCGGGCTGGGCGTTGGCCGCCCACGGACCGGCCAGGCCTTCGTCGCCATGGACCACGAAGTCGATGGCGAGCTCCCTGGCCCCGTGATCCACCCAGCGCAGCGTGTAGGTGCGGGTAAACGGCCACTGCTCGCGGGGCATGGTCTCCCGGACCGTCCACAGATCCAAGGGGGAGGGGTAGTCCACGCCGGGCTGCGGGAAAACGATCTTCACGTAGCGGTCCACGAATGCGTTGTTGACGAAGTCCTTGAAGCCGTCCCCACCTGCGATGATCCGGACCATGTGCGGGGACAACTGCTCCTTGCGCAGTACCGTCAGGTTGACCTGGGGGCGGTTGTTCTTCGTAGCGCTGGTGGCGGCGGGGACAGTGCTCATCAGGCAAGCCTAAGCCAGGGGCACCGGCGGAAGCTCCCAGGTTACGTCCGGCGCACCTTGTTCCCGCAGCAGCTCGTTCGCACGGCTGAACGGCCGGGAACCAAAGAAGCCGCGTGAGGCGGACAACGGGCTGGGGTGCGCGCTGGCGACGATGGGCGCACCGGCCAGCAGGGGACTGACCCCCTCTGCTTCCTTGCCCCACAAGACGGCCACCAGGGGCGCCCTGGACCCGTCCGCGGCGCGGCGTCCGGCCACTGCGCTGACCGCCGTCGTCGTAATGTCCTCCCAGCCCTTGCCCCGGTGGGAGCCCGCGGACCCGGCCCTGACGGTGAGCACCCGGTTCAGGAGCAGGACTCCCTGTTCCGCCCAGGCGGACAGGTCGCCGTGGACGCGCGGCGGAATGCCCAGGTCCGATTCGAGTTCCCGGTAGATGTTCACCAGGCTGCGGGGGAGCGGCCGCGTTCGCGCGTCCACGGAAAAGGAGAGCCCGACGGCGTGCCCCGGCGTGGGGTAGGGGTCCTGCCCCACGATGAGGACTTTCACGCCGGCGAGCGGCTGGCGGAACGCGCGCAGGACGTTCGACGGCGGCGGCAGGATTTGGTGCCCGGCCGCCTCTTCGCCGGCAAGGAAGGCCAGCACTGACCGCAGCTTTCCTTCCACACCCTGCAGTGCCGCCGCCCAGTCCGGCGCCATGAGCTCTGCCAGGGGCAGCTTGGCGAGATCGCTGAAGCGGGTGGCGTCCACCGGGTCCTGCTGCAGGTCGAACAGCGCATCCGATTCAAACATCGTTCCATTCTTGCAGGAGGCGCCTGCGGGCCGGCAAAGCGTCTCGAAGGCCAGCCCGAATGACACTGCTGTTATTCGCCCGGTAGCATGGGGGTGAGACATATACCGTAACCAGCGAAGGAGTGTGCCGTGGCGGAACCGGCCCGGGAACACCTGCCGGAGCAGGAGCCACGGAAGTCCCTGCTGGCGGATTTTCTGCTCCGTGATTCCTCCCTCACCGAGCGCGAACAGCAGATGCTGGCGCTGGAACGGCAGTGGTGGAAGTACGCCGGCGCCAAGGAACAGGCCATCCGGGAGCTGTTCGACCTCTCGGCGACCCACTACTACCAGCTCCTCAACGCATTGATCGACCGCGAGGATGCCCTGGCCCACGATCCCATGCTGGTCAAGAGATTGCGTAGACTACGTACGTCGCGCCACCGTGCACGCACCGCCCGCCGCCTGGGATCCGACGCTTAACACACCCCAGGCCGGGACCCTGGCAGCAATCAACAAGGATGTCCTTCCATCATGACCAAATACGCCCGCGATGAATTCGACAAGGTCCCCGAGGCCGCGTCGCGACAAGGTGTCCACCGGACGGCCTCGGCCCCATCCCGGGTGCGCCTGTGGCCCATCCTCGCAGTGGGCGTGGCGGCGCTGGCCATCGGCCTGGTGTCCTTCCTGATCCTCCCCAAGCTCGGCTTCAACGCCACGGCAACCGAGGCATCGGCCAGCGTGGAATCCACTGCGTTGGCCGGGACGGGTTCCACCGCTTCCTCCACTCAGGCAACCACGCCCCCAGCCGCGGCCGAACCTTCGGCCACCGCCGGGCCGTCCAGCACCAGCCCGGAGCCGACGCCTTCGGCCACCCAGCAGGCCGCCGTCGACCGGACGCAGGCAGTCGCTATCTACAACGCGGCCGGTACCGCAGGACTGGCCAGCCGCATTGGCGGAACAGTCCAGGCTGATGGTTGGCGGCTCGGACAGGTGGGCAACTGGTCCGGTGCGCCGCAGAAATCCTCCGTGATCTACTACTCCGGTCCCCAGCAACTGGCCAGCGCCCAGGAGCTCGGGGCGCTGTTGAACATCCCCACCGTCGTCAGCAGCACCGAGTTCCAGGTGCCGCTCGTGGTGGTCTTGGGCCCTGGTTACCGGTAGCCGGGCGGCCTCAGTTACGCCTGCATAACGTTCCCGGCTCCGGGCCTGCCGCTGCCCGCGACCCGCAGCGGCTGTTGGCTAGAGTGATTCCAGGCCACGGCCCGCGGGGCTGCACGCAACAGCGCCGGCCCATCCGGCCGCAACGGAAAAGAGTTGGTCACCATGGCACTGGGAACCGTCAAATGGTTCAACGCTGAAAAAGGCTACGGCTTCATCACTGTTGACGGCTCCAGTGATGACATCTTTGTCCATTGGTCTGCGATCCGGGGCGAAGGCTACCGGGCCCTCGAGGAAGGCCAACGGGTGCAGCTGGAGGTCGGCGAGGGCGACAAAGGCCCGCAGGCGGAAAACGTCCGGCCCGCCGAGTGAAGCCGATGCACCGTCCTGCGCTTTGCACTGCCTTGGCCGTTTCCCTGGCAGCCGTTCTCGGCACCACAGCGTGCTCCGGGACAGGCGGAAATGCCAGGGTGGAGTCCGCCGAGGCATCCGGCGACGGCGTCCTCCGGGTGGGCCTGGTCCTGGACAACACCGGCGACAACGCTTTCCTGAACCAGCCACAGCTCGCGGCCGCCAAGCTTGCCGTCCAGGACATCAACGCCGCGGGGGGACACAAGGGACGCCCCGTCGAACTGCTGCCCGCACATCCGGACCAGGACACCGCCGGGCAGGCGAAATCCCTGCTGGCCGCCAAGGCGGACGTGGTCATCGGACCCACCGACTCCAGCCACGCGGAGGCAGCCGTCGACGTCCTGTCCCGCGCGCACATACCGCTCATCTCGCCGGCCAACACCGCCGCCGGCCTGACCGGAATGGCCAGCGGCGGCTACTACTTCCGCACTGCGGCGGCCGACGTCGCGCAAGGCCCGGTGTTGGCCAAACTCGCCAAGGACGGCGGCGCAGCCAGCATCAGCGTGCTGTACCAGGCAGGTTCCTACGGCAAGGACCTGCAGGCGGCCGTCACGGAAGCGGCAAAGCAGTCCGGGCTTACCGTCCTTCCAGGTGCCGGCTTCACAACCGGGGACGCCGCCACGGCGGCAGGCTCCATCGCCAAAACCAAGCCGGACGCCGTCGTCCTGATAGCCCGTGAGGGCGCCCAAGGCGCACTGTCCGCGCTGAACGGTGCCGGCCTTGGCGGTTCACGCATCATCATGAGCGACGGCGCTTTCGCCCGCTACGGCTCCGGTCTCGGTCCCAAGGTCCTCGATGGTGCCCGCGCGGTGGTCCCGGGCCAGCTGCCTTCCGCCGCCTTCCAGGCAAAACTCTTAGCGGTGGACCCGACCCTGAAGGACGTCTCCTACGCTGCCGAAACCTACGACGCCGTGACCCTGGCAGCGCTGGCAGCGGCACGGGCGCAGGACGACGCCGGCCGCTCGATCGCCGCCAACCTGATCCCGGTATCGGGCGGGACAGCGGCACCAGGCGCCGGAACGGCCGCTGCGCCGTGCGTGACTTACAAGGCGTGCCTGGGCGGCCTGGCTGCCGGACCGGAGATCAATTACGACGGCGAGTCGGGCCCCATTGCCTTTGATGCGAACGGGGATATCACCATGGCGTCCTTCTCCGTCTTTACTTACGGGCCGGACAACATTCCCGCTCCGAGCGGGCGGGAGACAGCCGGACATCCGGGCTGATCGCCCTCGGCGAACCGACCGCCGCCAGCTGCCCGTCCGGGGTCATTTCGCTTGCACTCTCACCGGGGGAGTGCTAATTATGGAGTTAGCACTCTGACGTACCGACTGCTAAGCAACGCCCGGTTCCGGCCGGCCGCGCAAGGCACCGGTCGAAGAGCGAAAGAAACGCCTCACTTCAGTGAGATCCCCAGCCGGTGGCATACAGAGGCCCCTGTCGAAGGATCGTCCGTCGCGGGCACTGCAGCGAAGGTTCATTCTTAACGACTGTCCCGAAAGGACTATTGCCGTTATGGCCAAGATCATTGCATTTGATGAAGAGGCACGCCGCGGCCTTGAGCGTGGCCTGAACACCCTCGCCGACGCCGTTAAGGTCACCCTCGGCCCGCGTGGACGCAACGTCGTCCTCGAAAAGAAGTGGGGCGCCCCCACGATCACCAACGATGGTGTTTCCATCGCCAAGGAGATCGAGCTGGACGATCCCTACGAGAAGATCGGCGCAGAGCTGGTCAAGGAAGTTGCCAAGAAGACGGACGACGTCGCCGGCGACGGTACCACCACGGCAACCGTGCTGGCCCAGGCACTCGTCAAGGAAGGCCTGCGCAACGTTGCCGCAGGCGCCGACCCGCTGTCCCTCAAGCGCGGCATCGAGAAGGCCGTTGAAGCTGTCACCCGCGAACTCCTGGCCTCCGCCAAGGAGATCGAAACCAAGGAAGAGATCGCGGCCACCGCCTCCATCTCCGCCGGTGACGACGAAATTGGTGCCCTCATCGCCGAAGCCCTGGACAAGGTCGGCAAGGAAGGCGTCATCACGGTCGAGGAGTCCAACACCTTCGGCCTGGAGCTTGAACTCACCGAAGGCATGCGCTTCGACAAGGGCTACATCTCCGCCTACTTCGTCACCGACGCCGAGCGCCAGGAAACGGTCCTTGAGGATCCGTACATCCTGATCGTCAACTCCAAGATCTCCAACGTCAAGGAACTGGTTGCTGTCCTCGAAAAGGTCATGCAGTCCAACAAGCCGCTGCTGATCATCGCCGAAGACATCGAGGGCGAGGCCCTGGCCACCCTGATCGTCAACAAGATCCGTGGCACCTTCAAGTCCGTCGCCGTCAAGGCTCCGGGCTTCGGTGACCGCCGCAAGGCACAGCTGGCCGACATCGCCGTCCTCACCGGCGGCCAGGTCATCTCCGAGGAAGTCGGCCTCAAGCTCGAGACCGCAGGCCTCGAACTGCTGGGCCAGGCGCGCAAGGTTGTCGTCACCAAGGACGAGACCACCATCGTCGAAGGTGCCGGCGACGCCGACCAGATCGCCGGCCGCGTATCCCAGATCCGCGCCGAGATCGAGAACTCGGACTCCGACTACGACCGCGAGAAGCTGCAGGAACGCCTGGCCAAGCTCGCCGGCGGCGTTGCAGTCATCAAGGCCGGTGCCGCCACCGAGGTTGAGCTCAAGGAACGCAAGCACCGCATCGAGGACGCCGTCCGCAACGCCAAGGCCGCGGTTGAAGAAGGCATCGTCGCCGGTGGCGGTGTAGCCCTCATCCAGGCCGGTGCCAAGGCATTTGCCAACCTGCAGCTGTCCGGCGACGAAGCAACCGGCGCCAACATCGTCCGCGTTGCCATCGACGCCCCGCTGAAGCAGATCGCCTTCAACGCCGGCCTCGAGCCCGGCGTGGTTGTCGACAAGGTCCGTGGCCTGCCCGCAGGCCACGGCCTGAACGCAGCCACCGGCGAGTACGTCGACCTGCTGGCAGCCGGCGTGAACGATCCGGTCAAGGTCACCCGCTCTGCCCTGCAGAACGCGGCGTCCATCGCCGGTTTGTTCCTCACCACCGAAGCTGTGGTGGCAGACAAGCCCGAGAAGGCTTCTGCCCCCGCCGGTGGAGACGACATGGGCGGCATGGGCGGCATGGGCGGCTTCTAAGCCCACTGCCGGGACCTGTCCCGCTGACCTAAAAATGCGGCCCCCTCCTCAGGAGGGGGCCGCATTTTTTGTGTTCCCCGGGGCTATTTCCGGGCGGAAGCCAGCATCCCTTCCACTTCCTTCTTGAAAGCGTCCGCGGCCGCCTGCGGTGTCAGGCGGTCGTACAACACTTCATCCGTGTAGCGCTTGATGACGTTCTGGACGCTTCCCGCACCCACCGGCGGGACCGGTGGCGCGCCCTTGATGTCCGGCGCGATGTCCTTGAGGAAGCCCACCACCGTGGTGTCAGCCGGCTTGAGCGACGGAGTAATGCCCGCGACGATCGCGCTGTTGGTGGGCACGCCGCGGTCCGTCATCAGGATGCCGCCGGCCTCCGGACTGTTTGTGAGGTAGTCGATGAATTCAGCTGCCTGTTGCGCGTGCTTGGACCGTGACGACGCGGACCAGAACATGGTGGGCTTGTAGTACATCCCGTTGCTGGCTGAGGCGCCGCTGATGCTCGGGGCCCGCAGCATTCTGATGCTGCTTCCCGTGGTGGACTCCAAGGAGCCAAGCTGGTTGGTCCACCACCAGGCCATGGCCACCCGGTTGGTGCCGAACAGGCTTTCCTCGAGCCCCGCGCCCGCGTCTTCGGTGGCGACGGTGGCAGGCGGGCTGGCCTTCGAATCGCGCTGGTCCTTGAGCCGTTCCCAGAAGGAGGCGGCGGTCGCCGTCTCAAAACCGAGCTTGCCGTCACCTGAGTACAGGTCCTGTCCGTGCTGGCGGAGCCAGATGATCAAGTCTGCTTCATTGCTGCCGTAGGCGGCGCCGTAGCTCTTTCCGGCACTGGCCGCACTGATCTTCGCCGCGGTGTCCGTGAAGTCCGTCCACGTCCACGTCTTGTCGTCAGGCAGCGGAACGCCCGCCGCCGCGAACACCTTGGTGTTCGCCATGATGACGTAGGCGTTCTGGCCGGTGCTGAGACCGTACTGGGCGCCGTTGTACTGGCCAGAAGCCAGGGCCTCCGAGTCCAGCTTGGACGTGTCGATGGTGCTTTGCTTGGACAGGTCCAGGAGCGCGCCGCGGCCGCCGTACTCGGCGATGTACTTTTGGTCCATCTGGATGACGTCCGGGGCATCATTGGCGGCTGTCTTGGTTGCCAACTTGTCCCAGTAGCTGGCCCATTCGCCCGGCTCCGCCTTGATCTTGATATTCGGGTGCGACGCTTCAAACGCGGCAATGACCTTCTGGGTCTGGGCGTTCAGGTACTCGTTGCCCCACCACGCGAACCGCAGGGTCACCTGCCCGTTGTCCCCCGAGCCGGCGGGGGCGCCGCAGCCCGTTGCCAGCAGGGAGAGGGCCAAGGCGGCGGCGCCGAGCTGGAAACTGCGCCGGCTTAAGGCTGGACTCGTCATTGATGTTCCTTCCGGGTTTGTAGCCGCTGGGTCGATCCCACGTCGTTGCGGGCACCGGACTTTGCGGGAAAACGCTTTCTCACTGTGATTCTGCGATTGTTTCGTGCGCGGGCGGTGGGAGTCAAGGTTTTCGGTAAACGTTTTCCCAAATGCTGTTTCCGGCCTGCTGCCGCGGGGCTTCCGGGAGCGGTGCGCCGTGCGGCGGACAGTCGGGCGCGCTTGTGCCGCGGCGGCGGCAGCCTATTGTCATTGGCTTCTGGCAGGATGGACCGGTGACGATTACTGCAGCGGCTGACGGTTCGGCCTTGGGAAACCCGGGCCCGGCCGGCTGGGCCTGGTACGTGGATGACAACTGTTGGCGGGCCGGCGGCTGGCCCCACGGGACCAATAACCAGGGCGAGCTGATGGCTGTCCTGGATCTCCTGCGGGCCACCGCGCATCTTCCGGGGGAGGACCTTCGCATCCTCTGCGACAGCCAGTACGTCATCAACTCCATTACCAAATGGATGCCCGGGTGGAAGCGCAAGGGATGGCGCAAGGCTGACGGGAAGCCCGTCCTGAACGTTGAACTGCTGAAGGAACTGGACCGCGAGCTGGCTGGCCGGACGTACACCTTCGAATGGGTCAAGGGCCATGCCGGCCACAGCCTGAACGAGGCCGCGGATGAACGTGCCCGCGCCGCGGCAACCGCCTACCAGCAGGGCGTGGCCGCCCGGTCGGGTCCCGGATTCCCGGGGGCGCACCATCCGGGGGCATCCGGGCACAGCTTTGAGGCGCAGCAGCAGCCCGGCAGCGGCCTGCAGCCGGCTACCCTCGACATCCCTGCCCCCGCACCCGCCCGCTCTGCGGCTGCCGCCGTCCGCCCGGATGCAGGCTCCGCCCGTTCGGACACGCGCCCGGCAGCGGCCGGCCAAAGAGTCCCTGCAGCGGGAAGCAGCAAACCGCAGGCCATGCCTCAACCCGTATCGGCCTATGACGAGCTTGACCTGTTCAGTGAGCTGGATACGGAAGCCCAGGAGGTTGCCGAGGCAGCGCAGCAGGCCGGTGCGGTCGCGCCAGAGGCGCTGGTAGAGCAACTCGAACGTGAGCTGCTGGGTCCGCTGGTGCGCGGCGACATTGGCCGGACGGCAGTCCTCCTCCATCCGGACTTCATGGAAATTGGCAGCTCGGGAAGGGTCTGGACCCGGGACGCCATGATGATGGCCCTCGAAGAGAACCCCGGTGAACGGACCGACATCGAGGTTCTGGGCGCTGAGCGGATTGGCGCCGGCACCGTCCTGCTGACATACCGGAGCTTTGCCCGCGCCGGCACCACGCTGCGAAGCTCCCTGTGGGTCCTTGATGGCGAACGGTGGCGGCTGCGGTTCCACCAAGGAACCCCGGAAGCCTGACCTGTCAGCTGAACCGCTGCGCGTTGCCCTGCTCGGCCTGGGCATACGTGGCTGCCGCGGAGGACAGGGCCGCGTTGATGGAAGCCAGCGACGCCTCCACCCGATTCTGGGTGATGGTCCACTCGGTGACGAGGGCCTGGAAGTTGCTGGCTGCCGAGCCGCGCCACGAGCCCTGCAGCTCGTCGAGGCCACGCTTCATGGCCTGCACGTCGGCGCTGATCCTCTCCACGGTGGCCTGCACGTTGGCGGATTTCAGCTGCAGTAGCTCGGTGTCGACGGAAATGATGCTCATGGCTATGCCTTTCGGTCCTGCGGAGACGCCTCCGGCCCGGCGGTTCCGGGCTGCTGAAACGAGCCTAGGAAGCCGCGCGGGGCGGAGCCATGGCCTGAGCCCTATATGTGGATAACCGAGCTGCCGCTGCCCGCGGCACGCCTGGCGGCGCCGCCGTCCGTCGCTTCCTCTCCGTCCGCCGCGTCAGCTGCGGGTGCTTCGTCACGGTGCGGCAGGCTGACCACCAGCGTGGCCCCTCCGCCGTCGGTCCTCTCCACCCGCACTGAACCGCCGTGCGAACCAACTATTGCCGCCACGATGGCCAGGCCCAGGCCGCTGCCGCCCGTCTCCCGGGTCCGGGAGGTATCGGCACGGTAGAACCGTTCGAAGACCTTGGCCGCATCCTCTTCCGAAATGCCGGGCCCGTGGTCCCGCACCTCGATGATGGAGCGCGCCTCACCCTCCGTGCTGCGGACTCCCACGGCCAGTTCGATGGGGCTGCCGTCAGGGGTGTACCGCAGCGCGTTGCCTACGAGGTTGCCCACCACCTGGCGCAGCTTGGCCTCGTCTCCGAGAACCGGGGCAGGCCTGGCAGGGCCGCCATCGAGGCCCGCCAGCGTGATGGTCCTGGAGCGGTCGCTGGCCTGGGTGTCCACCATGGCATCGTGGGCGATCAACTGCAGGTCCACGGGCTTTTGCTGCAGCGGCCGCTGCTCATCCAGGCGGGCCAGCAGGAGGAGGTCCTCAACCATGGAACCCATGCGCTTGGCCTCGCTTTCGATCCGGCCCATCGCGGTGGCCACGTCCTCTTCCGTGGACAGCGCGCCATGGCGGTATAGCTCGGAGAAGCCGCGGATGGTCACCAGCGGTGTGCGAAGTTCATGGGAGGCGTCGGCGGCGAAACGGCGCATCCTGGCCTCGGATGCGGTCCGGGCGGCAAACGCAGTCTCAATGTGCGCCAGCATGGCATTCAACGAGCTGCTCAGCCGGCCCAGCTCGGTGGCCGGATTCTCCACCTCAACGCGGCGGGAGAGGTCACCGGCGGCGATGGCGGCCGCCGTCTTCTCCACCCTTGCCAGCGGCCGGAAGGAGCGCGACACCGTCCAGCTCGCGATGAGGGAGGCCAGCAGCAGCGTTAGCAGGCCCACCCCGGTCACCACCAGGGTAGCGTGCTTGAGGACGTCGTCGACGCTCGCCAAGGGCAGCCCGATGACCACAACGGCAGTCGTTTGGCCGTTTTGGACCGTCACCGCCACCACCCGCCAGCTTTGCCCGTCCGTCCCACGGACCTGGAAGGGGGCAAGCTCCCGGGCCTGGGCTTGGTCAACGGTGATGGACGTGATGTCCGGGTGGTCGTCAGGGTCGCCACCGAACGTGTACGGCTGCTGGCCGGGGGCGAAGAGCATCAGCGAATAGTCGGTGGGAATGGGGCTCGGCGCCTGCAACTGCGTGAACGAGCGCTGTTGCCGGGCAGAGTCGACGGCGGCGTTCAGTTTGTCGTCCACCTGGCCCTGGAGGTAGCTGTGCAGCAACGTGAGGGTGACGGCCCCGGTCACCGTCAGGGCCACGATCAGCAGGGCCATGATCATGGCCACCAGCTGCGACCTGAGCGAGGCCGACTTCCACCGCTTCAGCAAGGTCAGCGCTTTTCAGCCGTCCGCAGCACATAGCCCACGCCGCGCTTGGTCTGGATCAGGGCCGGGGCTTCGGGATCGATGTCCACCTTCCGCCGGAGGTAGGAAATGTAGGACTCCACGATGGACGCATCACCGTTGAAGTTGTACTCCCACACGTGGTCCAGGATCTGGGACTTGGACAGGACCCGGTTGGGATTGAGCATGAGGTAGCGCAGCAGCTTGAACTCGGTGGGGGAGAGTTCAATGACCGTGCCGCCGCGGCGCACCTCGTGGGCGTCGTCGTCCAGCTCAAGGTCGTCAACACGGATGATCGCGTCGTCATCCAGCATGGGCTGGGTCCGGCGCAGCACCGCGCGGATCCTGGCCACTACCTCATCGAGGCTGAACGGCTTGGTGACGTAGTCGTCGCCGCCGACGGTCAGGCCCGTGACTTTGTCTTCCGTGTCGTCCTTCGCCGTCAGGAAAAGGACAGGGAAGTGCTTTCCGGCGGCGCGCAGGCGGCGGGTGACGGTGAACCCATCCATATCCGGGAGCATGACGTCCAATACGGCCAAGTCGGGCGCCTGGGTGTCCGCGGCAGCGAGGGCGTCGCGCCCATTGGCTGCGGAGACAACTTCAAAGCCTGCGAACCGGAGGGACGTGGAGAGGAGCTCGCGGATGTTGGGTTCATCATCGACGACGAGCAGCCTGGCTTCGGGACCGTTCTTGTTCATGCTCCCATCATGCTCCCAGTATCTGGGAGTTGTCTGGATATTCGTTGTGAGCATGATGGTGGTGTGCTTGTGTTCACCAGCCCATCGTTCCCGGCTCTCCTTTGAAGGGGCCAACGATCCGCTGGGTAATCCAGCCGCCGTAGAAGCGGCCAGGCTGCGGAAGCACGCGTTCACCGTCCACCTCGCAGTAATCCATCCTGCCCGCGTAGACGGCCACCCAGCCTGCCAGGGCCTCGAATCCGGACGACGGTTCGGGATAAGACCAGGCGGCCCCGTCGGCTTCCTCGCCGCCCCCGCGGACCGTCAGGTACTCAGCGGAGCCCTTGAACTCACAAAAACTGCTGCCGGAGGCCGGCTCCAGTGACCCGGTCACGAACGCAGACCGCGGCAGGTAGTAGACCGGCGGATGGCTGGTTTCCAGGACGCGCAGCGAATCGGTGGTGTCGGCGATCCCTTCGCCGCCCAGGACGATCCGTATGTGTTCGGTACTGGGTTCGATCCGTGGCGGACGGGGGTAGTCCCAGACCGATTCCTGGCCCGGCCCGGGGACTGCGGGAATGATGCGCATGCTCATGCATCCAGTGTCCCCCGATCCGTGGCTTGCGGCACGCGACGGCGGGAACCGAAATCAGGGTGAGAACGTTCCGGGCCCCATGTCTTCCGCCGTCAGGGGCCCGGGAATACAGTGTTGATTCCCGGATTCCATCGCTCCTGGCCCATGTGAAGGGATTGACCATCATGACTGATCTGAGCGCATCTGAAAACTCCACATCCACGGACCGCAGCATCCGCGACTGGGCGGACCTGGCGGAGGAAATGTGGTCTTATCTCACCGGCAAGGGTGCTGCCATCAACTACCAGTTCGTGGACATGACCATCGAGGTGCCCCGCGATATTGGTCCTGACGCACCGCGGGCCACCTGGAAGCTCAACGGCAGCCTGCGTGTTACCACCAGCGACAAGGATGCCGCCGGATCCGATCTGAACCGTGGCTGAAAGACATGGCTGAGTACCGGTTGGATCTGGACCTTGACTTCTCCTTCTTGGATGAGTCCGGGGCAGTCACCCGGGGAAGCGCCAAGGCCGCCGGTACGGAGGTGACGGTATCCCTCGCGGACCTGGCCCCGTTGGGAGGCGGGCTCCCGTCCCTGGACGAAGTGAAGCCCTTGGCCGAGGTGCTGGCCAGGAAAGGCATCAGTGTCCACGTCTCCGGTCCGGACGGAAACCTCATCAGCCTGGGAGCCGTGGAGAGTCCTGCATCGCAGCGGCTCGTCACCAGGTCGCCTTATATCAAGCTGGGGAAGCTCGGAACCCTCCTGCCGCTCCTCCGGCAGGGACGGCGCCGGCCAAAGGGCATTGCCCTGCTGCCGCCGGCTACGCCGTTGCCCCTGCTTCCCACTGTGCGGCGGCGTATTCCCCGCCGCATCACCACCACCCATTACACCAGGGGGAGCGGCCGGCCACGGCTCATCTTTGTCCAGGACGCAACCACGTGGACCGGCCAGATCCCCCGTGAGGTGGCCTTGTCGGGCGAGGTCACCACGATTGGCAGCAGCCCGGAGTCCGACATCCGGCTCGATGGCCTGGAGGGGCTGCACGCGGAGATCAGGCACGACGAGCAGGATGAGTATGTCCTGGTGCCGCACGGCCCGGTCAGCGGAAGCGTTGCCACCGCCGGCCCTTCCCTGCTCAGGACCGGCGCCCGGATGCAGATGGGCCAGTGGTGCCTGGCGTTCTTCCGGGAAGAGTTCGCAGACCACGGCCGCCCCTACGGCGGCCGCAGCGGGGGCGAACTGGCCTACGAGCGTCCGCAGTTCGATCCGCGGACGGGAACCATGGAACGCGACAGTTCGTATGGCGTGAGCTGACGATGTGGAGGCTGCCGGATCCTATCCGGCAGCCTCCACGTCCTTGGCGTCCATGATCCGGTAGGCATACCCTTGTTCGGCCAGGAACCGCTGGCGCTTGGCGGCGAACTCCTGGTCCAGGGTGTCGCGGGCCACCAGGGAGTAGAACCGGGCGGCCCGGCCATCCTTTTTGGGCCGCAGCAGGCGCCCCAGCCGCTGTGCTTCCTCTTGCCGGGACCCGAAGGAGCCCGAGACCTGGATGGCTACCGAGGCTTCGGGCAGGTCGATCGAGAAGTTGGCCACCTTCGACACCACCAGGGTCTGCAGCTCACCGGCTCGGAACGCGTCAAAGAGCTTCTGGCGCACCTTCACGGAGGTGTCGCCCTTGATTACCGGTGCCTGCAGGCGCTCGCCGAGCTCGTCCAGCTGGTCGATGTACTGGCCGATCACCAGCAGTTGCTCACCGGCGTGGCGTGCCACCAACTGCTCCACCACCTGCGTCTTGGACTCGGAGGTGGCGCACAGCCGGTACTTGTCGGCGTCATCGGCCATGGCGTACGCAACGCGCTCGTCCTGCGGCAGGTCGACGCGAACCTCGACGCAGTCCGCCGGCGCGATGTAGCCCTGCGCCTCGATGTCCTTCCAGGGCGCGTCATAGCGTTTGGGCCCGATCAGGCTGAAGACCTCGCCTTCGCGCCCGTCCTCCCGGACCAGGGTGGCCGTCAGCCCAAGGCGGCGGCGGGCCTGGAGGTCGGCCGTCATCCTGAAGATCGGTGCCGGCAAGAGATGGACCTCGTCGTAGATGATCAGCCCCCAGTCGTGGCCGTCCACCAGCTCCAGGTGCGGATAGATGCCGCCGCGCTTGGTGGTGAGCACCTGGTAGGTGGCAATGGTTACCGGACGGACTTCCTTCACGGCGCCCGAGTATTCGCCCACCTCTTCCTCCGTAAGGGAAGTGCGCCTGATGAGTTCGTCCTTCCATTGCCGGGCAGCAACGGTGTTGGTGACCAAGATGAGCGTGGTGGTGGAACCGGTGGCCATGGCCGCGGCGCCCACCAGCGTCTTGCCGGCCCCGCAGGGCAGTACCACCACCCCGCTGCCGCCGGCCCAGAAGTTTTCGCTGGCCAGGCGCTGGTAGGGGCGCAGCTGCCAGCCGTCCTCGTTGAGCGATATCAGGTGCGGGGTGCCGTCCACGTAGCCGGCAAGGTCCTCGGCCGGCCAGCCGATCTTCAGCAGCAGCTGCTTGAGCTGGCCGCGCTGGGATGCGTGCACCACCACGGTTTCGCCGTCGATCCGCGGCCCCAGCAGCGGCGCGATCTTCTTGGCCCTGATGACTTCCTCGAGCACGGGGTAGTCGTCGGTCCGCATCACCAGCCCGTGGCGCGGGTCTTTCTCCAGGCGCAGCCGGCCGTACCGGGACATGGTTTCTGCGACGTCGACCAGCAGCGAATGGGGAACCGGGAAGCGCGAGTATTTCAGCAGGGCGTCCAGTACCTTTTCCGCATCCAGCCCGGCGGCGCGTGCGTTCCACAGGCCCAACGGGGTCAGCCGGTAGCTGTGCATGTGTTCCGGAGCCCGTTCCAGCTCGGCGAAAGGCGCAATGGCGTGCCGCGCTTCGGTGGCCAGTTCGTGGTCCACTTCGAGGAGGATGGTTTTATCGCTTTGGACGATCAGGGGTCCGTCGGTCACGCGGGGAAGTCCTTCACTGCCGCAGTTCCTCGGCGGCTTCGATATCGATGATGCGGTGGACGGACAGGACCCGTTCGGTTTCCTTGGCGGGATCGAACACCCGGACCCGGCCTCCGCTGACAGATAGCGGAACAACCACTTCCATGCTGGCATTCCCCAGGCTGTCCACAACGTTCATCTGGATCCGCTGCTTCAGCCGGATGGCCCGCTGCAGCGCTTCCAGCCCGAGCTGCGTGGCGGCTTCGCTGCCCGCGGCGGCTCCCGGGGAGTGTCCGACGGCGTCACGCGCCTGCCGCAGGAGGTGCAGCTGGGCGTCCACGTCCTCCGCCGCGGGCGCCAGCCGCGGCGCGGTATAGACGGGGCGGAGGCTTTCCTGCGGGGAAGCAGCGCGGCGAGGATGGGTGGCGGGTTCGGTGCCGTCCACCGAGGGGGAGAGGCCCAGGCTGCGGAGCGCGGCGGCAACATCGCGCTGCGGGGCCGATGACGCGACGACGGTGGGGGCAAGCCTGACCAGCCCAAGCTGCGCCGCTTTCGGCCCGGCCAGCAGTTCGTCGAGCATCGCCTCATCGTCGCTTTCGATGAAGCTTGCGGCCTGCCCTACCCGCAGCCTGCCGTGCCGGGAGGCGGTGTCTTGCACCAGGTACTCCAACGGTTGCGGCACGGCGGTGGCCGAGTGTTCACGCAGGAAGCGCAGCAGGGCGGGTGCGTCGAAGCCGTCGTCGAGCGCCCGTTTGATGGACTCGGCGGAGAACCGGTAGATGGTGGCCGGTCCGTGCCCTTCGGCATCGGCCATGACCAGCAGTTTTTTGGTGAGCGCGGGGGCCAGGTAGCCCGGCGCGACGGCGGTAAGGTCCGCCTGCAGCAGCACATGGTTCAGGGCTGCCGGGAGGTGCTCGCCCAGGATGGCAAGGGCGGCGTCGGGATTGTCTTCGGCAAACGCGCTTCCCAGCTGGCTCAGCGCTCCGGAGCCCACGAGGCCCAGCAGATCGGCCTCGGCCAGGACGCCGCGGATCAGGGAACTGAACCGCCTGGCCATCCTCGGCTGAGACCATTCCGCCCGCTGGAGGACCGCGGCGGCATCGAGTACCGGGGCAGCGCCGTCCGGAGCGGATGCCTCGCACGTGAGTTCATGCAGGATTTCCAGGATGCGTTTACGGACTACCGGGGCATCGGGCCGCTGCGCTCCGGCGGACAGCGCTGCGATGGTGGTGCCGGATGCGGAGCGGGCGGCCGGTGTGCCGGGCGATGTACTGACTGGTTGGCCCACCATTGAGGGGACACGCTCGCTGGCAAGCCAGGCGTTGACCAGCCACAGCCATTGCTCCTGCCTCGGCAGGACGAGCCACTCGAGCTGGGGCGGCTGCACCCAGGACGACGAGTCGACGTCAAGGCGGATCAGGCCGGCCAGGCCGCACAGTTCCAGCAGCCGTCCCACGGCGCCCTGGTCGATCCGCAGTTGTTCGGAGAGGCGGCGCATTTCGCGCACCCCCACCCCGCCGCTGCGCAGGGTGGCCAGCGGCTGTTCCCGGACGGCATGCAGCAGCTCGGAGACCAATCTCAGGGTTTCCGAAATTGCGCTCAGGGCAGCATTCCTTCGCAGCGCTGCGGTGGTCCGGCCGAGCTCCGGGACCGGGGGCGCAAGGGTGAAGTCATCAATGACGGCACCGCCGCGGAGCGCCAGCCCCACGCTGTGCGGCAACTCGACGTGCGCGGCGTCGAGCGGGACCAGCAGGCCGCGGGCAAGGAGCCAGTCCACCGGGCCGACGTCGGCCGGTTCCGTCAGGACCGAGGCTTTCCGTTGCGCCTGGGGGACGGCACCCATGGCCCAGTTCCGGAACCTGGCGAGCAGCGCCGTCGTCCGTTCCGGGGCTGCGGCGAGGATGTCCCGCAGTGCCTCCGGAGATGCTGTCCAGTGCTGGAGGGCCAGGGCCGCTTCCATGGGGGTGGTGGCATCGTGGATGGCGAAGCCGCTGCGGTGCAGTTCAGCAACCAGGGGTACTGCCCGTTGGGCGAACGCCGGCTGGAGGCGCACCAATTCCGTGTAGCTGCGCCCCAGTCCGGCCGGGTAGATTCCCACCACGTCCTTGAGGGCGCCCGCCGGGAGGTAGAAGACGTGTCCTGACGCTGCGGGCGGGGAGCCGTGCGGTGGCGCGGCCGGGTGCACCAGGGCAAGTTCCTGCAGCGTGCCAAGGATCTGTTGGACAGTTGCCAGCGATGAACCCCGGATCAGTTTTTGCAGGCCTTCCGCGGACGCGCTGTGGCCGGTGTCGGTGTTGGTGCACAAATGCAGGGTTTCGAGCACCTGCATCTGGGGCCGGTTGAGCCGCTCAAGGGCCCGCTGGACGCTGACGCGCGAGCTCGCCCGCGCCGCGAGTGCCGCGAAATCCGGCACGGAGGGGGAGATCAGGTCCGGCCGCGCGGCGAACAGTGCCCGCAACGAATCGTCGCTGCGTGCCTCCAGGTCCTTGCCGAGCGCACGAATGAGGGACATCAGTCCAACGTTACCGCGGCTCCCGCCTTCCCGCCCGCCGCCGGGCGGCCACGCCATCGAGGACCAGCAGGAGCATCAGGATGAAGGCCACCGGGAGGCCGTACAGCGCTGAGTAGGTAACCCAGGTGGGAGCGACGGACCCCGCAAAGGCAAGCGCCATGACCGTTCCCACCGCTATCAGGGAAAGCAGGGCAATAACAGCTGCGAGCACCATCAGGGGCGGGCGGAAACGCAAGGGTGTCATGGAGGTAACGCTACAGCGGCGTCCGGCGTGCCGCTAAAGCCCGGGGCTTGCGCCCGGGGCGGAACAGTACCGCCGGAAGCGTGATTAGGGCATGCGGCAGGATAACCTTGAAGCATACAGACCAACACGGTTTGCAGGGGCCATACCTTGAACCCGCACAACAATGCGGACGCGGTGGCACCTGGCCGTGTCTCATGACAGCAGAACGAAGAAGGTTGATTACGTGCCTACCGGCAAGGTCAAGTGGTATGACAAGGACAAGGGCTTTGGGTTCCTCGCGGGCGAGGACGGCCAGGAGGTCTTCCTGCCCAAGTCATCGTTGCCCGAGGGTGTAACGGAACTCAAAGCCGGCACCCGCGTGGAGTTTGGCGTAGCGGACGGCCGCAAGGGCGCCCAGGCACTGGGCCTGCGGGTGCTGGACAAGACCCCGTCCATTGCCAAAGCAAAGCGTCCGAGCGCCAAAGACCTCGCGCCGCTGGTGCAGGATCTGGTGACCGTCCTGGACAACCTGTCCGGGACGCTCTCCAAGGGCAAGTACCCGGACGGCAACAAGGGCAAGGCAATTGCGGCCGCCCTGCGCAAGGTTGCCGACGAGCTGGACGTCTAGGCGCCGATGAACCCCCAAGCTGAACAACCGGGCATGCCTCCACAGGAGCAAGCTGCCAAGGCTGCGCCAAAGCGCAAGGCCGGGGTTCCGGTATGGCGGACGGGCAAGCCTGACGCGTTCCTGGCAGCCGCTGTTGATGCTGCACGGGCCGCGGTTGAGGGCATCACGCCCGCCGCCACCATCGGGCCGCACCTTGGTGCCAAGAGCGAGGGCGACCGGCTCGTCACGCACTTGTTCGAGTCCCGGCTGGCCGGCTACGGCGGCTGGCAGTGGTACGCGGTGCTGACCCGTAACTCCCGCTCCAAGGTGGTTACCGTCGATGAGCTGGGCCTGCTGCCGTCCGAAGAATCGATCCTGGCCCCGGAGTGGGTGCCGTGGGCCGAACGCGTGCGCCCCGAGGACGAGCAGCCGGAACCTGGACAAGCCCGGCAGGACGAGCCGGCCCCAGCGGAGCAGGGGTCCGGGGATGAAGAGCCGGCCGACGACGGCGCGGAGCCTGAAGACTAGGCAAGCACTTCCTCCCACACACTAAAGGCGCCGCCCGGGTTCTGAACTGCTCATTACCCCAGGCGGCGCCTTTAGTGTGTGGTGGGACTACTTGCGGAGCTCGCCCACCACGTAGTCGATGCTGGACAGCAGCGCCGAGACGTCGCTGGGCTCGATGGCCACGAAGGTGGCGATGCGCAGCTGGTTGCGGCCCAGCTTCCGGTAGGGCTCGGTGTCCACGATGCCGTTGGCGCGCAGGACCTTAGCCACCGTTGCCGCGTCCACCGACTCGTCAAAGTCGATGGTGGCGATGACGTTGGAGCGCTCCTCCGGGTTGGCCACGAACGGGGTGGCGAACTCGGAGGCCTCAGCCCAGCTGTAGATGCGTCCGGCGGAGTCGGCGGTGCGTGCGGCGGCGAAATCCAGCCCGCCGTTGGCGTTCAGCCACTGGACCTGCGCGTCAAGGGTTACCAGGGTGGACAGCGACGGGGTGTTGTACGTCTGGTTCAGCCGCGAATTTTCGATCGCCGTCTGGAGGTCCAGGAAGTCCGGGATCCAGCGGCCGCTTGCCTTGATGCCGGCAGCGCGCTCCAGTGCGGCGGGCGAGAACAGGCCGAGCCAGAGGCCGCCGTCGGAGGCGAAATTCTTCTGCGGGGCGAAGTAGTAGACGTCGCTTTCGGCAACGTCCACGTCCAGGCCGCCGGCAGCGGAGGTCGCGTCCACCAGGACCAGTGCGCCCTGGTCCGCTCCCGGCACCCGCTTGACCGGGGCCGCGACACCCGTGGAGGTCTCATTCTGCGGCCAGGCATAGACGTCCACGCCGGCTTCAGCCTGCGCTGCGGGGCGCGTGCCCGGCTCGGACTTGATGATCGAGGAAGCTTCCAGGAACGGCGCTTTGTTGGTGGCGGCGGCAAACTTGGAGCCGAACTCGCCGAAGGACAGGTGCTGGGCCTTCTTCGACACGAGACCGAAGCTGGCGATGTCCCAGAACGCCGTGGAGCCGCCAACGCCGAGGACTACTTCGTAGCCCTCGGGAGCCCGGAAGAACTGGCTGAGTCCTTCGCGGACGGAGCCCACCAGGTTCTTGACGGGGGCCTGCCGGTGGGATGTGCCGAGGATGGTCTTCGATGCGGCGGACAGGGCATCAATCTGTTCCGGCCGGACCTTTGAGGGGCCGGCCCCGAACCGCCCGTCCTGGGGCAGGAGGTTGGCGGGAATCGTGATGCTGGTGTCGCTCACAGGTGCTCCATTCGGCGGGGACGAAAGCTGTGGTCCGGGTGGGGGTGGCCGGGAGCCGGCCATGGCTGCAGTGCAAACCTCCCCCAATTCTGCCTGAAGCCCACGGGGTGGCGGGAGCGGGCTGCGCCAATGTCCAGCCAATGAGACGCCATATACGACGCCTCCTATTCGGACTAGATCAAAATAGGCTAAACTTTCCCCGGACTACGTCGCGGGAAGAGGCGATACGGTGGGACAACGCAAGGTACTGCGCTCGAGGAGCTGAGCTGGATGACGGATCTGATCGACACTACGGAGATGTACCTCAGGACCATCCTGGAGCTTGAGGAAGAGAACATCATTGCCCTCCGGGCCCGTATCGCCGAACGCCTGCGCCACTCGGGGCCCACCGTTTCCCAGACCATCGGCCGGATGGAGCGCGACGGCCTGGTCGTCGTCTCCGGTGACAGGCACCTGGAACTGACCGACACGGGCCGCAAGCGGGCCACCGAGGTTATGCGGAAGCACCGGTTGGCCGAGCGGCTGCTGGCCGACGTGATCGGACTGGACTGGGCCTACGTCCATGACGAGGCCTGCCGCTGGGAACACGTCATGAGCGAGCGGGTGGAGCGGCGCATCTACGAGATGCTGGACCACCCCACGGAGTCGCCCTACGGCAACCCCATCCCCGGCCTGGCCGCTTTGGGCGGGCAGCCCGGACTCGGCTTCGGCGACGGCGCCATCAGCCTGGTGGAGGCCATGAAAGCCTATGGGCCCGCGTCCGCAGTGACCATCAGCCGGCTGGCGGAACCGATCCAGGTGGAGCCGGAACTGCTGACCCAGCTCGACGAAGGCGGGATCCGGCCCGGCGCGGCAGTGTCACTGGAACGCGTGGGTGACTACATCTCGGTACGGGTGGCAGGAATCGACGGCGCCCTGGAGCTTCCGCCCGAGGTGGCCGCGCACGTTTTCGTCGCCGTGAACCAGGCCTGACGCCGACCTCCTATACCCCACCCGAGGGGTCCCACACAAAGATAACGGAATTGTTACCTAGGGTCTTAAGCCCCTATAGTGGAACCCAGCGTTGATACTTAAGCGTTACCTGATCCGGAGCCGAGCTCTGCCAGCGGGCCAGGTGTACGAGTCGTTACTGGCAGAGGCGGGGGAACCACAACTGGCAGCGGGGGACTGCCTTGGGGTGAAGTCCGTCAGCAGCAAGCCTCTCCAGTGAAGGATTCTTCCGGGAATACCCCTGTGCAGAAGTTTGCCCATGACGGGCCGGGTCTGTGATCTCTCTGACCCGAATCCGACAGCTAACTCCGCAGGCTATTCCAGAGAGGAACCCTTCTTGACCATGCAGACCTCCCGGGGCCGCCGCCGCGCGGCCGGCCCCCCTGAGGCACCCCGGGTTGTCGAACCCGCCGCTGCGGAGCGCCCCCGCGACCCCCAGCGGGATGCACGCCGCCGCCGAGGTCCGTTCCGGCAAATCACCGACTTTGCTGCGGCCAGCGGCATCGGCCAGAAGGCCGGTATCGCCCTGGCCGCCACCGGCCTGGTGCTGACGGTGACCATGCCCGCCACCGGCCCCGTCATGGCGACGGATGCCGCCGGCACCGCACCCCAGGCTGCCTCCGCAGTCAGCCCCCAGCCCCAGATTTCAGCCGATGTGGGCGCCCAGATCGACTTCAGCCGCTCGGCCGTCGTCACGCAGGCGGACCCCGACGGAAAGCTGAAGCAGCTTCTGAGCGCCCAGTCGGCAGGATCGGTCACCCGGGCCGCTTCTGCCGGAACCCTGGCCGCCCCGCTGGCATCCCTTGTGACCGCGTCGCCCTTCGGCTACCGGGTCAGCCCCATTACCGGGGGCACGGGAGACTTCCACCGCGGACAGGACTTCGTGGCTCAGTGCGGGACGTCCGTCCTGGCTGCCGCAACAGGAACCGTGACCTTCGCCGGCTGGCACCAGTTCGGCGGCGGAAACCGGGTGGTGATCGACCACGGCAACGGCCTGGAGACCACGTACAACCACCTCTCGTCCTTCAACGTCAAGGTGGGACAAACGGTCTCCCGCGGCGAGGTCGTGGCGCTGAGCGGAACCACCGGCGCGTCCACCGGCTGCCACCTGCACTTCGAAGTGCAGGTCAATGGCGAAGTGGTCGATCCGATGGGCTGGCTGTAACCGTATGATTGCGCACTCTCAGATCGCAGTGACTCGCCGTGACCTGAATGTGACATTGAAGCAAAACTGCTGTACCGTCTAACTCGCGTCAACTTTTCCGAAGTTGACGCTCTTGAGTGGATTGCCTAACTCTGCCACCGCTCAAGGTCCGTTCGCATTTCATCGTCTGGCAGGGGCGGGGGAACCAATTTTGGCCTTCTGCATTCCGGAAGGCCTTGGGGTTAAGTCACGAGCTTCCCAGGAAGCAAAGTGGCCGGGTGACTCCCATCCGAATCCGACAGCTCACCTCGCAGGCATTGGGAGAGGCTACCTTCGTGTCTTCACGCCATAATTCTGCGCGCCACCGTGCGCAAACGGTTCGCGCCAACCCCTTGGACGCCGTGTCCAAAGCCGTGAGCGCCAATGCCGGGACCGTGGGCCGCCAGGCTGCCGTTGTGGCAGCGGCTTCAGGCCTCATCCTGAGCATGGGCCTGCCGGCCACCGCAGCTGACACCACCGCCGGCATCTCGGCCTCCACGGAGTCCGGTTCGGCGCAGACCGCCCTTGCTGTCACCGCGGCCCCCACGGCCACCGTTTCCTTCGAGCGTCCGGCGGTCAAGACCACCGCCGCCCCGAAGGTGGAAACGGTGCGTACCCAGTCCACCGCGGCCGCGGACCGCACCGCCACTGCCGCCGGCCAGGAGGCGTCCAAAGCCGGACAGGCAGTAGAGGCCGTTTCCTCCGCAGCCACCTCGGGCATCGCCGCTATCGCCTACACCGGCATCGGCCACCCCTACGTCTGGGGCGGCACCACCCCCAACGGCTGGGACTGCTCCGGGTTCGTCCAGTGGGTCTACGCCCAGGCCGGAATCAGCATCCCCCGCACGAACGCGTGGAGCATCATGACGCCCACCTCCACCCCCCAGCCGGGTGACCTCGTGGTCCAGAACGGTGGCGCACACGTCGGCATCTACGTCGGCAACGGCATGATGATCAGCGCGCTCAACCCGTCGCAGGGCACCATGCTCCACTCGCCCGCAGCCACCGGTACTTCCACGTACTACCACCTGAACAAGTAGTTCTTGGGCTCCACGCTCCAAGGGCTATTTCTTTGCCCAAAGCTTTTTCGCTAGAAACCACATCCCCGTTCGGGACGCGCCGGCGTACCCCCAAGATGCCGGCGCATCCAACCCCCTCGGACAGGCCACCGCGGTCCAGAGGAAAACGAAAGAGAGAACCGATGACGACTCGTGCTACCGCACGGCACCGCGCCGAGGTCACCAAAACCAACTCGATCGCAATCATTGCCAAGGCTGTCAGTGACAACGCCGGCGGCATGGGCCGCCAGGCTGCAGTAATCGCTGCAGCTTCCGGCCTGGTCCTGACCAGCGGCATCGCCGCCAACGCTGCCGACACCAACGTCAAGCGCGACTCCGCTCCGGCATCCGCCATGGAAGTTGAATCCGCAGTCGACGCTCCGATCTCAGCGGCTTCCACCATTGCCATCAGCTTCGAGAAGCCCGCCGTTACCACCACCCCGGCTCCGGCGCCCGAGCCCGAGGTTGCGGTGCAGGAAGCTGCTCCGGCTCCCGTTGCCCAGGCCGTCGCCGCTCCCAAGGTCACCGCCAAGGTTGCAACTGCCGCGGCCACTGCTGCTCCCGCCGCCCAGGTTTCCGCCAGCGGAAAGGGTGCTGCCATCCTCTCCGCTGCCTACGCTCAGCTCGGCGTGCACCAGGACTGCACCATGCTGGTGACCAACGCACTGGCTGCGGTCGGCATCCACTTCCACGACTGGCCCGCCGGTTACCTGTCATTGGGTGACACCGTGCCTGCATCCCAGGCCCAGCCCGGCGACCTGATCTACTACGCCGACGGTGGTGGAGGAATGGCCCACATCGCCGTCTACGCCGGAAACGGCATGGCAGTCCACGGCGGCTTCAACGGCAACGACACCGTTGTGTTCAGCGCCAACGTCGGCTCCGGACCGGTCTTCATCCACGTCCGGTAACCACCACCGCCGCCACACCCGGCGACGCCGGAGATTTGCCCGGAAAGACCCCTGCCACTGCGGCGGGGGTCTTTCCCGCTTAAATCCCGCCATTTGCTGCATCCAGCTCCCCGGCACTGGGGCGGGGGACCGCCTCCGCGTGTGCCGATTACCTGATATTGCATTTCTCTGTTTACTCTTGTGATGTCGATCCATAGCCCGGACATGCCGAGGGCAGCCGGCCCTCGTGCCCCTGACGGGTGCGGCCGTGAAGAGGTACGTGCATGCGCACTCTCGTTCTGAATGCTGGATATGAACCGCTGGCGGTTATCACCTTCCGCCGGGCGCTGGTGCTTGTGCTCACAGGCAAGGCGAGCGTGGTGGCCGAGGGGGACGATCCCGTGGTGGGCCCCACCGACGTCCTGGGCCGCCCGTCCGTGATCCTCCTGAACCGCTACATCCGCCCCCGGTACAACCACTCAACGGCCGTCAGCCGCCGTGGTGTGCTTCGGCGCGACGGGCATAAGTGTGCATATTGCGGAAAGGCAGCGCACACAATCGACCATGTCCACCCAAAATCGCGGGGCGGGGCCGATTCCTGGGAGAACCTCGTGGCTGCCTGCCTGCGATGCAACAACGTCAAGGGTGACCATACGCCCGGCGAGATGGGATGGACCCTGCGGTTCGTGCCGCAACCGCCGCACGGAACCATCTGGCAGATCAAGGAATTGGAGAAGCCAACCCCCGCCTGGGATCCGTTCCTGCTTCCTGAGCGCGCTGCCTGACAACGCTGCCTGACAACGCGGCCTGAGGAGGTTGCTGTTCGCTAGGCTGGGTGGATGCAAGCGGACCCTTTGATCTTTGATGCCTTGGTCCTGGCGGGCGGGCGGTCCTCACGGCTGGGTGGCGTGCCCAAGCAATCGTTGGTCCTCCGGGGAAGAACCCTCCTGGCATGGACCCTCGACGCCGCTGCCGGTGCCCGCCACACCGTGGTCGTCGGTGATCTTCCCCCCAGCAGTCGCCGTCCGTCCTCCGGGACGTCCGATGATGCCGGAGCCGCCCCCGCCCTGCCGCCCGGCGTCCTGTCCTGCCGGGAGGAGCCCGCGTTTGCAGGTCCTGCCGCCGCGATTTCAGCCGGCCTTGCTGCCCTTGCCGGCCATGGGGGAGGCGCGCCCTTCACCTTGGTTCTTGCCTGCGACATGCCGCTGGCATCCCAGGCAGTGGCGGTGCTCCGGGACGCGGTGGCTGCAGCGGGCGACGGCCGGGGTGCCATGGCCCGCTCCGCCGACGGGCGGGCGCAGCCGCTGGCGGCCATATATAACACTGGTGAGTTAAAAAGATCCTGTGTCGCGTTGGCCGGCCGGAACGCCCTGGTCAACGGTTCCGTGCGGGCGCTCCTTGCTAATCTGGACGTGCAGCTTGTCGCAGTCCCCGCCGGGTCCACTGCCGATGTGGATACGTGGGGTGATGCTGCTGCGCTGGGGATCGCCGCCGGGAGCCAGCGTGAAGACTTTGACCAAAACGTGCGGAGCCAACGTGGGAGGCAAGTCGTGAAAAGCCAGGACGAAACGCTGGAGGAATGGTGCAGGGCCCTGCTCCAGGCGTACAAGCTGGAGGACGTCCAAGTAGACGTGAACGCGGTGCTGTCCCTTGCCGGCGTCGCGGCGCACGCCGTCGTCCGGCCGGCCGCTCCGCTCACCACCTTCATCGCAGGCTTCGCCGCGGGCCTGGCCGCCGCCCCCGGCAGGGAGATGGACGCTGCGTCCATGGAAGCGGCAATGGCCGTGGCACGCTCCCTGGCTGCCGATTACGAAAATGAAGCTGCCGCCGGGACCCCCGGCGAATGACGGCAGAACCCCGCGACTGGCCGGAGGTCCCACCCGCCGACCACCCGGACGCACAGGGGACGACTGAGCCTGAAACACCTGGACCGGAGGCAAAGGAGCCCGGCGCGGCAGAAACCGGCCACGGGCATCACCTGGCTCACACTTGGGAAGAAGCCCGGCAGGCTGCGTTCGATGCAGCCACCCCGATCCCGCCAGGTCCGGTGCCCCTGCGCATGGCCCTCGGCCGCAGGCTCGACCAGGACATCCTTGCACTCCAGGACATGCCGCACTATGCGTCTTCAGCCATGGACGGCTGGGCGGTCAACGGCAGCGGCCCCTGGATTCCCGTTGACCCGGGGAACCGCCTGGCACCGCACCAGGCAAGCATCATCGTCACGGGCGGCCTGATCCCTGCCGGAGGCAAAGCGGTCCTCAGGACCGAGAACGCAGTCCTGGCCACGGACGACGAGGGACTCCCGGTGCTGATGACCGGAGGAAAGGCGCGTCCGGGGGAACCGCGCGCCGGAGAGCACATCAGGAAAGCGGGCGAAGAGGCCCTGGAAGGGGACGTCCTGGTCAAAGCCGGCGTGGACCTCAACCCCGCACATCTGGCACTGGCCGCACTGGCCGGCCACGACGAACTGCAGGTTAGGGGAAAACCCGTGGTGCGCCTCGTCCTCACAGGCTCCGAGGTAGTGGACTCAGGCACCCCCGGTCCCGGCCAGGTGCGCGACACCTTCGGCCCGCAGTTGCAGGATGTCGTAGCAATGCTGGGCGGCATACCGGGCGGTCAGCAGCGGATCGGGGACCCCTACGAGGAATGGCTTTCGGCGCTTGAAGACGTTGTGCCGGAGGTACCGGACGCGCCGGACTTGCCGGCCGACGTCGTCATCACTACCGGGGGAACCGGGCGCTCCGGGACCGACCACTTCCGGCGGGCCGTGGCTGAACTTGGCGGCCGGCTGGTCATCGACGGCGTGGCCATGCGTCCGGGGCACCCCGCAGTCCTTGCCGAACTTCCGGACGGCCGCTTCGTCCTGGGACTCCCGGGCAACCCGCTCGCGGCCATGATGGCACTGTCCACAGTGGGCGCCCCGCTCCTCGCCGCGCTGGGCCACGCCGCCATGCCCGCCGTGCAGGAGGTGCCGTGCGGCACCATGATCGAGCCGGACCCCGGGCGCACCCGGCTGATGCCGTTCCGGCTGCTGTATGGCATGGCATCGCCGGCCCAGCACACTGGACCCGGAATGATGCGGGGGCTGGCTGCCGCCGACGGCGTGCTGGTGGTACCGCCGCACGGCGTGCAACTGGGGGAGCCGGTCCCGGCCTTCGCGCTGCCTTGGGGGCCGCCCATCCCGCCGCCCGCGGACGCGGCGGCCAAGGCCAAGCCCCGAACCGCCGGACGCACCGTGCAGCCCAAGGGCAAGCCTGCGCCCAGCGGCCCCGTGGACTGGAGCGCGCTGCTGGACTGATCCAGGCCCCGAAAGTGCCATGATGGAGTCATGACGAGGCAGGCTGGAACATGGGACGCGTAACCCAGCGCCGAAAGGTGCACAAGTACGTATTGGACGGATCGCCGGGTGCGCTGGAATACCCGGTCCGCCACCGCGAAGACGTCCTTGCGGTGGAGGAGCCGCTGGAAATCCGGATTGGCAGGCTTTCCTACTCGGTGACCATGCGCACCCCCGGGGACGACTTTGACCTGGTGGCCGGATTCCTGGTGTCCGAGGGCGTCATCTGGGCTTCGGAGCAACTGGTATCGCTGCGGTTCTGTGCCGGCGAGGACGAGGACGGTGTCCAGACGTTCAACGTGGTGGAGGCCCAGCTGCGGCCCGACGTTGAGGTTCCTGATACCGGGCGGAAGGTCTACACCTCCAGTTCCTGCGGCATCTGCGGAACGGACTCCATCGATGCAGTCCAAAAGTCCTCGCACTTCAGCCCGCAGTCGGATCCGCTGACAGTCGATGCGGAGGTCCTGGCGTCGTTGCCTGGGCTGCTGCGGAAATCGCAGCGCCTCTTTGACGATACCGGCGGAGTGCACGCGGCGGGCCTTTTCAGGATTGGGGACGACGGCGAGCCACGCCTGTTGTGCCTGCGCGAGGACGTGGGACGGCACAACGCCGTGGACAAGGTGGTGGGGTGGGCGTTGCGCGAAGGCCTCCTGCCGCTGACCGGCACCGTCCTGCAGGTCTCCGGCCGGGCGTCCTTCGAACTGGTGCAAAAGGCATCCCTCGCCGGAATTCCCGTCCTGGCCGCCGTCAGCGCACCGTCGAGCCTCGCCGTGGAGCTGGCGGAGGCCAATGGGCTGACCGTGGCGGGCTTCAGCCGGGGCACGAGCTTCAACGTCTACTCCGGCGATGCCCGGATCCTGAGGCCGGAAGCTGCCGTCCCGCGCGCCCAGGGGTGAACTCCCGGCTCGAGGGGGTTGGATGCCGGGAAGCCAGCGGGTAGATTTGTCCATCGAATGGACACGATGATCCAGTTCCAAGCTTAAAGAGGACCCATATTGCATGACGACCGCAGGATCACGGAAGTCCGCCTGGCAAGGTTTGTGCGCGAGCGCATCACCCCCGCCGTCTACAGCAGGACGGTCCCGCTTGCCCTGAGCAGCTGGGAGGTCCCCGGCGAACCAGTCCCCGCGCTGGAAGCGATGCGGCAACAGTTCCAGCCGCAGGAACACGGCGCGTCCTGGGGCAAGCCGTGGGGCACCACCTGGCTGCGGCTGCAGGGCGAGGTGCCGGAATCGTGGGGCGGCCCGGACACCGTACTGGAGGTGGTGGTGGACCTCGGGTTCACCACGGAGGCGCCCGGCTTCCAGTGCGAGGGAATCGCCTGGCGTTCAGACGGGTCCATCATCAAAGCGATCTCCCCCCGCAACCAGTACATTCCGCTGAAGCTCCTGGGCAGTGGTATGGCCGTGGACTTCTACGTGGAGGCCGCCGCCAACCCGGACATGGCCCAGGGCTGGACCTTCGCGGCCACTCCGCTGGGCGACAAGGCAACAGCCGGGGGAGCGCCGCAGTACCGGCTTGGGACAATCGCCATCGCTGAACTGAACCAGTGCGTGTGGGAACTCCAGCAGGACATCTGGACCCTGTCCGGCCTGATGGAACAGCTGCCCTTGGAGCTGCCGCGCCGCCACGAGATCCTCAGGGCACTGGAACGCATGCTGGACGTGATGGACCCGGACGACGTCGCCGGGACCGCGCCGGCAGGGCGTGAGGCCCTCGCCGAGGTCATGCGCCGGCCGGCGTACGCCTCTGCGCACCAGCTGGTGGCCACCGGGCATGCCCACATCGACTCGGCGTGGCTCTGGCCCGTCCGCGAAACCATCCGCAAATGCGCCAGGACGTTCTCCAACGTCGTGGCCCTGATGGACGAAAACCCGGACTTTGTCTTTTCCTGCTCCTCCGCCCAGCAGCTGGCCTGGATCAAGGAGTACTACCCGGAGTTGTTCGGACGGATCCGCGAGAAGGTGCGCGGCGGCCAGTTCGTTCCGGTCGGCGGCATGTGGGTGGAATCGGATACGAATATGCCCGGCGGCGAAGCGATGGCCCGGCAGTTCGTGGAGGGCAAGGGCTTCTTCCTTTCCGAGTTCGGTATCGAGTGCAGGGAGGCCTGGCTGCCGGACTCGTTCGGGTACAGCGCGGCGCTTCCCCAGATCGTCAAAGCGGCAGGCAGCCGCTGGTTCCTCACGCAGAAGATCTCGTGGAACCAGACCAACAGGATGCCGCACCACACCTTTAACTGGGAGGGCATCGACGGCACCCGGCTGTTCACCCATTTCCCGCCGGTGGACACCTATAACTCGGACCTCAGCGGCCGCGACCTGGCCCACGCCGAACGCAACTACCGGGACCATGGACGCGGCAGCATGTCCCTGGTGCCTTTTGGCTATGGCGACGGCGGCGGCGGTCCCACGCGGGAGATGCTGGCTGCCGCAGCCCGCACCCGGGACCTGGAAGGATCACCCAAGGTGCGGATCGGGTCTGCGGAGAGCTTCTTCCGGCAGGCCGAGGACGACTACCAAGGACTGCCCGTCTGGGTGGGCGAGATGTACCTGGAGCTTCACCGCGGGACCTACACCAGCCAGGCGCGGACCAAGAAAGGCAACCGGCGCAGCGAACACCTGCTGCGCGAGGCGGAGTTGTGGTGCGCCACGGCTTCGATTCGAACCGGCGGCGACTACGAGTACCCCGCCGCGGAACTCCGGCGGCTCTGGCACTTGGTGCTGCTGCAGCAGTTCCACGACATCCTGCCGGGCAGTTCCATTGCCTGGGTGCACCAGGATGCCGAGCGGAACTACCGGGCCATCGAAACGGCCCTCGAGGCAATCATTGGCCAGGCAGCATCAGCCATGCTGGGTCCGGGCGAACAGGAGTTCCTGCTTAATGCGGCCCCGCATGCGCGGCAGGGTGTTCCGGCGCTCGCCGCAGGCCGGCCCGTGGCCGCGCCGGAAGCCGTACAAGCCACCAGCGACGGCGACTGCCTGATCCTGGACAACGGCATCATCCGGGCCGTGGTGGACTCCGACGGACTCCTGGTTTCCCTCCGCGACCATGCCACCGGCCGCGAGGCCATCGCCCCCGGCCAGCGTGGCAACCTGCTGGAGCTGCACCGCGACACGCCCAATGAATGGGACGCCTGGGACATCGACGAGTTCTACCGGCGCAACGTCACGCCGCTGCGGCACGCCGAATCGGTCCGGCTGGCCACTGAGGGGGCGTGCGCCGTCGTGGTCGTGGACCGGCTGGCAGGTGCGTCGCCGCTCACGCAGCGCCTCACCCTTGCGCCAGGCAGCCCGTCCCTGGAAATCACCACCACGGTCGACTGGCAGGAGCGCGAGAAGCTGCTCAAGCTGGGCTTCGCCCTGGATGTGCGGGCCGACCGGTCGGCGGCGGAAACCCAGTTCGGCCATGTCTTCCGGCCCACGCACACCAACACCTCCTGGGAGGCCGCGAAGTTCGAAATCTGCGCCCACCGGTGGATCCACGTTGGCGAACCCGGCTACGGCGTGGCTGTTTCCAACTCGTCCACATACGGCCACGATGTGGGCAGGAGCGTCAGGGAAGCCGACGGCGGTACGACCACGACAGTGCGTTTGTCCCTGCTGCGTGCACCCAAGTTCCCCGATCCCGACGCCGACCGCGGCCGCCACGAGTTGACGGTGGCCATCCGCCCCGGGGCCGGCATCGCCGAAGCCATCGAGGAAGGGTACCGGACCAACCTGGCACCCCGGCTGGTACGCGGCGCGGCGCCGGTGGAGCCACTGTTCACGGTCAGCAATCCTGCACTGGTGGTCGAAGCGGTCAAGTGTGCGCAAGACGGTTCCGGCGACGTGGTGGTGCGGCTCTACGAGTCCTTGGGACAGCGCTCAGCCGGGCGCATCACCGCCAATTTCCCGGTCCGTGGAGTGGTGGCTACGGACCTGCTGGAGCGGGCAGATGAAGCGCCGGGAGTTGTTCCGGACGGGAGCGGGGCCGGGCTCAGCCTGCGGCCGTTCCAGCTGGTCACCCTGCGCTTCACCCGGCAATAGCGAGTGCGCGGGCGGGCAAAAGGCCCTTAAACAGGCTGAGTGGGGGCGGTCCCCAACGATCCGCCACCACTCATCCCCCCAATGTGTGCAAAGGCATCCGGGACGGCCCGGCGATTCAGAATTTATCCCCGTTCAAAAGCGCCTGGCCTGCCCGCCTTCACACATTCATGATTGTGTCACACACTAATGATTTTGTGAAAGCTGGAAAGGTTACATTTCGGTAGATGTCTTTCGGGACCTCGCCTGGCGGTTCACTACCCGGGCCGTCCAGATCAGGGCCAGCCCGACGACGTAGCAGAGGACAGCCGAGTAATTGATGATGAATTCCACGGCATTCATGGCCGGCGGGATCAAAGGAAAGAGCAGGGTCAGGGCAACGGCTGCCCCGCCCAAGGCCAGCAACGCCGCGGCAATCCGCACCAGGAGGGGCAGGCGTTCCTGCACTGCGCGCACCATGGGCGGTACCAGGGCAAGGGCAACGAAGGCCGGGTACGCCCGGCCCGCGGCGCCGTAGTACTCGACCAGCGCGTGATTGCGTGCATCCTTGGCAGAGATGGCCATCAACCCTGCGGAGGAGCCTGACGTGTCCATCAGCAGGAACAGCCCAACCATCACGGCCGAGATGGTGACCAGGACCATGATCCCCGTTCTTCCCGTGATCAGCCGGTAGGCGCCGTCAGCGCCGAAGCCCCGGGAGACCCGGACGCCCAGGAAGAAGATGGCGCCGAAGACGACGAAGCGAAGGACCAGGTTGGCGAGGTTGATCCCACCCAGGGCCTGGTCGATGACCAGGTAGGGGGCCTGGATGCTCAGCAGGATGGCAAGCGTCATCAAGCCGAAGATGCCGAACAAGGAACGGTTTTCGCCGCGGAGGGCGCTGGGAATGCGCGCTGCCGCCACGAGCCCGCAAAGGGCCAGTGTGCTCCACTGGAGGGTCTCGATCATCCCAGGTTCTCCCATATTTTTTCCGTTTGCGCCTGGTCCTGTTCATGCCGGCGCAGCACTTTCCCCAGTGCCTGCAGCCTGTCTCCTGCGAGTACGGTGAGTTCGCCGTCGGAGAGACTGTCCAGTGCCGCCTGCCGGGCCCCGGCGGGCCAGCCGGCTTCCTCTTCGGTGACAAGTCCCGTTGCCACCAGGCCGCCCACCGGGCCCACCCCGGCGGCCACGGCGGTGGCCATGGCGAGTTCGGGGGAGAGCCGGTTGGCAGTCAGCTGGGCTGAATAGTTTTGCGGAGCCACGCCCGTGCTGGCCGACACCCGTTGCCGGACCTCGCCGTCGTCGATCGCATCAACCCAGTTCTTCACCGAAGTGGCGTGCGGGGCCGGGCCCAGGGCGGGCGCCGAAGCTCCCTGGACAGGGTCCATTGCGGACCGGGACAAGAGGGCCCGCAGGAGGTCGGGCGTGGAAATCTGGCTCACCAGCTCGCATTTGGTGGGCGGGTGGGGCGGACCGGCCAGGACGCGGTAGTCCTCGAAGCCGGCCAGCGAAGCGACCGGGTTGGCGTGGTAGGCGCGGCTGATGCTGACCACCGTGTTGACTGCCACCTTTCCCCGGACCAGCTGCTGGGCGAGCGTGGTGCGCTTGATCCCGGAAACCCGGCAGACGTCCGCAGTGCTGGCATCGGGGGCGATGCTTTGCAGCCAGCGTTGAAACGCCTTGGCGGGAATGGTCATGAAAAGCCCTCTGCAGAACGGGTGATGGTGTGGATAACTTTACCGTGCCGGCCGGTCCGCAGCCGTGCCGCGGATTTTGCCCGCGCCCCACATTCGTCTATAGTTGATGGTCGAGCCCGTTGGTCCGTACACCCCCCAAGTCCGGACCAGCGGGTTCTTCTATGTCCTGCAGCCCCAGCGGCGCTGCGGCCCCGTAACCGCTGCTGCGCCGGCCGCATATTGGCTGCCCGGGCAGCGGCGAAAGGACGAATCAATGACTGCAACCCTCGTTGCCAAGGACGTCTCCGGCGGCCACGGCCACCGTGTGCTCTTCTCCGGGCTTTCGCTGACGGTCGCCCCCGGCGACGTCGTCGGGGTGGTGGGAGCGAACGGCGCCGGGAAGTCCACCCTGTTGCGCCTCCTCGCCGGCGTGGACCAACCCCAGGGCGGTTCCATCAGCCTTGCCCCGGCGGACGCCTTCGTTGGGTGGCTGCCGCAGGAGCACGAGCGACTCCCGGGTGAAACCGTGGCCGGGTACATTGCCCGCCGGACCGGCTGTGCGGAAGCGACCCTGCAGATGGAAACCAGTGCGGAAGGCCTGGGCTCCGGCGCGCCCGGGGCAGATGATGCCTACTCCCGGGCGTTCGACCGCTGGATGGCCTCCGGCGCTGCGGACCTCGATGACCGCATCCCCGCTGTCCTGGCCGACCTCGGGCTGGACGCGGGCCCGGATGCGCTGATGACCGGGTTGTCCGGCGGCCAGGCCGCCCGGGTTGCCTTGGCTGCCCTGCTGCTGAGCCGCTTCGACGTGGTGCTCCTCGATGAGCCCACGAACGATCTGGACCTCGCCGGATTGGCCACCCTGGAGAACTTTGTCCAGGGGCTCCGCGGCGGTGTGGTGCTGGTCAGCCACGACCGTGAGTTCCTGGCCCGCTGCGTGACGCGGGTGGTTGAGCTGGACCTCGCCCAGAACAGCGTGGCCGTTTACGACGGCGGCTACGATGCCTTCCTCGAGGAACGCGCGGTGGCGCGCCGGCACGCCCGCGAGAAGTACGAGGACTTTGCGGCCACCAAGGCAGACCTGGTGTCCCGCGCACGGACCCAGCGGGAGTGGAGCTCCCAGGGCGTCCGGAACGCCATGAAGAAGAACCCGGACAATGACAAGATCCGGCGCGCCGCCAGCACGGAGTCGTCTGAGAAGCAGGCCCAGAAGGTCCGGCAAATGGAGTCCCGCATCGCCCGGCTGGATGTGGTGGAGGAGCCCCGCAAGGAATGGCAGCTCCAGTTCAGCATCGGCCAGGCACCCCGCTCCAGCGCCGTCGTCGCCACGCTGCGAGACGTGGTGGCCCGCCAGGGGGACTTCACCCTGGGGCCGGTGAACCTCCAGCTCAACGGCGGGGAACGCATCGGGATTACCGGGCCCAACGGCGCCGGCAAGTCGACCTTGCTGCGGCTGCTGCTGGGCACCCAGGAGCCGGACGACGGCGAAGCCTCCATGGGTGCCTCCGTCGCCGTCGGCGAAATCGACCAGGCCCGCGGGCTGCTTGACGGTGCACGGCCCCTGGGCGACGCCGTAGAGGCCGTGCTGGCCGATTGGAACAGCGCCGACGTCCGCACCCTCTTGGCCAAGTTCGGCCTGAAGGCGGACCACACGTCCCGGACCGTGGATTCCCTGTCCCCGGGGGAGCGGACCCGGGCTGCCCTGGCGCTGCTTCAGGCGCGCGGGGTGAACCTGCTGGTGCTGGACGAACCCACCAACCACCTCGACCTGCCCGCCATTGAGCAACTGGAAGAGGCCTTGGAAAGCTACGACGGCGCCCTGTTGCTGGTCACCCACGACCGCAGGCTGCTCGAAAATGTTCGGCTCGACTCACGGTGGCACCTGGAAGACGGCATGGTCCAGGAACTCCACCACACTGCAAGCCAGGAGAAATAACCATGAGCATGGACCGCGTGGCCTGGAGCTCGCTCTATAACATCAGCACCGCCAAGAGCGGCTCGAAGCCGTTTTCCAAGGAAACCCTGAAACGGGTGCTGGCCTTCGCCGCCCCGCACAAGGGCAAGCTCATCGCCTTTGTGCTGTCCTCCATCGCCGCGGCTTTCCTGGCCGTCGCCACCCCGGTGCTCGCCGGCCAGGTGGTTGACGCCATCATCGCCAAGGCCACCGCCGGCACGGTGATCTGGCTGGCAGTCCTGATTGCCATCGTCGCTGTCGCGGAGGCCGGGGTGGGACTGTTGACCCGCTGGCTGTCCTCGACCATCGGTGAAGGGGTCATCGTTGACCTGCGCACCCGGGTGTTCGACCACGTGCAGCGGATGCCCATTGCCTTCTTCACCCGCACCAGGACGGGAGCCCTGGTCAGCCGCCTCAACAACGACGTCATCGGGGCGCAGTCGGCTTTCGCCGGGACCTTGTCCGGCGTCGTGAGCAACTCGGTGGCGCTGATCCTGACGCTGGCCGTGATGCTCAACAGGTCCTGGTTGGTGACTGTCCTCGCAATGGTGCTGCTGCCGATCTTCCTGATCCCGGCCCGGCGCATGGGCTCCAAACTGGCAGACCTGCGCCGCGAGGCCGCAGCGCACAATGCCGCCATGGGCACCCAGATGACGGAGCGGTTCTCCGCGCCGGGCGCCACCCTGGTGAAGCTGTTCGGCCGCCCGGATGAAGAGTCCCGGGAATTTGCCGCCCGCGCGGGCCGGGTACGTGACATCGGCGTCCGGATGGCCATGCTGCAGTTCACGTTCGTCACGGCCCTGACCCTGGTGTCCGCGCTGGCGCTGGCCCTGGTGTACGGCCTGGGCGGCTGGCTTGCCCTTGTCGGACAGCTCGCGCCCGGTGACGTGGTGGTCCTGGCGCTCCTCCTGACCCGGCTCTACGCCCCGCTTACGGCGCTGTCCAACGCCCGGGTGGAAGTCATGAGCGCGCTGGTCAGCTTTGAACGCGTCTTTGAAATCCTTGACCTGAAGCCGCTCATCCAACAGAAGCCGGACGCCGTGCCCGTGCCTGCCGGTCCTGTGTCGGTCGAATTCGACGACGTCAGCTTCGCCTACCCCTCGGCGGACAAGGTCTCATTGGCATCGCTCGAAGACGTCTCGACGCTGGACACCCGCGGCGGCGACGAAGTGCTGCACGGCATCAGCTTCCGCGTGGAGCCTGGCCAGACGGTGGCGCTGGTGGGCTCCTCCGGGGCGGGCAAGTCCACGATCGCCCAGCTGCTGTCGCGGCTGTACGACGTCGATTCGGGCGCCGTGCGGCTGGGCGGTAACAGGCCGGGGACCGGCCTGGACGTGCGGGACACCACCTTCGATTCGCTGCGCGACACCCTGGGCATGGTGACCCAGGACGGGCACCTGTTCCATGAATCCATCGCCTCCAACCTGCGCCTCGCCCGCCCGGACGCCACCCAGGAGGACATGTGGGACGTGCTCCGGCAGGCACGGCTGGAGAGCATGATCCGGTCCCTGCCGGACGGGCTGGACACCGTGGTGGGGGAGCGGGGCTACCGGCTCTCCGGCGGCGAACGCCAGCGGTTGACCATCGCGCGGCTCCTCATCGCGCAGCCCCGCGTCGTCATCCTTGACGAGGCCACGGCGGCACTGGACTCGACGAACGAAGCCGCCGTCCAGGCGGCCCTGGGCGCCGCGCTCGAGGGCCGGACCGCCGTCGTGATTGCCCACCGGCTCTCCACCGTCCGTGCCGCCGACGCCATCCTGGTGGTGGAAGACGGCCGGATTGTCGAACGCGGAACCCATACCGAACTCCTGGCCGCAGGCGGCCGCTACTCCGAGCTCTACCGGACCCAGTTCGCCGAAGCCACCGCCGTTGCGGAGGAAGCCGTCCCTGAGTTCTAGCGGCGCGGCGGCCGCATGGCCAGCACTGGCAGGATATGGTCCGTGAGCAGCGGTGCGAGGTCGCCCGGGAGGGATGCGCCGTCCCTCCCGGCATAGTCCAGCCAACGGATCTCGGCGATCTCCGCGGCCGGGTTGGCCTGCCAGGTTCCCGGCGCGATGAAGACGGTGGCCTCGATGTCGGTGGCGGCCTCGTTGGCAGCATCGGCCACCCAGACCCCCATCAGTTCCAGCTCCTGGGGGCGGACAACGATGCCCACTTCTTCGGCCAGCTCGCGGGCCGCGGCCTGGACGGCAGTTTCGCCCGGCTCCGGCTTGCCGCCGGGGTGCATGAACATGGCCGTGCCGCGTTTCCGGACGGTCAGGAGCCGCCCGGCGTCATCGAACACACAGACGGCGGAGACCACGATGAGATCCTTCACGGTTCCTGCCGGACCAGGCGTGAGACCAGCAGCAGGTCCTTGCGGGGGCCGGTCACGTCCCAGCTGTAGCTGAAGGAGTTAGGGCCCAGGCAGGTGTACGACACGCGGTAGGTATCGGGGTCGCACCAGTGGGCGGCCAGACTGGCGTCCGGGGTAAAGCTCATCCGGTGGAACGGGCGGCCGTCCGGGAAGAACACGTCCAAAGCGTCCGGCCGCGGGGATGCCTTCAGCACGTACTCCCGCGAGGCGGGACCGGTGAAAGCAGGCCAGCGCATGGTGCCTTCCTCACGAAGGGCAAGGCCGTCGTCGTCCGTTGGGGTGAAGAGCACGACGCCGGCAAAGGTTCCGCGGGTGCCGTCCGCCCTGTCCAGGAGGTCCCGCTCCACCCGCCAGCGTCCCGGCTGCGCCGGGGCGGCGGGACCGTCCGCCGGGCTGCCCAGGAGGTAGGCGCGTAGGCGGGACTGCGGGGAACGGAGGTTCAAGTGCCCTCGATTGGAATCGAACCAACGACACCGGCTTTAGGAGAGCCGTGCTCTATCCACTGAGCTACGAGGGCGGGCATCCGGCAACCGGCGGGGCCGGTCCGTCCGGACACGGTTACAAGCATACAAGGTGCCGGGCCGTACTACGCTCAAAGCATGAGTCCAGCCCCGACTGCCGCTCCCGCTGCCGCCTACCTGCCGGACACCGCGTCCACCCGGCACTACATCGGCGCCTGGTCCGTGCTGAGCGTACTGCAGTACTTCCTCGCTGAGGCGGTGGTGGCCATCGGCTGGGCCGGCCCGCGTCCGTATGACCTCCGGACCGGGTACATCAGCGACCTTGGTGCCCTGCACTGCGGCGTCCATGCCGGGCGGCAGGTGTGCTCGCCGCTGAACTGGCTGATGAACGCCTCGTTCGTCATCCAAGGCCTTGGACTGCTGCTGGGTGCCGTGCTGCTGACCTCGGGGCTGCTGTGCGTAGCAGCTCGGCATGGGGCCCGGGTTGACCGCGCGCACCGGAAACCGTTGCTGGCCGCCGTGTGGGTACGGGTGCTGACCGGGGCCGCGGGGGCCGGGACCGTGGTGGTGGGGCTGGTCCCGGAAGACGCCGGCTCACCCTGGCATTATGTGGGGGCCATAACCTACTTCCTGTCCGGTGGGGCCGCCCTGCTCGTCCTGGGCATCCTCTGGCTGCGGCAGACCGGGATGGCCTGGTTCATCCTGGTGTGCGGCGGCGTCTCGCTGGCGGCCCTGGCCACGGGATTGCTGACCCGCATGAGCGTGCCCGAGCCTGGCACGCTGGAACGGCTGATGGGCTATCCGGTGACGGTGGGGATGGCCGCCGCGGGTTTGGTCATTGCACAGCGGGTACACCGGCACCGGAAGGAACGGCGGGCAGCGGCGCGCGCTGCCGCGGCAATCTCCTAGCGGTTCCTGCGGGTCTTGCCCGTCCCCACGAAGATTGCTGCCGCGCCCGCAACCAGGCTCAGAACCAGAAGCACCCACCCCGCAACGGTGAGGCCGGACGCCAAGGCAACCTGGCCGGCGTCGGGACCTGCCGTGCCCATCATGGCGTCAATGGCCACGTTCCCGCTGAGGCGGACCACCACGAAGAGCATCGGCAACGCCCAGAGCGCCCAGCGCAGCGCCCTCCGGGCCACGCTGGTGCCGATGAGAAGCAGCCACGTGAATCCGAAGATCAGCGGGAAAAGCGTCCCGGCGGTCTTGTGGACGTAGCTGAGCTGGCCCAAGGCGTCGCTGTTCATGACCCCCTGCAGCCGTCCGATATAGCCGGCATCGAAACCGCCCACCAGCGAATCCGGCATGGCCATTTCCTGGGAGAGTTGCGTGAGTTGGGTCAGGGTCAGAAGGTGCAAGTACCAGAACAGGAACAGGCTGGCCACCACGCCGGCAATCACAATCAGGTTGCTGTTGCCTTGCGCCTTTTCCGGCGTGCGCTCCGTGGTGGGGTTGACCACCGGCGGCAGGTGATGCTGCGGCACGGCAGCGTTCGCGCCGTGCTTCTTGATGCGTTGGGCAGGGGTTTTGGCCATGGCACCATTATCCCGCCCCATAAACTGGACCCATGACCACTGGCCGACACAGCGCAGCTGTTCTTGACCCCTCATTGGACGACTACGAACTGGCGGCGGCGCTGGTCCGCGAGGCCGGACAGCTGGCGCTCCTTATGCGCATGGCCGGCCTGGAATCCGAACAGAAGACCTCCGTATCCGACGTGGTGACCGCCGCCGACCACGCCGCCGAGGCCTACGTGCTGGAACAGCTGCGTCGCTGCCGGCCGGAAGACGGCATCCTGGGCGAAGAGGGCGCGTCCGTCCAGGGGACCAGCGGCCGGACCTGGGTGATCGACCCCGTGGACGGCACGTACAACTTCCTGCATGGCTCCACCTACTGGTGTTCAGCCATAGCGCTCAAGGATTCCGCCGACGTGCTGCTCGGCGCCGTATTCCAGCCGGAGGAGGACAAACTCTGGCTCGGCGGCCGGGACCGGCCCGCCACCCGCAACAGCGAACCGCTCACGGTCTTCGCCGACGCCGGCGGCAAACGGAACACCACCCCGGTGGCCGAACTTGGCGCCGCCACCTACATCCACCCCACGTGGCTGATGGACCCCTTGTGCGCCATGCCGTGGCACGCAGCGGCGACGTCCGCCGCGTCCCTCCGCATGCTGGGCTCGGGTTCCTGCGACCTGGGCCGGGTCGCGGACGGCCAGCTGGGGTGCTGGTTCCAGCACAGCTGCCCCGAGTGGGACTGGCTGCCGGGCAAGGCAATTGTCCGTGCAGCCGGGGGTGCCGTTGATACCGTCCAGGTCAACGGCTTGGAGTGGTTCCTGGCCGGAGGAACGACGGCGGTCCGGGAGTTGCGTGCGGCCCTCCTGTCAGGCTCGGTGGCCTAGGCACCACCGCGGGCACACAACCCGTAATCCACAGCCTGGAAGGCGTTGTCGGTCCCACCGCCTAGACTTGTAGGCACCATGGATATGTTGTTTGACCCATACTCTGACGGGCCGTTCAAGGCCGCTCCTTCCACCACCGCCCGCACCAAGTCGCCCTCCGAAGGCGCCATTGCGGTCCCCGGGGGCGGGGGAGGCGTGCGCGCAGGACAGGCACCGGAAGGGCATTCCCGGGGCCACCGCCCGGATGCTGCCGCGTTGCTGGAAGGGTTGAACCCGCAGCAGGAAGAGGCGGTCAAACATGCAGGCCCGGCGCTGCTGATCGTCGCCGGTGCAGGATCCGGCAAGACCCGCGTGCTCAGTAACCGGATTGCCTACCTGATCGCCACCGGCCGTGCACACCATGGCGAAATCCTGGCTATCACCTTCACCAACAAAGCGGCCGCCGAAATGCGGGAGCGCATCGAAGCGCTGGTGGGCGGACGCGCGAAGATCATGTGGATCTCCACGTTCCACTCGTCCTGCGTGCGCATCCTGCGGCAGGAGGCAGCCAACGTCGGGCTGAAATCAAACTTCTCCATCTACGACTCCGCCGACTCCCTGCGGCTGGTCACCCAGGTCTCCAAGGCCCTGGACCTGGACCCCAAGAAGTTCGCGCCCAAGGCTATCCAGCACAAGATCTCCGCGTTGAAGAACGAACTGATCGACGCCGACTCCTTTGCCTCCGAGGCGAACTACAACGATCCGTTCGAACACGCCGTCGCGGACGTCTACAAGGGATACACCCAGCGCCTCCGGCAGGCCAACGCGATGGACTTTGACGACCTCATCGCCGAGACCGTCTACATGTTCCGGGCCTTCCCGGCTCTTGCCGAGTCCTACCGCCGCCGGTTCCGCCACGTCCTGGTGGACGAATACCAGGACACCAACCACGCCCAGTACGCGCTGGTGCGCGAAATTGTGGGCGAAGGGCCGGGCGCCTCGGAACTGACCGTGGTGGGCGACTCCGACCAGTCCATCTACGCCTTCCGCGGTGCTGACATCCGCAACATCGTGGAATTCGAAAAGGACTACCCCGAAGCCCGGACCATCAAGCTGGAGCAAAATTACCGCTCCACGCAAAATATTTTGAGCGCCGCCAACTCGGTCATCTCGCGCAACCCCAACCGGCCCGAAAAGCGGCTCTGGACGGCCGAAGGCGAAGGCCACAAAATTATCGGTTACGTGGGCGAGAACGAGCACGACGAAGCGCAGTTCATCGCCAAGGAGATCGACCGCCTCCAGGACGAAGACAACCTGCGACCTGGCGATGTCGCCATCTTCTACCGGACCAATGCCCAGTCCCGCTCCATTGAGGACGTCCTGGTGCGCGTAGGCCTGCCCTACAAGGTGGTGGGCGGCACGCGCTTCTACGAACGCAAGGAGATCAAGGACGCCCTGGCGTACCTGCGGGTCCTGGTGAACCCGGACGACGACGTCAACCTCCGCCGGGTGCTGAACGAGCCCAAGCGCGGCATCGGCGACCGCGCCGAAGGTGCGGTGGCGGCCCTCGCCGAGCGGGAACGGACCTCCTTCATGGCGGCCGCCCGGCGAGCCGACCAAGCACCCGGCATGGCCACCCGGTCAGTCAACGCCGTCCTGGGCTTCGTGAAGATGCTGGACGACCTCGCCGAAGTGGCGGCCGGATCCGGCGCCGCGGCAGCACTCGAAGCTGTCCTGGAACAGACCGGATACCTCGCTGCGCTGCGCTCCAGCACCGATCCACAGGACGAGTCCCGGGTGGAAAACCTGGCAGAACTTGTTGCCGTGGTCCGTGAATACGAACAGGAGAACCCCGAGGGCAGCCTGGCCGCATTCCTGGAGCAGGTGTCCCTGGTGGCCGATGCCGATCAAATCCCGGACGCCCCCGGCGCGGACATCGATGCCGCGGTGGCCGAAGCCAAGCGGCTCGGCGTGGTCACACTGATGACCCTGCACACGGCCAAGGGCCTGGAATTCCCGGTGGTGTTCCTCACGGGTATGGAGCACGGACTGTTCCCGCACCAGCGATCCGCTACCGATCCCAAAGAGCTGGCAGAGGAACGCCGGCTGGCCTACGTGGGACTCACCCGCGCCCGCAAGCGGCTGTACGTGACCCGCTCGGAGGTCCGCAGCATGTGGGGGCAGAGCCAGTACAACCCCGCCAGCCAGTTCCTGGAGGAGATTCCCGCCGAGCTCCTGGAGTGGAAACGCGAGGGCACCAGCCGGCAGTCGTGGGCAGGCGGCGGTTCCATCGGGTCCGGCCGTTACAGCGGGTCCTTCTGGGGTGCCGGCACGTCCCGCGGCGCGGCGGCAGATTCTTCCGCCGGGTTCAATGCCGACGTTCCGGCGTTCCTGGCCAAGACCCGGGTGCAACCACAGAAGGAAATCGTCGCCGTCAGCGTGGGGGACAAGGTCAACCACACCAGCTTCGGAAACGGTACGGTCCTGGCCCTCGAAGGGGCGGGGGACAAGACCGTTGCCAAGGTCAAGTTCGACGTCGGAGAGAAGCGCCTGCTCCTGCGCTACGCGCCGTTGACAAAGCTCGACGCCTAAGGGGCGGACGCGCGGCCCGCCGCCACGAATTTATGCGGTTGCGGCTTTAACTGCGTGCCGGACAGGATGCGGCCACCAGGTGGCGGGCCATGTCCACCGCACGCGAGCCATACACGGCACCGTCCAAAACCGCGGCGGTGGCGTAGGCGCCGTTGAGGACAATGAGGAGTTCTTCGGCGAGCCGGTCCGGGTCCCCGGCCCCTGCCTCGGCCGCCAGGGTGTGGAACCAGTCGCGGACCTGTTGCTTGTGCGCGACGGCGGCACGGTGGGCGGGGTGCAATCCTTCGGGGAACTCCGTGTTGGTGTTCAGCATGGGGCACCCCCGGTAGCTGCTCCCGGCGCAGTCGGTGGCCAGTACCTCGAAGACGGCCATTAGCTTGTCCTGCGGAGTTTCTTCCCCGCCGGCGGCGTCACGCATACGCTCGAACCAGGCGTCTGCCCGGCCCTGGACATAGGCGGTGGCCAATGCGTCCTTGGTGGGAAACTGGCGGTACACGGTCGCGTTGCCCACCCCGCACTCTTTGACCACGGTGTCCATGCCCACGGCCCGTATGCCGTGCGCGTAAAACAAGCGCGTGGCCACCTCAAGAACGTTGCGCCGGTTTTCCTCAGCCGTCCTGCGCGCCACAACTCTCCTCCAGTGTGCTCCGATATCGACTGACCCAGTTTGACAGACGGAACGATCCGTCACAAACTTGTGAACGATCCGTCACATCAGGTTTCGGACCCGCCGCCACCAGGAGAACACCATGAAGACAGCAGTACTTGGAACCGGAACGGTGGGCCGGACCATCGCGGCACGCCTCGCGGAGCTCGGCCATTCCGTCACCATCGGCACCCGTGACCCCGGGACCGCCATGTCCCGGACCGAAGCTGACGCCATGGGCAACCAGGCCTTTGGAACCTGGGCAGCGGAGAACCCGGCCATCACGGTGGCACGCTTCTCCGACGCGGCGGAAGGTGCCGGGCTGGTCGTCAACGCAACCAACGGCGGTGCATCGCTCGAGGTGCTGGAACAGGTCGGGGCGGCGAACCTCGATGGCTCGGTGGTCCTGGACATCGCCAACCCGCTCGATTTCAGCAACGGCATGCCCCCCACCCTCTTCGTGAAGGACACCGACTCCCTCGCGGAGCAGATCCAACGGGCCTTCCCCGCCGCCCGCGTCGTCAAGGCACTCAACACCATGAACGCGGACCTGATGGCCCACCCGGGGCAGCTGTCCGACCCCGGATCCGTCTTCGTCTCCGGCAACGATGCCGAAGCCAAGGCCATCGTCACCGCACTCCTGAAGGACTTCGGCCACCAGGACATCATCGACCTTGGCGACATCACCACGGCACGCGGTACCGAAATGCTGCTGCCTGTCTGGCTCCGCCTGTGGGGAGCACTCGGAACGCCTGCCTTCAACTTCAAGATCGTCCGCTGAGCTGACTGGCCAAGCCGCCGGAAGGTCAGGCGGCCCCAACCTTCCGGCGGGGCATAATGGAGCCCATGCGACGGACTGTATGGGGGATGCTCGCCGCCCTTTTCCTGGTGGGTGGCACCGGATGCTCGGTGACAACCAGTGACCCTTCCTATGTTCCGCCGCCTCCCCGACCGCCCATGGAGCAGCTGGAGAAAGCGCCGCTGGCCGACTCGAAGCAGTTTTCCAGCGGCGGGGACGTCCTTTCCTTCATTACCGCGGACCGGACCATCGTTTGCTCGCTCACGTCCGCCCGGGGAGAACACCTGAACCTGCCCTACGAGCAGAACAGTTACAGCAACGCGGCCAACAACAAGCTGCCCATCGTCCCCGTGGCCCACTGCGAGCTCGCCACCTACCCGGCGCCCAAGGCCGCCGAGATCAAGGACGACTGCGCAGGGACCCACCTGGGCTACCTCGGTGGCACAGCCTTGCTGGCGCCGGACAGTGCACGCTACGGCGGGTGCCGTTCCGGCGTCACAACCATGGAGGCAACCTACGGACCCAAGGGAAACAAGGCAGGACCGCTGACCCTTCTGCCCGTGCTTGCCGACGGGCAGAACCTGGAACGCAACGGACTGCGGTGTTCGGCCTACAACCGTGGTGTGGCATGCGGAAACGTCTCTGCCGGCGTCGGATTCTTCGTCTCCACCGAACGTTACGAGCTGATTCCCGGACCGGACAAAAGTGCCGCCGCGCCGCAGGCAGACGCCTCAAAAACCCCGTAAATCCGCGGTTTTTCTACGCCCCATAGAATAGTGTGCTTACTCACATAAGCGGTAGTCTGGGACGGCCCGGCCGCTCCAAAGGACTAGAGTTCCCCATGGAGCATTACGCCGCGTGGCTCGTTTCCAGACAGGCCGCCGGTGCGTGCAATCCGCAGCCCGGTCATCGTCCCTTCGATGGTGTCCGACTGTACAGAAACTACTTCGACGTAGAAGGACACTAAACCGTGGACCTGTTTGAATACCAGGCGCGCGATATGTTCGAGGCGCACGGTGTACCCGTGCTTGCCGGCATCGTGGCGTACACCCCAGAAGAAGCAAAGGCAGCTGCCGAGAAGATCGGCGGCGTGACTGTTGTCAAGGCACAGGTCAAGGTTGGCGGCCGCGGCAAGGCCGGCGGCGTCAAGGTCGCAAAGTCTGCCGACGAAGCGTTTGAGCACGCCACCAACATCCTGGGCATGGACATCAAGGGCCACACCGTTAACAAGGTGATGATCGCCCAGGGTGCAGACATCGCCGAGGAATTCTACTTCTCCGTCCTGCTGGACCGGGCCAACCGCAACTACCTGGCCATGTGCTCGGTTGAGGGCGGCATGGAAATCGAGCAGCTCGCCGTCGAACGCCCCGAAGCGCTGGCCAAGATCGCCATCGACCCCGCCGTGGGCATCGACCAGGCCAAGGCCGACGAAATCGTCGCAGCCGCAGGCTTCGCCGAGGAACTGCGCGGCAAGGTCGCCGCCGTGATCCTCAAGCTCTGGGACGTCTTCAAGAAGGAAGACGCCACCCTGGTGGAGGTCAACCCCCTCGTCAAGACCGGTGCCGGCGACATCGTCGCACTGGATGGCAAGGTCTCCCTCGACGAGAACGCCGACTTCCGGCACGCCAAGCATGCGCAGCTCGAGGACAAGGACGCCGCGGACCCGCTGGAGGCCAAGGCCAAGGCGCAGGACCTGAACTACGTCAAGCTCGACGGCGAAGTTGGCATCATCGGCAACGGTGCAGGCCTGGTCATGTCCACCCTCGACGTCGTGGCCTACGCCGGCGAAAACCACGGCAACGTCAAGCCCGCCAACTTCCTGGACATCGGCGGCGGAGCCTCCGCCGAGGTCATGGCCGCCGGCCTGGACGTCATCCTGGGCGACGAACAGGTCAAGTCCGTGTTCGTCAACGTCTTCGGCGGCATCACCGCCTGCGACGCCGTCGCCAAGGGCATCGTTGGCGCGCTGGCCGAGCTGGGCCACTCCGCGAACAAGCCGCTGGTCGTCCGCCTTGACGGCAACAACGTCGAGGAAGGCCGCCGCATCCTCACCGAGGCCAACCACCCGCTGGTAACCCTGGCCGCCACCATGGACGAGGGCGCCGACAAGGCCGCCGAGCTCGCCAACGCAGCTAAGTAAGGGACGCACCATGTCTATCTACCTCAACAAGGATTCCAAGGTCATCGTCCAGGGCATCACCGGCGGCGAAGGCACCAAGCACACCGCCCTGATGCTCAAGGCCGGCACCAACATCGTTGGCGGCGTCAACGCCCGCAAGGCCGGCACCACGGTCCTGCACGGTGACAAGGAAATCAACGTCTACGGCACCGTCAAGGAAGCCATTGCTGAAACCGGCGCGGACGTCTCCATCGTCTTCGTGCCGCCGGCATTCACCAAGAACGCGGTCGTCGAAGCCATCGAGGCCGGCATCGGCCTGGTCGTGGTCATCACCGAAGGTGTCCCCGTGCAGGACTCCGCCGAATTCTGGGCCCTCGCCCAGTCGACCGTGGACGCCAACGGCAACCAGGTCACCCGCATCATCGGCCCGAACTGCCCCGGCATCATCACCCCCGGCGAAGCGCTGGTGGGCATCACCCCCGCCAACATCACCGGCAAGGGCCCGATTGGCCTGGTTTCCAAGTCCGGCACCCTGACCTACCAGATGATGTACGAACTGCGCGACCTGGGCTTCTCCACCGCCATCGGCATCGGCGGCGACCCCATCATCGGCACCACCCACATTGATGCCCTGGCCGCCTTCGAAGCCGACCCCGAGACCAAGGCCATCGTGATGATCGGCGAAATCGGCGGCGACGCCGAAGAGCGTGCAGCCGACTTCATCAAGGCCAACGTCACCAAGCCGGTTGTTGGCTACGTTGCCGGATTCACGGCTCCCGAAGGCAAGACCATGGGCCACGCAGGCGCCATCGTCTCCGGTTCCGCCGGTACAGCCCAGGCCAAGAAGGAAGCCCTTGAAGCCGCCGGCGTGAAGGTTGGGAAGACGCCTTCCGAGACCGCCAAGCTGCTCCGCGAGGTCTTCGCAGCCCTCTAGGGAACCCTGCGCTCAGCGCGGGGCCACTTCCGGTTCCGCCTCATCGATGGGGCGGCCCGGGGGTGGCCCCGCGTTCGGCGTTTAAGCGGGGCGTGTAACCGACGTCGCCGGCCGCCGTACGTCGAGTAGGGTTGAAAGGCAAGAGGGGCCACGGTGCCCAGGCAGGGGAGCAGGATGGCAGAGGCGCGGCGAACGCTGGTTGACGTCGTCGTGGACCAGGTCCTTGAGCACATTCTCAGCGGAGAGATCAAGGCCGACGACGCCCTGCCGCCGGAGGCGGACATCGCCAAGGAATCCGGGGTCAGCAGGCTGACGGCCCGGGAGGCCATGAAAGTGCTGAAGGCCCAGAACGTGGTGTACGTAAAACGTGGCCTCGGCACGTTCGTCAATCCGCCGGAACGCTGGACCGGCATGGACGCCATCATGCAGGCTGCCTCCAGGGGGGTGGCGTCCGACCAGGTGGCCCTTCGCCTGCTTGAGGTCCGCCGGATGGTGGAGACCGGGGCGGCCGAGCTCGCTGCCTCGCGCCATCGCCCGGCTGACCTTACTGCCCTGCAGGACAGCGTGGAGCAGATGGAAGCGGCCCACCAGGCCGGGGACGTCGATGCCCTGACCGTGGCCGACATTGCCTTCCATGACACCGTGCTGCGTGCGTCCGGCAACCCGTTCGTCCCCGCACTGCTGGGCCAGCTTTCCACCTTGCTGTATGCCATGCGCCGCGAGACTTCCGCGTTCCCGGACGTGCAGCGCCACGCCATCCACCATCACAAAATGGTCCTCGCAGCCATCGCTGCGGGCGATCCCGCCACGGCGCGCTCCACCATGGACGCCCACATCACCCAGACCTTCGAGGACTACGAGAACTACCTCGCCGTCTCGAGCCGCAACGGCGCCTCGGCCGGCTAGGCGCTGCCGGGTGCGCCCGGTCACGTCCGGACGCCATTCTTCCTGCCGCACCCGGCAGCCTCCAGCATGTGTTGACGACCACATTCGCCTGTGACTAGAATCTCAGTCAGACATCAGACATCTGATATCAATTCCCCCGAAATGCCGCCAGCCAAAGGAGTCGTTATGTGCGCGCATTCCCTTCTCGAGGGTCCCCACCCCACCGCGGGAGGCCGGCGATGAGCTCCCGTACTGCCGCCCCCGCGCTCAGCGAGCTGGGCGAGGCCACCCTTCGCAAGGTCCGCCGGAGGCTCATGCCCCTGATTGTCCTGCTGTACTTCATCGCCTACCTGGACCGGAACAACGTGGGCTTCGCCAAGCTCGGCATGCAGGGGGATATCGGGCTCACTGAGGCCGCCTACGGCCTGGGCGCCGGCATCTTCTTCCTCGGTTACGCGCTGCTCGAAATCCCATCCAATGGCGGCATGTACCGGTACGGTGCCCGGAAGTGGATCGCCCGCATCCTGATCAGCTGGGGCATCTTCGCCACCGCCATGTTCCTGGTTAACGGCGAAGCAACGTTCTACATCATCCGCTTCCTCCTCGGCGCGGCGGAAGCCGGCTTCTTCCCTGCCATCCTCTTCTACCTGACCCTTTGGTTCCCGGCCGCGCAGCGGGTGACGGTGCTGGGCATCTTCATCCTGGCCCAGCCCATCTCCAACGCGCTCGGCGCACCCGTGTCCGGCATGCTCCTGAACCTGGAAGGCGTGGCAGGGCTGCACGGCTGGCAGTGGCTCTACATCCTTGAAGGCATCCCCGCAATCGTGCTGGGCATCATCACCCCCTTTGTCATGACGGACCGGCCCGAACACGCCAAGTGGCTTACGCCGGAAGAACGCGGGTGGCTGACCACCACCATGGATGCCGAACTGGCCGCCAAGCAGAAGGGCGGCAACCACAACTTCCTGGCCGGCCTGAAAGACCCGCGGACCATCGCCTATTCGGCGCTGTACTTCGGCCTGGTCTGCGGGATTTACGGCCTGGGGCTCTGGCTGCCCACCATCGTCAAGGCGCTCGGAACGTTCGACTCCACCCAGGTGGGATTCATCGTCTTCGTCCCCTACGCCATTGCGGCCGTGTTCGTCTACTTCTGGAGCAGGCGGTCCGACCATACCGGCAACCGGGTGTGGCACGCCAGCATGAGCATGGTCCTCGCCGCCGTCGGACTTCTGGGCGCCGGCTACCTGCTACCGGTCAATGCCGTGCTGGCCATGGTCTTCCTGACGCTCGCGGCCATGGGGATCTACTCGGCGATCGCACCCTTCCTGGCCATGCCGTCTGCCGCCCTCACCGGCGCCGCAGCCGCGGCGGGCCTTGCCATGGTCAACTCCCTCGGCAACCTGGGCGGCTTCGTGGCTCCGTACATCGTGGGTGTCCTCAAGGACGCCACCGGAAACAGCCAGGCAGGCCTGGTGTTCCTGGCCGCCTGCCTCGCGGTCACCGCCGCCGCCACCTACCTCTACGCACGCAAGCGGCCCGAAGGGGTCTCCGCCCCCGGAGCCACCGTCCCTGCCGCCGAAAACCACTAGGAGAGACCCATGACCACACAGCACGCCTTCCCGGCGGAACGCACCGCCGTCCTGACCGGCGCAGCATCGGCGCGCGGCATCGGCCGCGCCACGGCAGACCGGCTGGCCAGCGAGGGTTGGTCCATCGCGATCCTGGACATCAACGCCGAAGACGCCCAGGCAGCGGCCGCCGAAATCGGCTCCAGCCGGGCGGTCAAAGCGATCGGCGTGGGCGCCGATGTGTCGGACGAGGCATCGGTGGACCGGGCCATCGCCGCGATCGAGCAGGCGCTTCCGCCGATCGTGGGACTGGTGAACCTGGCCGGAATCAGCTCTCCGACGCCCTTCATGGAGACCACCGTGGCGGAATGGGACAAGGTTTTCGCCATCAACATGCGCGGCACCTTTGTGGTGTCCCAGCGCGTCCTCAAGGGCATGATCGAGCGTGAACTCGGGAGGATCGTCAGCATCTCCTCCATCTCGGCCCAGCGCGGCGGCGGCACTTACTCCAAGGTGGCCTACAGCGCCTCGAAGGCAGGAATCCTTGGCTTTACCCGTGCCCTGGCCCGGGAGGTGGGCCAGCACAACATCACCGTGAACGCCATCGCTCCCGGTCCGATCGACACTGACATCATGGGCGGAACGCTGACCGACGAACGGAAGGCACAAATGTCCGAGGGGATCATGATGGGCCGGGTGGGAACCAGGGAGGAGGTGGGTGCCCTGATCGCTTTCCTCCTCGGCGAGGATGCCGGTTACATCACCGCGGCCACCTATGACATCAATGGCGGCCTGCAGGTGTCCTGACCGCGCAGCCGGGACCGGTGCCGTGCGGGGTGGCGCCCGTACGGCACCCAAGGCGGGTGTGCCCGGGGACATTCGGCTTGGCAGCGGTCCGGCCCGTTCGCCGGCTATAGGATTTCTACATGGCAACCAAGAACCAGGCCTCGGGCGGCGTCAGCAGGCAGGTCCTCGCCGACCATGTCTACGAGGCGCTCCTGGTTGCCCTGATGGACGGCCGGCTGGAAGCCGGTACCCCCGTCAGCATTGATGGCATGGCGCGGGAACTGGACGTTTCCCCGACGCCGGTCCGAGAGGCGCTCGCGCGGCTGGAAGCCACCGGGATGGTACGGCGGATGGCCCTGCGCGGTTACCGGGTGGCGCCCCTGTTCTCTCCGGAAGAACTGGCAGACCTGATGGACGCGCGGCTGGTCATCGAACCGGCCAATGCGTTCATGGCCTGCAAGCACGCGGACCAGGAACTCACGGGGCGGCTCCAGCAGGCCATCGAGGACCTCAAAGCGGCGCCCCGCGGCCCGTCGTTCGCCGAGTTCCGCGCCTATTGGGAAGCGGACGAACGGTTCCACCGCATGATCGCCGAGTCGGCGGACAACCAGTTCCTGCTGTCCGCCTACAACGCCCTCGGCGGCCAGGTGCAGCGTTTCCGTTTCTTTGGCGGCCTGGGCGTCACGGATGCCGACTTCGCCATCGCCGAGCATACAGAGATCCTCAAAGCCTTCCAGGCCGGCGACGCCGAGCTCGCCCGGCAGAAGATGATCGACCACATAGAAGGCGTCAAGCAGCGCTCGCAGCACGACAGCGAAGTGCGCAGCTAGCAGTACCAACCCGCCCTGTTCCGGCGGTGCCAGGCACGGTGGCTGTCCCCCGTTTGCCACCTTTTCGTCCCGCAAGACCCCTTGACAGAGCCATTGAATAACGTAGATCCTATAGGAAATGCGATTCTAAATCTGGAGTGACAATGCCGTACACCGCCGAAAGCTGGCCCATCGCCGCTGCCCTGCTGCAGTTCCCCGGAACCAGGCCGGACGGATCCGCTGCCCAGGACGCTCCTGCGAACGACTGGCAGAAGGTCTTCGAGGAAGTGGCTGACGCCGGTTTCACCAACGCCGACCTCACCGACAGCTGGGTACGCCCAGGCGATCTCTCCAGCTCCCGGCTGGACGAGCTGAAGGCCGCCGCCGGCGCTGCGGGCCTTGGGCTTCCCTCCATTTCCGCCATCCGCCGCAGCGTCATCGAAGAAGGCAACTGGGAAGAAAACCTCGCCTACACCCACCGCACCCTCGAGTCCGCGGCGCAGCTCGGCTGCGAGGTGGTCTCGATCGGCCTGCACCAGGCCATCACCCCGGAGCAGCAGAAGCAGCTGTGGTTCTGGACCGTCGAGGGCCACAAGGACCCAGTGGGAGACAAGGAAACCTGGCACAACGCCGTCACCCGCATCCGGGAAGTGGGCAAGCACGCCGCCGAGCTCGGTCTCCTGGTTTCGCTGGAGATGTACGAGGACACCTACCTGGGCACCGCGGATTCCTCCGTCCGCCTGGTCCAGGACATCGACCTGGCCAACGTGGGGCTGAACCCGGACCTGGGAAACCTGATCCGCCTGCACCGGCCCATCGAGGACTGGCGCGAACTGGTCCACAAAACGCTGCCCTACTCCAACTACTGGCACGTCAAGAACTACATCCGTGACGAAGACCAGTCCCGGGACCACTATGTCGCCATGCCCGCACCCATGGAATATGGCCTCATCAGCTACCGCGAAGCCTTCGAGTTCGCCCTCTCCGCCGGGTTCCAAGGCATCATCTGCACCGAGCACTACGGCGGGGACGGCCTGAGCGTTACCGCGGCCAACCAGGACTACCTGCGTCGACAGGTCCTGCCCAAGCGCGACGGCTACGCCCTGGGAACCAGCCTGGTGGCGCAAGGCCGGCAAACCCCGGCCGCTGTTCCGGCGCGCTAAGCCCCGCACACACCCCACACGGTTCAACGAGGAATCATGACAAAGATATTTGACGATCCAGCGCAGTTCGCCGACGACGCCCTCGACGGCTTCGTCGCCGCCAACCGCCAGTACGTGGCCCGCGTTGACGGCGGCGTGGTCCGCTCCACCGAATCACCGGCGGCACAGGTTGCCCTGGTCATCGGCGGCGGCTCCGGCCACTACCCGGCCTTCGCCGGCCTGGTGGGGGCAGGACTTGCGGCAGGAAGCGCCTGCGGCAACATGTTTGCCTCGCCTTCGGCAGGGCAGGTCTACCGCGTTGCAAAGGCTGCCCAGGCCGGCGGCGGCGTCCTGCTGAGTTATGGCAACTATGCCGGGGACGTCCTCCACTTCGGCCAGGCGCAGGAAAAGCTGAACGCCGAAGGCATCCGGACCCGGACCGTGCTGGTCACCGACGACATCGCCAGCGCACCGGTCGAGGAGATGGACAAACGGCGCGGCATCGCCGGCGACCTCACGGTCTTCAAAGTAGCGGGCGCGGCAGCTGAAGCCGGCCTGGACCTGGACGAGGTGGAGCGCCTCGCCCTCAAGGCCAACCACCACACCCGCTCACTGGGCGTGGCCTTCGCCGGCTGCACCCTCCCCGGAGCAGCCGAGCCGCTGTTCACCGTTCCTGACGGCATGATGTCGGTGGGCTTGGGCATCCACGGCGAACCTGGCATCTCCGAGCAGCCCCTCCCCACCGCCGGCGAGCTCGCAAGGCTGCTGGTGGACGGACTCCTCAAGGACAAGCCGGAAGGCGCCGGCCGCAGGGTTGTGCCCATCCTCAACGGATTGGGGACCGTCAAGTACGACGAACTGTTCCTGCTGTTCGGCAGGATCGAGGGGCTGCTCACGTCGGCCGGACTCGAGATCGTCGAGCCCGAGTGCGGTGAGCTGGTCACCAGCCTGGACATGTCCGGCCTGTCCCTGACGCTGTTCTGGCTGGACGCCGAGCTGGAGAAGTTCTGGGCCGCCCCCGCTGACACGCCGGCCTTCCGCAAGGGCAACCTGGCACCCCGCCGGGCACGGGCCTTCAAGTCCCTGGCCGAGGCAGGGACGACGCCGGCGCTGGCCGCCACCCCGGCGTCGACGGCCCTGGCTGCCACGGCGGTGGGCGCGCTGAAGGAGGCGCGCGCCGTCGTCGTCGAACACGAAGACGCGCTGGGAAAGCTGGACGCCATCGCCGGGGACGGCGATCACGGCATCGGCATGCGGCGCGGCGTGGACGCTGCCGTCGCCGCTGCGGAACAATCCCACGCCGGCGGCGCCGGCCTGGAGGAAGTCCTCGCGGCGGCGGGGGAGCAATGGGCCGAACGGGCCGGCGGGACCTCCGGGGCACTCTGGGGCGCGGCCGTCACCGCCGTCGGCAGGACCCTGGGCAGCAAGGACGCCTACACAACCGCCGACGCGACGGCGGCCGTCAACGCCCTCCGCGACGCCATCGTCACGCTGGGCAAGGCCGAAGCCGGCGACAAGACCATGGTGGACGCGCTCCTTCCGTTCGCCGACACCTTCGCCAAGGCACTTGACGACGGCGGCAGCCTGGCCGGCAGCCTCCGCGCGGCAGCGGAGTCGGCCGCCGCGGCCGCCGACGCGACCGCAGGCCTCAGCCCAAAGAAGGGCCGGGCCCGGCCGTTGGCCGAAAAGAGCCTCGGCCACCCGGACCCCGGCGCCGTCTCCTTCGGCCTCATCGCCCGCAGGGTGGCCGACTACGCCGCCACCATTGAAAGCCACTAAGGAGCACCGGATGACCGAAAACACCAAACCCGGCTGGCGCATCGTCGTCGGCAATGACGAGGCCGGCGTGGAATACAAGAATGCCTTGCGCGAACTGTTGGAGGCGGACCCGCGCGTCGCCTCGGTGGAGGACGTGGGCGTCGACGCCGACGACACCACCGCCTACCCGCACCTGGCCGTCGCTGCTGCCCGCAAAGTGGCGGCCGGTGAGGCGGACCGCGCCCTCCTGATCTGCGGGACGGGCCTGGGCGTGGCCATCTCAGCCAACAAAGTACCGGGCATCCGGGCCGTGACCGCCCACGACAGCTACTCGGTGGAACGCTCAGTGCTGTCCAACAACGCCCAGGTACTGACCATGGGCCAGCGTGTCATCGGCCTGGAGCTGGCCAAGAAACTCGTGGGCGAGTGGCTGGACCACCGCTTCGACGAAAACTCCGCATCCGCGGCAAAAGTAGACGCCATCTCCTCCTACGAGGACGCGTCGGAAGGACATGAAGACAAATGAGCACTCGCAACATCGCCGTCGTCGGCTCAGGCTACATGGGCGGCGGGATCGCCCAGGTCCTGGCACTTGCCGGGGCCCGGGTTGCCTTGGCCGATGTCTCCGCCGACATCGCGCAAAGCAACTACGAACGGCTGCTGAAGGAATCCGACGAATTCGTGGCAGCCGGGCTGTTCCCCGCCGGCGCCACCGAAAAGCTCAAGGAAAACCTCTGGGCCGCCAAGGACATCGAAGAGGCCGTGGCTGGCGCCGAATACATCGAGGAAGCCGTGCCGGAGGTCCTGGAGATCAAGCACGCCACCCTGGGCCGGATCAGCGCCGCCGCCCGCCCGGACGCCATCATCGGCTCCAACACCTCCACCATTTCCATCGCCAAGCTCGCCGAAGTGGTGGACAACCCGGAGCGCTTCCTGGGCGTCCACTTCTCCAATCCCGCCCCGTTCATCCCCGGCGTGGAAGTCATCCCTCACGAGGGCACCTCCGAGGCCACCGTCCAGGCCGCCCGCGAAATCGTCGCAGAAACCGGCAAGGAGACGGCCACCGTCAAGGACGTCACCGGGTTCGTGCTGAACCGGCTGCAGTACGCCCTCTTCCACGAAGCCGCGCAGGTGGTGGAGGAAGGCATCGCCACCGCCGAGGACGTGGACACCCTGGTCCGCACCACCTTCGGCTTCCGGTTGCCGTTCTTCGGCCCGTTCGCCATCGCTGACATGGCCGGGCTGGACGTCTACGCCTTCTGCTACAAGTCACTGCAGACAGGGTTTCCGGAACGGTTCGCCACCCCGCAGATCCTGCAGGACAAGGTCGACGCCGGCCAGCTGGGTACCAAGACCGGCTCCGGCTTCCTTGACGTCCCCGCCGACCGTACGGCAGCCCTGGTCGCCTATCGGAACAAGGCATACGTCGCCATGCAGAAGCTCATGGAGGACCTGGGCCCGGCACCCCTGTCCTAGGCCGTCCGTCCACCCCACCCGAAGGAACAACCATGACGTCATTTCCCACAGAACGCACGGTGATCGTCACCGGTGCCGTGTCTGAGCGCGGCATCGGCCGTGCCACCGCGGAGTACCTGGCTGAACGCGGCTGGAACATCGGCGTGATCGACCTTGACGATGCCGCCAGCAAGGCCCTCGCCAAGGAGTTGGCCGAGAAGCACGGCGTCCAGGCCCACGGCGTCGGCGCCAACATTGGCGACGAAGCCTCAGTGCGCGCCGCCATCGACGAGATCGAGGCCGAACTTCCCCAACTCGTGGCCCTGGCGAACATCGCCGGGGTCAGCTCCCCGGTTCCCTACCTCGAACTCGACGGCGCGGAATGGGACCGGGTGCTCAACATCAACATGAACGGTGTCCACTACGCCACCCGCCGGGCGGCCGAATCGATGGCCAGGAACCGGCTGGGACGGATCGTCAACATCTCCTCCGTCTCCGCCCAGCGCGGCGGCGGCACCTTCAGCAAGACCCCCTATTCGGTGGCCAAGGCCGGCGTCATCGGATTGACCCGCGCCACCGCCCGGGAACTGGGGGAGTACGACATCACCGTCAACGCCATCTCACCGGGCCCGATCGATACCGACATCATGGGCGGCACCCTCAGCGAAGAACGCAAGGACGAACTCGTCAAGGACCTGGTGGTGAACCGGGTGGGCACCACCCGGGATGTTGCGGCAGCCATCTCCTTCCTGATCGGTGAGGACGCCGGGTATATCTCCGGCCAGACGCTGAACGTGGACGGCGGCCTGTACATGCACTGACGGCACGCCGCCGCCACCGCACAGCGGCGTGCCGCCTCCACCAAGCCCTGCAGGCCGCCGGCCCGCAGGCCCATCACCGTCACCCACTCGAAGGAGAGTGCTGTGTCTGAAACCACCGCAACATCCAAGGAACTCCTGGCCCGGCCGGTCCTGAAATCGGCAATCTTCAAGGCGGCCCGGCGGCTCATGCCGATGCTGGTCATCCTCTACGTCGTCTCCTTCCTGGACAGGACCAACGTCGGCTTCGCCGAGGCCGCCCTGGGCACGGACAAGGGGGTGTCCGCGGCGGCCTTCGCCTTGGGCGCCGGCATCTTCTTCATCGGCTACGCGATCTTCGAGATTCCCAGCAACCTGCTGCTCAAGAAGGTCGGTGCCAAGATCTGACTGGCACGCATCGCCATCACCTGGGGCATCGTCTCGGCGTGCTTCGCCTTCGTCCAGGGCGAAACCTCATTCGTGATCCTGCGCTTCCTCCTCGGCGTCACCGAGGCGGGCCTGTTTCCCGGCGTGATCATGTACCTGGCCGAATGGTTTCCGAACAAGGTCCGCGTGCAGATGTTTGCCATCTTCTACCTGGCCCAGCCGTTCTCCCAGATGATCGGCAACCCGCTCTCAGGCTGGCTCATCAACATCGGCGACCAGGTGCCGGGACTTCGCGGCTGGCAGGTCATGTTCTTCGTCGAAGGCATGCTGGCCGTCCTGGCAGGCATCGCGGCGTTCTTCTTCCTGATCAATGGCCCGGAGAAAGCCCAGTTCCTCAGCAGCGAAGAAAAGTACGCACTGAAGGAAGTCATGGCCCTGGAGGACACCATCAAGGACGAGCACGGCCCGCGCGGCATCCTCGCCGCCATGCGCAATGGCCGCGTCTGGTACTTCACCGTGATCTATTTCTGCCTGCAGGTCGCGGTCTACGGCGTCACGTTCTTCCTGCCGCAGCAGGTGTCTTCGCTGACGGGGCAGAAGGTAGGGCTCGCCGTCGGCCTGCTGATCGCCGTGCCCTGGTTCTTCGGCATCTTCGCCTGCTACTTCATCGGCAAGGCCGCAGACACGGTGGCGAAGCGGCGGAAGTTCGGCACCATCTTGTTCATCTCCACCGGCCTGTGCATCTTTGGCTCAGCCTGGTCGGGGACCAACCACCAGCCAGTCCTGGGCATGGTCTTCATTACCCTGGCAGTCTGCAGCTTCCTTGCCGTAGGTCCGGTGGTCTGGTCCTACCCCACCGCGTTCCTGGCCGGGTCCGCGGCCGCGGCAGGCATTGGACTGATCAACTCCCTGGGCAACCTGGGCGGCTTCGTGGCGCCGATCCTGCGGACCGCAGTCAACGAGGCAACCCAGTCACCCACCGGATCCATGGGGGTCTACGCCCTCGGGGTGCTGCCGTTCGTGGCGGCCGCGATGATGTACGCCACCAAGCGGTTCCAGAACAAGGCCGACGACCTGCTCGACTGAGCACGTCCGCAGCCACCACGACGCAAGGAAACCATGAGTACCTCCGGCAGCAGCACAGGCAACGGCGCCCTCCACATCGGCGTCAGCACCAAAATGTACCTGGGCTACCAGGCAAGCCTGCGCTGGCTGTCGGAGGTGCGCGCCGTCGTCGATGACAGGCCCGGACTCGCCGCCAAGGATTCTCCGGTGCGGGTCTTTGCCATCCCTTCTTTTCCGGTACTGGAACAGGCCGCGCGGATCCTGGCCGGTTCGCCGGTGTTGCTCGGAGCGCAGAACTGCGCGTGGGGGGACGGGCCCCTCACCGGGGAAGTCAGCCCCGGCATGCTGGCCGAACTTGGCGTCCGCCTGGTGGAAATCGGACATGCCGAGCGCCGCCGGCTGTTCGCCGAGGACGACGCCGTGGTGGCCCGCAAGGTGCGTGCCGTCGTCGGCCATTCCCTCACGCCGTTGCTGTGCATCGGCGAGCCGGACAGGCTCGAGGCCGGTGCTGCCGCCGAATTCTGCGTGCGGCAGGTCCGCGCCGCGACGGGCGGCGACGAGGCGCTGCTGCCTCTCCTGGTCCTTGCTTACGAACCTGTATGGGCCATCGGCGCCGACGAGCCCGCCGGCCCGGACCACGTCAACGCCGTCCTCGGGCTGATCCGGGCAGCCCTGGGCCCGGGCTGCCCCCTGATGTACGGCGGCAGCGCCGGTCCCGGACTGTTGCCGCAGCTGGCAGCCGCGGACGGACTCTTCCTTGGCAGGTTCGCCCACGACCCCGCGAACCTGGGCCGCGTCCTGGATGAAGCGATGCTTTTGCGTCAGGCGGGGGCCGCTGCCCCGGCCAGCAGTTCGTCCAGCCGCTCGTAACCTTCGGACATGCCCCCCTCCATGCCCGACTGCGCCATGCCGTCGCGCGCTTCCTGGCTGGGGTAGACGGAATGTCCCCGGAGCCGGGTCCTTCCGTTGCCGAGGTCCTCGAACGTCATGAACTCCAGGCTGACCACATCCGGGTATCCGCCGAACTCGAAAGTCTGGATGGCGAATTCGTTCTCCCGGACGGTGTGGAAGATGCCCTTGAACTCGTAGGCGACGCCATCGCGTCCGGTGTGCAGGTAGCTGTAGCTGCCGCCGGTGCGGAAGTCATAGTAGTCAATGTCCATCTTCATGCCCCGCGGGCCCAGCCACTGGACAATGAGGTCCGGTTCTTTGTGGGCGCGGAACACGTCCGCGACCGGGAAATCGAACTCGCGCTCGTAATCGATGAAGGGGGTGCCCTCGGGAACGCTGAGTTTCAGGGAATTGCTCATCTTCACTCCTTGGTGGATTGTTCGCCACTGACGTGGTCGCCGCTGTGCGCAGCGTTGGATCGTAGAACGGCGTCGAGGCTCCGGAACTGGCCTTCGCGGATCAAACGGTATTGGTCAATCCATGCGGTCAGCGCCTCAAGCCGCGCCGGGTTCAGGTGCACGGGCCGGCGCTGTGCGTCCCTGGTCCGGGTCACCAGTTCCGCCTGCTCGAGTACCTGGATGTGCTTCGAGACTGCCTGCTTGGAGATCTCGAAAGGTTCAGCCAATTCGTTCACTGTTGCCGGGCCCCTGCTGAGCCGGGCGATGATCCTTCGACGCACGGGATCGGCCAGGGCCATGAAGGCCACGTCCAGGGCCGCGTCATCGGAGATCAATGTCATTCCTCATTAGTCAACTTCAATGTTTATCAACCTTGTGGTTGATTAATGGTAGCCACCGCGGCGGGATTCGCGCAAGGGGTTTGTTCCATCGTCTTACTATTTGTTAGGATGTCAGGACAAACTAACCGAAGGAGAATGATCATGCCCCTGGTCCGCATCGACGTCAACGAAGGCCGCACCTCCGAGGAATTGCAGAAACTGAGCCGCGGGATCCATGAAGCAATCCTGGCCGAGTATGGAATTCCGGAGCAGGATTACTTCCACATCCTGACGGAGCATCCGCAGGGCCGGATTATTGCCCAGGATGCGGGTTTGGGATTTGAGCGCACCGGAGGAGTGGTGATGATCCAGATCTTCACCCAAGCTGGCAGGTCGCAGGAGGCCAAGCAGCGGCTTTTCGCCGCCGTGGCCGACAAGCTCGCCGGGCTGGGGGTTGCCGGGGAGGATGTCTTCATCGGCTATGTGGAAAACGGTGCCGGTGACTGGTCGTTCGGATTCGGCCGTGCGCAGTACATTACCGGCGAGTTGGCGGTCCCCAAGCAGTAACTGCGGGCCTCCGAAGCGTTGCGGGAAACGGGTATAACGCTTGTTGTAAGTATGTCAGTACAAACCTTTGACAGGACATTCGATCTAGGGCAGAGTAGTGCCTGTGGCCCACACCACGGCCTGCCAGTTCCGGAACTCCCGTCCCTTCGAAGGATTCGAGTTCCACACCAGAAAGGTCCACGATTCCCGTGACCCATGAGCTTCTTACGATCGGGCGCATCAGCGTTGATATCTACCCGAACGACATCGGGGTTGGCCTGGAGGACGTGACGTCCTTCGGCAAGTACCTGGGTGGTTCGCCGTCCAACGTCGCCGTTGCCGCCGCCCGCCATGGCCGCCGGACGGGCGTGATCACCCGGACCGGGGACGACCCGTTCGGGGCGTACCTGCACCGCGAGCTCCACAAGTTCAATGTGGATGACGCCTTCGTCACGCCGGTCAAGGACTGGCCCACTGCGGTGACCTTTTGCGCGATCAAGCCCGCCACCGATGAGTTCCCGCTCTACTTCTACGGCCGGTTCCCCACGGCGCCGGACCTCCAGATCCACGCCGGCGAGCTGGACCTGGACGCCATCCGGGAGGCCGGGATCTTCTGGTCCACGGTGACCGGCCTGTGCCAGGAACCCTCCCGCAGTGCCCACCTCGCAGCCCACGAGTCCCGCCCCCGTACCGGCCTGAAAGACGGCCAGTTCACCATCCTGGACCTGGATTACCGGCCCATGTTCTGGGCATCCGAGGAGGACGCCCGGGCCCAAGTGGCCAGGATCCTGCCGCACGTCACGGTTGCGATCGGCAATGACAAGGAATGCGCCGTCGCCGTGGGGGAGGGGACCCCGGACGAGCAGGCGGACCGCCTGCTGGCCGCCGGCGTGGAAATCGCCGTCGTCAAGCTTGGCCCGGAAGGCGTGATGGCCAAGACCCGCACCGAGCGGGTGGTGTCTGCGCCCGTGCCGGTGGAGACGCTGAACGGCCTGGGTGCCGGCGATTCGTTTGGCGGCGCCTTCTGCCACGGCCTCCTCTCCGGCTGGCCGCTGGCCCAGGTCCTGGACTACGCCAACGCCGCCGGCGCGATCGTCGCCTCCCGGCTGTCCTGCGCAGATGCCATGCCGACGCCGGAGGAGGTCACCTCGCTGTTGGCGGACCGGGGCCGGCCGGTCCCCGGCGGCGGTTCCGCCACGCAGCTTGCCACCGAAGGAGCAGCACTGTGACCCTCACCCCGATTGCCTCCAACCGCACCGTGGATGATGATCCGCGCCGTTACGAGCACCTGAGCACCATCCGCCTTGAGGACCCGGAGGCTGTGGCCCGCGCCGCGAAGTCCCGCCGCCGCCACCCGGGCCTGAAGTCCGGACGGCAGAACTTCATCGTCGCCGCCGACCACCCGGCCCGGGGCGCCCTGGCAGTCGGCAGCAACCCGGTGGCCATGGCTGACCGCCGCCAGCTCCTGGACCGGCTCCAGATCGCCCTGGCCAACCCCGCCGTGGACGGCGTCCTGGCCTCCCCGGACATCATGGACGACCTCCTGCTGCTGGGCGCACTGGACGGGAAGCTCGTCTTCGGTTCGATGAACCGCGGCGGCCTGGCCGGGCTGGTCAACGAGATAGATGACCGTTTCACCGGCCACACGGCCGCCGCGCTGGAGGCGCTCGGTGCCGACGGCGGGAAGATGCTGACCCGGATCTGCCTTGGCGACCCGGACACCGTTGCCACCCTGGAGGCGACCGCCCACGCGATCGATTCGCTGGCCGGACGGAAGCTGATCGCCATGGTGGAGCCCTTCCTCTCGGTCCGGGAAAACGGCCGCGTCCGCAACGACCTCTCCACCAACGCGGTGATCAAGTCCATCGCGATCGCCGAGGGCCTGGGCTCCACCAGCGCCTACACCTGGATGAAGCTGCCGGTCGTGGCGGAGATGGAACGCGTCATGGCGGCCACCACCATGCCCACGGTCCTGCTGGGCGGTGACCCCGACGGTACCCAGGACGAGGTCTTCGCCACCTGGGAAGCTGCGCTGGCTCTCCCGGGCGTCCAGGGCCTCACGGTTGGCCGGACCCTTCTCTATCCCGCAGACGGGGACGTCGCCGGCGCCGTCGCCACCGCCGCCTCGCTGCTGCACCACACCACGGAAGCATCGGAGTAGTCCCATGGGCACAACAGGAACGCGCAGGATGACGGTGGCCCAGGCCGTCGTCGAATACCTGTCCAAGCAGTACACCGTCGACAAGGTGGGCAGTGTGGAGTACCGGGAACGGCTCATTCCGGGCACCTTCGGTATTTTCGGGCACGGCAACGTGGCCGGCGTGGGCCAGGCGCTGAAGCAGTACCAGCAGCTGGACCCCACCCTGATGCCGTACTATCAGGGCCGGAATGAACAGGCCCAGGTCCACCAGGCCGTCGGGTACGCCCGGCATACCCGCCGCCGCCAGACCTACGCGATCAGCACCTCGATCGGCCCGGGCTCGTCCAACCTGCTGACCGGCGCCGCCCTGGCGACCACCAACCGGCTGCCCGTGCTGCTGCTGCCGTCTGATACGTTCGCCACCCGCGCGGCGGATCCGGTGCTGCAGCAGCTGGAACAGCCCTACGCCTATGACCTGACGGTCAATGACGCGTTCCGGCCGCTGTCCAAGTTCTTTGACCGGGTGAACAGGCCGGAGCAGCTGTTCTCCGCGTTCCACCACGGGCTGCGGGTCCTGACTGACCCGGCCGAGACCGGGGCCGTCACCATCTCGCTGCCGCAGGACGTCCAGGCCGAGGCTTTCGATGTCCCTGAGGAATTCCTGGCCGAGCGGGAGTGGCGGATCCGCCGCCCCGAGGCCGACGACGACGACATCGCACGTGCTGCTGCGGCTATCCGTGCCGCGAAGCGTCCGCTGATCATTGCCGGCGGCGGCGTCCTCTACGCGTACGCCAACGAAGAACTGGCAAAGTTTGCGGAACTGACGGGCATCCCGGTGGGCAATACGCAGGCCGGCGTGGGCGTCCTGCCGTGGGACCACGCCCAGTCCCTCGGAGCGATCGGCTCCACCGGCACCACCGCGGCGAACGCCATCGCTGCCGAAGCGGACCTGATCATCGGCATCGGAACCCGCTACGAGGACTTCACCACCGCATCCCGGACCGCGTTCCAAAACCCCACCGTGAAGTTCATCAACATCAACGTCGCCCCGCTCGACGCCTACAAGCACGGCACCAGCCTCCCGATCGTCGCGGACGCCCGCAAGGCACTGGTGAAGCTGAACTCAGCGCTGGGCGGGTACCGCATCGGCGCGGACCTGGCGGAGCTGGTCGCGGCAGAGAAGAAGCGTTGGGACGCCACCGTGGATGAGGCGTTCGACACCCGGTACACCCCCTTGCCGGCCCAGAACGAGATCATCGGTGCCACCAACCGGGCCATGGATGCCCGGGATGTGGTCATCTGCGCGGCAGGGTCCCTGCCCGGGGACCTGCACAAGATGTGGCGCGTCCGGGACCCGTTCGGCTACCACGTCGAATACGCCTACTCCTGCATGGGCTACGAGATCCCCGGCGGCCTGGGCGTCAAGCGGGCAGTGCTCGCCGAAGCGGCCCGTACGACGGCGGCGGGCGAGGACCGCGCGGAGGTGCGGGACGTCGTCGTGATGGTGGGGGACGGCTCCTACCTGATGATGCACACCGAACTGGTCACCGCCGTCGCTGAACGCATCAAGCTGATCGTGGTCCTGATCCAGAACCACGGCTACGCCTCCATCGGCTCCCTGTCCGAATCCTTGGGCTCGCAGCGGTTCGGCACCCAGTACCGGGCGCTGGACGAGGAGCAGCACAGCTTCGACAACGGCGATACCCTGCCTGTGGACCTGGCACTGAACGCCGAATCCCTGGGCGTAAAGGTCATCCGGATCGAACCGGGGGAGAAGGTGATCGCCGAACTCGAACAGGCCCTCCGCGACGCCAAGGCCGCCCCGGAGGGCAGCGGCCCCATCCTGATCCACGTCGAGTCCGATCCGCTCCTGGACGCACCATCCTCCGAGTCCTGGTGGGACGTTCCCGTCTCCCAGGTCGCCGAACTGGACTCCACCAAGCAGGCCTTCCAGACCTACGCCGACCACAAGTCACGCCAGCGCAAACTGCTCGGCTGAACCTCACTTTCCACTACTCAAGGAAGAGTTCCATGACTGCCACCACCACCGAAGCAACCGTCATCAACCACTTCATCAACGGCGCCGAAACTGCAGGCGAGGGCGACCGCACCACGAACGTGTACAACCCCGCCACGGGTGCGGTGACCGGCGAGCTGCGCCTGGCCAACCGGACCGACCTGGACACCGCCGTCGCCGCCGCCCGCAAGGCCGCCGATTCCTGGGGCGAGACCTCCCTGGCCAAGCGCACCGCCGTGCTGTTCAAATTCCGCGAGCTCGTCGCCGCCCATGTGGATGACCTCGCGGCCCTCGTCACCGCCGAGCACGGCAAGGTCCTCTCCGACGCCAAGGGCGAGATCGGCCGGGGCCTGGAAGTAGTGGAGTACGCCTGCGGAATCCCCACCCTGCTCAAGGGCGACTACTCGGACCAGGTCTCCACCGGCATCGATGTTTTCTCCTTCCGCGAACCGCTCGGCGTCGTCGCCGGCATCACCCCGTTCAACTTCCCGGTCATGGTGCCGCTGTGGATGGCCCCGATGGCGATCGCCACCGGCAACGCCTTCATCCTCAAGCCCTCCGAACGCGACCCCTCCGCCTCCCTCCTGCTCGCCAAGCTCTGGAAGGACGCCGGCCTGCCGGACGGGGTGTTCCAGGTCCTGCACGGCGACAAGGAAACCGTGGACGGGCTCCTGACCCACCCGGACGTGGACGGCATCTCGTTCGTCGGGTCCACCCCGATCGCCCAGTACGTCCACGAGACCGCCACCAAGCACGGCAAGCGCGTCCAGGCGCTGGGCGGGGCGAAGAACCACGCCATCGTCCTGCCCGACGCCGACCTGGACAACGCCGCCGACCACCTGGCGGCCGCCGCATTCGGATCCGCCGGTGAACGCTGCATGGCCATCTCCGTCGCGGTCGCCGTCGGAGACGCCGCCGATGCGCTGGTGGCAAAGGTCCAGGAACGCGCCGAAGCCGTGAAGGTCAACAACGGTACCGCGCCCGGCGCTGAAATGGGCCCGGTCATCACCCCCGCCTCGAAGGAACGCATCGTCCGGATCGTCACCGACGCCGAAACAGCGGGGGCTGCCATGGTGGTGGACGGCCGCGACCTGGTTGTCCCGGGCCACGAAAACGGCTTCTGGGTGGGACCCACCGTCCTTGACCATGTCAAGACCGAAATGACCGCCTACACGGAGGAAATCTTCGGGCCCGTCCTGGTGGTGGTCCGCGTCGACACCCTGGAAGACGGCATCAAGCTCATCAACGCCAACCCCTATGGCAACGGCACCGCCATCTTCACCTCCTCCGGCGCGGCCGCCCGGACGTTCCAGCGGTCGGTTACTGTCGGCATGATCGGCATCAACGTTCCCCTGCCGGTCCCGGTGGCCTACCACTCCTTCGGCGGCTGGAAGGCCTCCCTCTTCGGCGACAAGCACATGTACGGCCCCGAGGGTGTCTCCTTCTACACCCGCGGCAAAGTGGTCACCTCCCGCTGGCCCGAAACCCACCACGCCTCCGGCGCCTCCTACAACTTCCCCTCCAACTAGTCCCCACCCGGTTTCGGCAGGCTCAACCACTGGTGGTTGAGCCTGTCAAAACCCTCCAAAGGAACAGACACATGACTGAGAACAAGCTGATCATCGGCACGGCGCCGGACTCCTGGGGCGTCTGGTTCGCGGACGATCCCAAGCAGACCCCCTGGGAACGCTTCCTCGACGAGGTGGCCGAATCCGGCTACAAGTGGATCGAGCTGGGCCCCTATGGCTACTTGCCCAACGATCCCATCCGGCTTGCCGAAGAACTGAAGCAGCGCGACCTCAAGGTCACCGCAGGCACTGTGTTCACCGCATTCCACCGCGGCCTGGACCAGTGGGAGGCTGCGTGGGAACCCGCACGGAAGGTCGCCGAACTCACCGCCGCCATGGGCGGTGAGCACATTGTGGTCATCCCGGCAATGTGGCGTGACGACGTCACCGGCGAGGCCGTGGAGAGCGGCACCCTGAGCGAAAAGGCTTGGAGCGACCTGTTCGCCGGCCACAACCGCCTGGGCAAGACACTCCTGGAAGACTTCGGCCTGCAGCAGCAATTCCACTCCCACGCAGACTCGCACGTGGGAGCCCAAGAGGACATTGAGACCCTCCTTGCCGCCACGGACCCGAAATACCTGAACCTGTGCCTGGACACCGGCCACGCCGAATACTGCGGCGCCTCCAGCCTGGAACTGATCAAGAACTACCCGGACCGGATCGGCTACCTGCACCTGAAGCAGATCAACCCGGAGATCCTGAAGAAGGTCAACGACGAGAACATGACCTGGGCTGCAGCCAACCTCGCCGGCGTCATGACCGAACCGCCCAACGGGCTGCCGGACCTCCGCGCCGTCATCGAAGCCGTGGAAGCCCTGGACCGGCCCATCTTCGGCATCGTGGAGCAGGACATGTACCCCGTGGCCTTCGACGTGCCCATGCCGATCGCCAAGCGCACCCGAAACTATCTGCTGTCCTGCGGCTCCCGCACCGCCGTCAGCTGACCTCTTCCCTCCCAGAACCTTAAGGACAGAACAATGACTGAACCCCTCCGCGTCGCCGTCATCGGTGCAGGCCGCATGGGCGCCGACCACATCCAGCGGCTCCACAAGCGGATCCATGGCGCCGAAGTTGCCGCCGTCGTCGACGTCGATCTCGCCCGCGCCCAGGCCGCCATTGAGGGCATCCCCGGCGCCGTGGCCCTGGCCGACGCGGACGAAGCCCTGAACAACGGCGACGTCAACGCGGTGCTGATCGCCACCCCGGGCTTCCTCCACCAGGACATCCTGCTCAAGGCGCTCGCCAAGGACATCCCGATCCTCTGCGAAAAGCCGCTCACCCCGGACGCCGAATCGTCCTGGAAAATCGTCGAAGCTGAGGTTGCTCTGGCCCACCAGCGCATCCAGGTGGGCTTCATGCGCCGCTTCGATGCCGAATACGCGGCACTTGGCTCGATCATCCGGAACCAGGAACTGGGTGAACTGCTGATGCTCCACCACCAGCACCGCAACCCCACCACCCCCGAAGGCTTCACCAACGAGATGCTCATTAACGACTCCGTCGTCCACGAATTCGACGCCATCCGCTACTTCACGGGCGAGGAAATTACCAGCGTCCAGGTCCGCCTGGGCAAGGCAACCAGGAATGCGCCCAACGGCCAGCACGATCCCCAGCACGTCCTGCTCGAGACAGAATCCGGGGTCCTGGCCGACGTCGAAATTTACGTCAACGCCAAATTCGGCTACGAGGTGGCCACCCAGGCCTCCTTCGAGGACGGGATCGTCAGCATCGGCGGGGATACGGGCCCCTACACCCGCACCGCCGGGCGCTGGGGCGGCAACGTCACGCCCGGGTTCGAGGAGCGTTTCGGCGCAGCCTACGACGTGGAAATCCAGTCCTGGGTGGACGCGGCCCTCAAGGGCGAAATCGGCGGCCCCTCCGCCTGGGACGGCTACGCCACCGCCGCCTGCTGTGAAGCCGGCGTTGAGGCCCAGAAGAACGGCGAAAAGGTTGCCGTAAAGCTGGCGGCCAAGCCCGACCTCTACAAGTAGGACAGGAGGAAGGGGGCGGAGCCATCCGTCCCCTTTTCTGTTCCCTGACTGATCCACAATGGAGTGTTTTCGTGAAAATCGCACTTGACCCCACCCCGTTCCACCACTCGCACAGCCTGCTCGAGTTCCCCAAGGTGGTGGCGGACCTCGGCTACAAGTACATGCAAATGACCCCGCACGCGGACTTCATCCCGTTCTTCAACCACCCCAAGGCGGATGACGAACTGGTGGGCCAGCTCAAGAAGGCCTGCCGTGACGCCGGAATCGAGATCGCCTCCGTGCTGCCCGTGCTGCGCTGGTCCGGCCCGGACGAGGACGCCCGCGAAGCCGCCGTCCGCTACTGGAAGCGGGCCATCCAGATCACCGTGGACCTTGGCGTCGGCACCATGAACACCGAGTTCAGCGGCCGGCCCGAGAAGGCAGAGGAATCCGAGCGGGCGTTCTACCGCTCCATGGAGGAACTGCTCCCGATCATTGAGCGTGAGGGGATCGACCTGCTCATCGATCCACACCCTGACGACTTCGTGGAGGAAGGCCTCGCCGCGATCCGCATGATCCGCGGCGTCAACTCCAGGAACGTGGGCATGGTCTACGTGGCATCGCACAGCTTTCACATGCAGAACCCGGCGCTGGACATCATGCGGGCAGCGGGGGACAAGCTCCGGCTGGTCCACGTGGCCGACACCATGGACCACCACGCCTCCCATGGCCTCCGCTACATCACCAACCCGCCCGGCAACCCGGTCCGGGTCCACCAGCACCTGAAGATTGGCGACGGCGACGTCAACTGGGACGAGTTCTTTGGTGGCCTGAAGGAGATCGGCTTCCTGGACCGGGAGAATACTGTCATGGTCTCCAGCGTCTTTGCCGAAAACGAAAAAGCGGAAGAGGTTTCCCGCTACCAGCTGGAGACCATGAAGCAATATGTCCAAAAGGTCAGCCTGTGAGTTCGCCTGCGCATACCGCAGCGGGTCCGGTCAACCACCAGCGGGCTTTGCGGACCGTCACCATCATCTCCACTTTCGGCGGCCTCCTGTTTGGTTATGACACCGGCGTCATCAACGGTGCCCTGCCCTACATGCAGGAGGACCTGGGACTCTCCCCGCTGACTGAGGGGCTGGTGACCTCGTCGTTGCTGTTCGGTGCCGCCTTCGGCGCCCTCTTTGGCGGCCGGCTGGCGGACCGCAACGGGCGGCGCAGGATGATCATGCTGCTGGCGGTTGTGTTCCTGCTGGGCACCCTGGGGTGCACGTTCGCACCCAGTACCGGGGTGATGATCGCCGCGCGCTTCATTCTGGGGCTGGCCGTGGGCGGGGCGTCGGTGACGGTTCCCGTGTACCTGGCCGAGGTATCGCCGACCAACCGGCGCGGCCGGATCGTCACCCAAAACGAACTCATGATCGTCACGGGGCAGTTGCTGGCCTTCATCTTCAACGCCTACCTCGGCAACTCCTTCGGCGAGTCCCACGGCATCTGGCGCTGGATGCTGGTGATCGCCACGCTTCCGGCCATCGCCTTGTGGATCGGGATGAACTTCATGCCAGAGAGCCCCCGGTGGCTTGCCTCCATTGGCAGCTTCGGCGAGACGCTCAGCGTGCTGCAGCGGATCCGTTCGCAGGAGGACGCACGCAGGGAGTTCGAAGAAGTCAAAGCCATGGCCGTGGAGGACTACAAGTCCAAGATGGGCTCGTGGAAGGATCTGGGCATCCCCTGGCTCCGGCGTATCTTCTTCGTAGGCCTGGGCCTTGCGGTGATCCAGCAGATCACCGGCGTGAACTCGATCATGTACTACGGCACCCAGATCCTGTCCCAGTCCGGCTTTGGCCGCGAGGCCGCGCTGACGGCCAATATCGCCAACGGCGTCATCTCAGTGCTTGCCACGTTCGTAGGGATCTGGCTGCTGGGTAAGGTGGGCCGGCGCCGGATGCTGATCACCGGACAGGTGGGCACCACGACGGCGCTGCTGCTGATCGGCCTCTTTTCATTGATCCTGCCCGAAGGCCCCGGCCGGGGCTTCGTGATCCTTGCCCTGACCGTCACCTTCCTGGCATTCCAGCAGGGTGCCATCTCGCCGGTGACATGGCTGATGCTCTCGGAGATCTTCCCGCTGAAGATCCGCGGCCTGGGGATGGGTGCTTCGGCCTTCCTGCTGTGGATCGTCAACTTCCTGATCGGGTTTGGATTCCCGCAGTTGCTGGCGGCCATCGGGATTTCGAGTACCTTCTTTGTGTTCGCCGCATTGGGCGTCGGCGCCATCGCGTTTGCCGCCAAGTATGTGCCCGAGACCAAGGACAAGAGCCTCGAGGACCTGGAGCACTATTTCAAGAACGTCGCCGGCAGCCACGCCACGGACGCCGCAGCCAAGGTCCCCTGACCGTCACCGTCCGTTTCCCGCGCATCAAACAGCAGCCCCCGTGATATTCCTTCCGGGGGTTGCTGTTCTATGCCGGCGCGTGCAGGCGGGGAAGGGCGTCTACCAGCGGCGACAGCTCCGGGACGGCCTGGGCGTGGTTCAACGCACGCTCCAGGGTGGCATCGTGGACCGGCCGGGCCTCCGTAAGCAGGCTGCTGCCGCTGGCGGTCAGCTCGGTGTAGATGCCGCGGCGGTCGTCGTCGCACAGGATCCGGGTCAGGAGGCCACGGTCCTCCAGCCGGTTTACCAGCCGCGTGGTCGCGCTGGGGCTGAGCGCCGTGGCGCGGGACAGTTGCTGCATCCGCATGTGCCAGCCGTCCTGCCGGCTCAGGGCATCCAGCACGGTGTACTCCACCACCGAAAGCTTTGACTCGGCCTGCAGGGAGCGTTCCAGCTCACCTTCGATCAAGCCGTGCAGGGCCGCCAGGGTGCGCCATCCCTGGGCGCGTACCTCGACGGCGTCGTCCTTGATGCCCATGGTTGCTCCTTCACCATAATGGCGCCAAGCAGGCGGCCATCAATCCTTGAACACAGGTAGTTGCTTGCGCGGTATATTTGCATGTGCAACAATAAATACCGCGTCTGCAACTATCTTAGGCGCCTTCCCTTCCACGGGACAACCAGCCCCTACAGCTCGAAGGAGCATTCCCATGCCTGTTGGCCTGATAGCCCTCGCCCTCGGCGGCTTCGGAATAGGACTTACCGAATTTGTCATCGCCGGACTGCTTCCGCAGGTGGCCGCGGATTTCGGCGTCAGCGAGGCCTCCGCCGGATGGTTCATCTCTGGCTACGCGCTCGCCGTCGTGGTGGGCGCGCTCGGCCTCACGGCAGCGGTGACGAGGTTCGAACGCAAGCCGGTGCTGGCTGCACTGCTCGTGCTGTTCATCGCAGGAAACCTGCTTTCCGCCACCGCGGGCGGCTATTGGCCCATGATGCTGGGCCGGATCATCGCCGCCCTGTCGCATGGTGCATTCTTCGGAATCGGCGCCGTGGTGGCTGCGGGCATGGTTCCACCCAGCAAAAAGGCCGGTGCCATTGCGCTGATGTTCACCGGACTCACTGCCGCCAATGTCCTGGGCGTCCCGTTCGGCACGCTGCTGGGCCAGGCCGCCGGATGGCGGGCCACGTTCTGGGCCATCACGGTCATCGGCGTGGCCGCGCTCGCCGGCATCCTTGCCCTGGTGCCCCGGCAGGCCGGTGAAGCCGACAAGGGGGGCAGCCTCCGCTCCGAACTGCGTGCCTTCCGCTCCGGGCAGGTATGGCTCTCCATCGTGGTGACCATCCTCGGCTTTGGCGGCATGTTCGGCGCCTTCACCTACATCGCCTACACACTGACCGAGGTGTCCGGCTTCGCGGCCTCCACCGTGCCATGGCTGCTCATTGTCTTCGGCGTGGGACTCTTCGCCGGCAACACGCTGGGCGGAAAAGCTGCGGACCGCAACGTCGACCGGACGCTGCTGGTGGTGCTCGCCATCCTGTCCGTGGTCCTGGTGGCGTTCGCCGCCACCGCAGCCAGCCCTGTGCTCACCGTCATTTCCCTGGTCCTGATGGGCGGCTTCGGCTTCGCCACCGTTCCAGGACTGCAGATGCGGGTCATGAAGTACGCCCCCGGAGCTCCCACGCTTGCCTCCGGGGCGAATATTGGTGCGTTCAACGTGGGCAATGCCCTGGGCGCGTGGCTGGGCGGGGTCACCATTACCGCTGGATTCGGCTACACGTCGCCCATTTGGGCCGGGGCGATCATCACCCTTGCGGGAGTGGTGGTTATGGCGTTCGCCGCCGCGGCTGCCAAGCGGGGCGAACAGCGGCCGGGCGATGAGGCGCAGGCGGCGGAAGAGGTGGCTGTCCGCTAAGCGGCGGGGTCGGAGGAGCGGCGCACCATCAGGGCGGGCTCCAGCTTGAGGACGGTGCCGGGAGCGGCCGAGCCCCTTAACCGTTCCAGCATGGCCCCGGCTGCAAGCCTGCCCAGCTCTCCGGCGTGCTGGTCGATGGATGTCAGTCCGATCAGGGGAGAGGCCGCAACCTCGATGTTGTCGCAGCCAACAATTGCCACATCGCCGGGGACGGACAGGCCGCGGGCGGCCAGGGCCTCCATGATGCCGATCGCCGTAAGGTCGTTATGCGCGAAGACCGCGGTGGGGAGCGGGGAGCCGGAGTCCAGGAACTGCTCCATGACGGCCCGCCCGCCGCGTTCGGTCATGTCGCTGTGGACCAGCTGCGGCGCCAGGCCAAACTCCTTCATGGCGTGCAGGTAGCCTTCCCGGCGGGCCGTGTACGGGAGCCAGTCGGAGATGTCCACGTGCGCTATGCGCCGGTGCCCCAGTGCGTACAGGTGCTCCACGGCGAGTGCTCCGGAACGGAAGTCGTCGGTCAAAACGGAATCCACGCCGTCGACCTCCAACTCCCGGGTGATGACGACGGCGGGCGTCCCGCGCAAGGCCGCTTCCAGTTCTGCTGATGTGCCGGTGTAGCCGGCCAGCAGGACACCGTCCACCCGCAGGTCCGCGAAGGACCGGACGGCCTCCAGCTCCGTTCCCGGATCGGCGGAGCCGACGGCAACCATCACCTGGTTGCCGCTTCCCTCAAGGCCTTCGGTGATGCCGTCATACATGTCCGCGAACACGGAGTTGTGCAGGTCCAGGAACAGGACGCCCAGGGTGTTCGTCCGGTGGCTGGCAAGGCGGCTGGCCAGCCTGTTGGGAGAGTAGCCCAGGGCGGCGGCGCTTTCCAGTACGGCTGCCCGCCGGGCGGGGGACACCTTGGGCGAATCGCGCATCACCAGGGAGACCAGGGCGCGGCTCACCCCGGCGTCGCGTGCCACGTCTTCCATGGTCACCGACCGCGCAGACTGGAGGGTTTCTTTCACAAAACTCCACTATGCCAGTCCGCGGGCCGCGCTTGCCGATCCGCGGCCAGGGGACTTCAGGCTCCGAAGGGCAGCCGGGGATCGATGTTCTGGCTCTCCCAGGTCTGCCTCACCCAGCCGTGGTGCGGGTCGTCGCTGATCAGCCATTCGCGCACCGGTCCCGGGCCCGCCATCACGTTCAGGTAGTAGAGGTCGTACCCGGGGGCAGCCATGGCCGGGCCGTGCCAGCCGTAGGGCACCAGGACAACGTCGCCGGTGCGGACTTCTGCCGAGACGTCGATGGGCCGTTCGTCCGAGGCATAGACGCGCTGGTAGCCAATGGCGTCGGCCTCGGCCGGTGCGGCACTGCCGGCCGCCACCTGCGTTTCAAAGTAGTAGATCTCCTCCAGGGAGGTCTCGCCGTCCTTCTCCTCGTCATGTTTGTGCGGAGGGTAGGAGGACCAGTTGCCGGCCGGGGTGAGGACCTCGCAGACGATGAACCGGTCGGCCTCAAGCGCTGCCGGCGTGCCGAAATTATGGACCTGGCGCGAGCAGTTGCCCGCCCCGCGCAGTTCCACCGGGGTTTCGGCGGCGGGCACCAGCCGGGTGGGGTAGGAGGCCTGTGCCGGGGCGGTGGCAACGGCCACCCGGCCGCCGTCGGCCGACGTGATGCCGACGGTGCGTCCGGCGCCGGAATAGAGCACGTCGGTGGGGCCGGAGAAAACGGATGGGCGCCCGGTCAGCGGATATTCCGTGCCGTCCACGGTCACGGTGAACGACCCGCTGAGGGGCACCACGATCCGTTCTTCGCCTGCTGCGGGAAGGTCGACGGCGGCGCCCGCCGGCAAGGTGGCGACCTTCAGTCCGGTGTGTGCCCAGCCCTCGACGGAGAGGGCGGAATCGAAGGTGCCAATCGAAATGTCCCAGATGCCGTCCGTGGCTGTGCCCAGGGGATAGACCCAGTTGGTCATGGAGGTGTTCCTTTGCGCTAGCGCTGTACGAGGGTCATTTCAAAGCTGTAGGAATCGGCCCGGTAGACGTGGTGGCCGGTCTCGACGCGGCGGCCGGTATCGTCCACGGCCGTGCGTTCCATGGTCACCAGTGCAGACCCCGCGGCGGTGTCAAGCATGGACGCCTGGTAGTCGTTGGCGTTCACGGCGCCGATGCGCTGGTTGGCCAGCCGGAAGTTCACGCCGCCGCGGCGCAGGATCGAGTAGAGGCCCTCGGCCCTCAGCATGGCCTCGTCCATGTCGGCAATATCGTCGCGCACCCAGTTCTCCATCAGGGCCAGCGGCTTGCCGCCCACCTTCCGAAGCCGGGTGAAGTGGTAGACCTTGGAGCCGGCCGGAAGCTGCAGCGTGGCGAGGGTGGCGTCGTCCGCCTCCACGTGCGAAAAGCTGAGCACCTCGGTAGTGGGCTTCTTCCCGTTGTTGGTGAGGTCGTCGTAAAGGCTCGAGAGCTCCAGCGGACGGCGCACCTGGCTGGAGACCACCTGGGTTCCCACGCCGCGCTTGCGCACCAGGAGGCCCGAACGCACCAGCTCGTCCATCGCCTTGCGCATGGTGGGCCGGGAGAGGTTGAGCTGGGCGGCGAGGTCGATCTCGTTGTCCAGCCTGCTGCCGGGTTCCAGGACCCCGCTGTAGATCGCGGCTTCGATGCCCTGGACCACCTGGTGGTACAGGGGTACGGGGGAGGACCGGTCGATGCTCAGTCCCAGGTTGTTCGCCACGGTGCGTTCCCTCGTCGTTGGTGTCTGCGCGGCTGTCCGGTCCGGCCAGTCGTGCCGGCGGGCCATAGCCGCAATATGTTCGCTTGATAGGACATACTTACTTCCTCGATCGTAGCAGGCGCGTTCCCGGGGTCAAGGGGCCAGGTTCCGGCAGGGCGGACAATCCCGGGAAATCCTTCATGTGCTGACATTAAGACTTTCTATTGACGTGGAAGAATTAGAGCGCTCTAATAGCAGTGGCACGCATCACATTCCTGACCGGGTTTCCGGTCCCCGAAAGAATCTGAGAGGCAACAATGCTGTTGCAAAAACATCCAACGGGCGCAATGGGCACCCGGCGCCGCGGATACCTGGCCCGGCTCACCGTCATCTCCACCCTGGGCGGCCTGCTCTTCGGTTACGACACCGGCGTCATCTCCGGCGCGTTGTTGTACATGAACGACTCCCTCAACATGACCGCCGTCGAGGAAGCGACCGTGGTGAGCGCACTGCTGTTCCCGGGTGCCGCCGTCGGCGCCCTGACCGGTGGCCGCATGGCGGACAGGCTGGGACGGCGGGGCTCCTTGCTCGTCTGCGCCCTCCTGTTCCTGCTCGGTGCCCTGGGTTGCGCCCTGGCGCCGACCGTGTCCTTCATGATCGGTGCACGCATCGTGCTGGGGCTGGGGGTCGGCGCTGCTGCCGTGACCTGCCCGCTGTACCTGGCGGAAATGGCGCCGGCCCATCTGCGCGGCCGCATGGTGACCATCAATGAGCTGATGATCGTGACCGGCCAGATGCTCGCCTTTGCCATCAACGCACTCCTTGACGCCCTGATCCACGACAACGAGGTCTGGCGCACCATGCTGGGCATCGCCTCGATCCCCGCCCTCGCACTGCTGGCCGGCATGCTGATGCTCCCCGAGTCGCCCCGCTGGTACGCCATCCGCGGCCGCCTCGAGGACTGCCGCCGCGTCCTGGACCTCAGCCGCAGCCCGCAGGAAGCGGCCGCCGAATATGAGGAAATCGCCCAAGCGGCCCGCACCGCAAGAGAGGAGCGGGGCCACGCGTTGCGGGACCTGAAAAACAACCCCTGGATGCGCCGCCTGCTGTGGATTGGCGTTGGCCTGGCCACCGTCCAGCAGGCCACCGGCATCAACACGGTCAACTACTACGCCCCCACCATCCTGGAGAAGAGCGGGCTCGGCGTCAGCGCCGCGCTCGTGGCCACCATCGGCGTCGGCGTGACTTCCGTGCTGATGACCATCTTGGGCATTTGGCTGCTCGGCTTCGTCGGACGCCGCAAGATGCTGGTCATCGGTTTCTCCGGCGTCGTGGGTTCCCAGGCCCTCCTGGCAATCGTGTTCCTCCTGCCCCAGTCGGACCTGGCCAGTTACACCATCCTGGCGGCCATGATGCTGTTCGTTGCCTTCGTCCAGTGCTTCATCGGCACCTGCGTCTGGCTCCTGCTCTCGGAAATGTTCCCGCTGGCCATCCGCGGCTTTGCCATGGGAATCGCAGTCTTTGCACTGTGGACCGTGAACGCCGCCATTTCATTCCTCTTCCCCATCGTGGTCAACGCCTTGGGCTCCACGGGCACCTTCGGCCTGTTCGTCCTGGTCAACCTTGCGTCCCTGGCCTTCGTCATCAAGTTCGTACCGGAAACCAAGGGCCATTCACTCGAGGATCTGGAGGCGCACTTCCGTGACGGCCAGGTGCCGGTGAAGGCCTCGGCCTAAGGTCCCTCCACGGGGCCGGGCCCTGCCTTCCGGTAAAGACCGGAGGGCAGGACCCGGCCCTGTTTTTCGTGGGCGGTGCCCTAGGCTGGCTCCATGACCAGGACCGGAGGGAAGCAACCGTGAATTTCGCCGGAAGCCTTGGCCCCCGGCCCCGCACCCTCGAAGTCCAGGACCTGGCCAGCTTCGACCGGTTGGTTGCCGGAGGCGCCGTCAACCTGCATGGCTGGCACGCCCAGTCGCTGGATCTCCGGGGGCGGGCTGCGGCCCTGAAGAGGGTGGACGTGGAAGGGGCCATGTTCCTTGGCTGCCTCTTCGACGACGGCATGGAGGCCAACCTCCGCAGCCGTGGCGCGCTGATCTTTCCCCGGCTCGAAGGCGTCCCGTTCGATCCCTACCGCGCCGCCCTGTATTCCCCGGCCGAACTCTATGCCGGGCTGGCCTCGTCCCCCTACGAGGAACTACCCGATGCCCGCATCTACCACTGGAGCATCCAGCCCGGCCAGCGCCATCGCGTGGACGCGACCCTGGCCTCCGCCCTGCACGATCACGCCATCGGCGATGCGCTCGACGAACTCACCGGCACAGCGCCCTGGAACCGGCGGTCCATCGTAGGCGTCATGGGCGGCCATGCGGCGCCCCGCGGCAGTAGGGAGTTCGCCCAGGCGGCGCGGCTGGGCAGGCTGCTTGCCCGCGACGGCCATGTGGTGGCCACCGGCGGCGGACCCGGCGCCATGGAAGCGGCGAACCTGGGCGCGTACTTGAGCGAGGCGTCCGACGGCGACGTGCAGCGGGAGCTTGCGGCGCTCGCCGCCGTCCCCGGGTTCCGGCCCTCGGTCTCGGCGTGGGCACGCGCGGCCGCCGCCGTCGTCGACCGCCATCCGGACGGGACGCCGTCCCTGGGGATCCCCACCTGGTTCTATGGGCATGAGCCGCCCAACTACTTCGCCACGCACATCGCGAAATACTTCGCCAACGCCATCCGAGAGGCCATCCTCCTGCAACTGTGCCACGGCGGCATCGTGTTCCTGCCGGGAGCCGCGGGCACGGTCCAGGAGATCTTCCAGGACGCCTGCGAAAACTACTACGGTGCCCGGGAAAAGGTGGCTCCCATGGTGCTGGTGGGGCGCCGGCACTGGGAACAGGAGTTTCCGGCATGGCCCATGCTGGCCAGTCTTGCCGCAGGGCGCACCATGGCGGACTATATCTTCCTGGTGGACACAGTGGACGAAGCAGTGGAGGTCCTCCGGCGCCGCTGAACGGCGCCACAGGACCTCCAGTGGTTGAGCAGGTGGTGGCTAGCCCACCGCGGTGCCGAACAGCAGGCCCAGCAGGTACGTGATGACGGCGGCACCCAGGCCGATGGCCAGCTGGCGCAGGCCGCGGGTCAGCGGGGACGTTCCGGACAGCAAGCCGACAGCGGCGCCGGTGGCCAGGAGGGAGATGCCCACCAGGGACCCCGCCACCACAAGGGCGGCAACCCCGGTCAGGCCGAACAGGAACGGCAGGATGGGGATGATGGCGCCGGAGGCGAAGAAACAGAAGCTGGAGAGCGCGGCACCCCATGCGGTACCCACTGCCTCATGCTGGTCCTCTTCCTCGGGCAGCTCCGGCTGCAGCGACAGGCTCGGGTCGCAGTCGCAGGACAGCAGGCCGGTGCGCTCGGCAACCCGGTGTTCGGCAGCCTCCCGGGACATCCCGCGGGCCAGGTACACCAGCAGGAGTTCGTTGTGTTCGAGGTCCAGCTTGGGCGCGACCGCCAGGGTGACCTGGGTGGGGCGCGTGGCTGCCAGCAGCTCCCGCTGGGAACGGACCGAGATGAACTCGCCGGCACCCATGGACATGGCGCCGGCCAGGAGCCCGGCGATGCCGCTGAGCAGCACCACGCTGCTGGCCACTCCGGAGGCGGCCATGCCCATCACCAGTGAGAGGTTGCTGACCAGGCCGTCGTTGGCACCGAAGACTGCGGCGCGGAACGTGCCGGCCAAGCGGTTGCGGCCGCGGGTTGCCAGTCCCCGGACCACCTCCTCGTGGATCTGTTCGTCAGCCGCCATGGCTTCGGTGGCATTAGGGTCCTTGGAGTAAGGGGAGCGGCCCTCTGCGCGCTGGGCCAGGGCCAAGACAAAGACGGAGCCGAAGTGCCGGGCCAGGAAGCCCAGGAACCGGCTGCGGGCGGATGCCCGTTTTGGCTTGCCAGCGTGCTCGCCCAGCAGGGCCAGCCAGTGCGCCTCGTGCCGCCCTTCAGCATCGGCCAGGGCCAGCAGGATAGCCCGCTCTTCCCCTTGGCGGTTCTGTGCCAGGTCGCGGTAGACGGCGGCTTCCGCGCGCTCGTCGGCAAGGTACTGGCGCCACCTCTTGATGTTCGACGGTGAGGGCTGGCTTTGCGTGGTCGGGGCGGCCTCCGGGACGGCATGGGATTCGGACTGGGCGTGCTGCGACACTGGTACTCCTGGGCTTGGAAAGGGCATGGTTGCGGCGCCTTTGCCCTGCCAGCGTACTGCGAATTTCCGCGGTTTTTTGGCTGGCAAACCTCGCTGGGGAATTTCGGTTGACCGTAAAACCACACGCCGCATTTCCTCACTTCCGCGGCCTCCACTGGTGCCGCCGCGGCCCTTGACCCTCCGCCCGGCCGGTGCTGTGATGAAGGTGTGGCGCAGCCTGCGCCCGTCCCGAAAGAGCACGCCAGGCCTAGACACGGAGGTTGGATCATGAGCACCACCGGACAGCACCCGGACATGCCGCACCTGGACGCCGTGGAAGCGGACCCCGCCTACGATTACGCCGAGGATGCACCGGTGGACGACGCCGGCTGGGACGCCGAGCATGAATTCCTGGACCAGGAAGAGCCTGCGGTCCAGTCCCCGCCGGTCGTCATCGACGCCGAGGACCGCGAGGTCCCGCTGGATGACGACGAGCTCCGCGGCGAAGGGGAGTAGGACCAACGACGCCGGCGCCTCCCTTCGCCTGGAAGCGAAAGGAGGCGCCGTCGTCGTGCGCTGAAACCTCCTCGCCGAACCAGCCGGCAATGAACGGCGGGACATCTCTCCCGGCCGAAACAGTCACGAACAATCGCGCCGCGCGGCAAGCGTGTGGCATGCACGCGTCACAAAAGCGCCGCGGATTAGGATGGCTCGAGAGCGGAGCCGGGCTGCCGGCCATGAAAGGTTCGTAGATGAAGGCACTGCCAGTTGAGCCGAGCAACGTCCCGGTTGCCATCGGTTCCAGGATCCGGGCCGCCCGGCAGTCCCAGCGGCTCACCATCGAGCAGGTGGCGGACGCCACCGGGCTGACCAAGGGTTTCCTCAGCCGGGTGGAGCGGGACCTGACCTCACCGTCCGTAGCCTCGCTGGTGACCCTCTGCCAGGTGCTCTCGATTTCGATTGGCGACCTCTTCGCCGCGCCGGAAACCCACCTCACCAAGCGCAATGACGGCCCGCGTATCTCGCTCGGCGGCCAGGGTATCGTGGAGCGGCTGCTGACCGCCCGTTCGGAACGCCGGGTCCAGATTATCCAGGCCGTCATTGAGCCGCATGGCCGCGGTGAGTCCGAACTCTATGCCGTGGACTGCGACGTGGACGTGCTGCATGTGATTAAGGGTTCCATCAAGCTGATCCTGACCAACGAGGAATACGACCTCAGTACAGGCGATACGGTCACGTTCCCGGGCCGCGAGCCGCACACCTGGGTCAATCCCTCGGACAAGCCTGTCGAAGTTCTCTGGGTCCTGGTGCCCGCCGCCAGCCGCTGACTCACTTCCCGCGCTTGCGCCAGCCTCCGCGGCGGGGCGTCACGCTGAGCAGCCTTTGGGTGCCCTCCGGCAGGCGTATCCCCGGCAACACGCGCTTCCTGTCGCTTTCGGCTGCCCAAAGCGTGCTGTGCGTGACGCGGGCACACCGCCCGCGATGGGGCGAGAGTAAACATCTGATGCTCATTGGAAAACCGCGGTGTATGATGGCAGTCACACAGTCCCCTCAACTCCTCGAAGGAGAGGCCTCCATTGGAAGAGCTGCGCATCGAAGCCAACGGCAACCTTGGCCCCATCGATTCATCCCGGATACCGCGCTACGCCGGTGCCGCCACCTACGCCCGGCTGCCCCGCCTGGACCAGGTGGCCAAGGCTGACGTCACGGTGGTGGGTGTCCCCTTCGATTCCGGAGTTTCCTACCGGCCCGGCGCCCGGTTCGGCGCCAACCACGTTCGCGAGGCCAGCAGGCTGCTGCGCCCCTACAACCCGGCCTGGGACGTCAGCCCTTTCGAGAACATCCAAGTGGCCGACGCCGGTGACATGGCGGTCAACCCGTTCAACATCAACGAGGCGATCGAGACCATCCAGCAGAACGCACTGGACCTGACCGCGGCCGGCAGCAAGCTGCTGACCCTCGGCGGGGACCACACCATCGCCCTGCCGTTGCTCCGTGCCGCCGCAGAGCGGGCCGGCGGGCCCATTGCCATGCTCCACTTCGATGCGCACCTGGACACCTGGGACACCTACTTCGGCGCCGAGTACACCCACGGCACGCCCTTCCGCCGCGCGGTGGAGGAAGGCATCCTGGACACCGAAGCCATCAGCCACATCGGCACCCGCGGCCCGCTTTACGGCAAGAAGGACCTCGACGACGACCACCGCTTTGGGTTCGGCATCGTTACGTCAGCGGACGTCTACTACCAGGGTGTCCTGGAAACCGTGGCGAAGGTCCGTGACCGGATTGGCAACCGCCCGCTCTACATCTCCGTGGACATTGACGTCCTGGATCCTGCCCACGCGCCCGGAACCGGAACCCCTGAGGCCGGCGGCATCACCAGCCGCGAACTCCTGGAAATCATCCGCGGCTTCCGCGGCATGAACCTGGTGGGCGCCGACGTCGTCGAGGTGGCCCCGGCCTACGACCATGCCGAGATCACCGGCGTCGCGGCCAGCCATGTCGCCTACGAACTGGTGACCCTGATGGCGGACAACGCCGTTCCCGGGGAGCGCTTCGGTGCGGCCAACGGCTACGAGGCACAGGCGCTGGGCCGGGAGACCCGCCGGCCCGCCGGTTTCGCTGCCGCCGCCAAGGACTAGCACCATGACCGAACCTGTACTCCCCGCTCCTGCCGGCACCCCCGGAGGAGGCGCCCGCAACGGCGGGGACCTCGTCGTCGAAACGCTGGAGGCGCTGGGCGCCAAGACGGTGTTCGGCATCCCGGGCCAGCACGCGCTGGGACTCTTTGACGCGATGGGCCGCGGCAACCTCCACTTCGTCTCCTCCCGCGTGGAGAACAACTCGGCCTTCGCCGCCGACGGCTACTCCCGCGCCACAGGCGAAGTCGGCGTCCTCTTCCTCTCCACCGGCCCCGGCGCGCTGACCTCCCTCGCCGGGCTGCAGGAGGCCTACGCCACCGGCGTTCCGATGGTGGTGGTGGCAAGCCAGATTCCGCTCGAAGGCCTCGGCGCCCGCCGCAAAGGCATGCTGCACCAGCTCGATGACCAGAAGGCCTCGGCCGCCAACGTCACCAAGAGCCAGCGGCTGATCCAGCACGCCTCCGGCATCCCCTCGGCCATCCAGGACGCCTGGACCGAGGCGATTTCCTCCCCGCAGGGCCCGGTGTGGCTCGAAATCCCGCAGAACGTCCTGCTGGACCCCATCATGGTGCCGCCGGTGGAGGATGCGCTCGCCGAAGCCGCCGACAACCCGCCGCGCGTTGAGCTGGTCCGCGAGGCGGTGACCTGGCTTTCGGAGGCGAAGCGGCCGGCGATCATTGCCGGCGGCGGAACCAGGCGCGGCAAGGCGGAGAAATCGCTGTTGTCCCTGGCGGAGAAGCTGCGCGCCCCGGTCATCTGCACGCCCGGTGGCAACGGCGCGTTCCCCTGGAACCACAAGCTCTCGCTCCAGTCCTGGATCGAGGACCGGTACATGACGGAGCTGCTCGAGGACGCCGACGTGCTGGTGGTTATCGGCTCTTCGCTTGGCGAAGTCACGTCGAACTACTTCACCTTTGAGCCGCGCGGCAGGATCATCCAGATCGACGCCGAACCCCGGGTCCTGGAGTCCAACCGGCCCGGCCTGGGCATCCGTGCCGACGCCGGCCAGGCACTGGCGGCGCTTGACGCCGCCCTGATGGAGCCGCGCGGCGAACAGGCGGACTGGCATGGGACCTCGCCCGAGCACCTGGTCGAGGACACCCTCGCCAAGGTGAAGGCCCGGCTCGAAGCGCAGGACCTGGCCAAGGAACTGCGCTTCATGACGGACATCCGTGAGGCAGTCCCGGCGGACATGCAGACGTTCTGGGACATGACCATCAGCGCCTACTGGGGCTGGTCCTGCTGGGATGCCCGCCAGGGCCAGTTCCACTCGGCCCAGGGCGCCGGTGGCCTCGGCTTCGGCTTCCCGGCGGCGATCGGCGGTGCGGTGGGCCTGGAAACCACCGGCAAGGGCGCCAATGCCGCCCGGGTGCTGGCCGTGTCCGGCGACGGCTCGGCAATGTACTCAATCTCCGAACTTGCCACGGCAAAACAGCACAACGTGCCGGTCACCTGGCTGATTGTCGACGACGGCGGCTACGGCATCCTGCGCGAATACATGGTGGGCGCCTTCGGCAAGGCCACGGCCACCGAGCTGGCCCGGCCCGATTTCGTGAAACTCGCCGAGGCGTTCGGGGTCCCGGCAACCCGGGTGGCCCCGGAGGAGGTGGGGGACGCACTCAAGGCCGCGTTCGCCGCGGACGGCCCCAACGTCGTCGTGGTTGAAACACTCCTGAAGATGTTCGCGCCCACCCATCTGGACCACTGAACGCGCAGGCTTCTGCGCAAACGCTCCCTCACGTGCCGGCAACGGCTGCGTGGGGGAGCGTCGCCATTTAACGGGCACCCAGCAATAACTTCGTTTCCCTAAGCAACCTTTTTCTGGTACAGTTGCTTGCAGCAACTAATTCTTTAGGGAGGATCATGTCTGTCGCACCGGCCACCGCAGCCGACCTCGTCAGCCATATCTATGACCTCCAGCGCGCACTGCGCTGCGTCACCATGGTCAACGTCAAAGGTCAGGACACGGGCATCGCACTCCAAGGCGTGCTCAAGTTCATCGGCGAAGGGGAGACCCGCGCCGCACACCTCGCCGAACGGCTGGGGGTCAGCGCTCCGGTGCTCAGCCGGCACGTGGCGGAACTGGCGGACGCCGGCCTGGTGCTTCGCACTCCGGACCCCGACGACGGGAGGGCCCAGCTGCTGGCCCTCTCACCCAGGGGAAAGGAAAAGCTCGCGGAGCTGGTGCGCCACCGGGCAGAAACCCTGCAGGGCTACCTCGCCGACTGGAACGAGGACGACGCCGTTGCAACCGCAGCGATGCTGAGCAAGCTCACGGCATCCCTGAAGAATTCCATCCGGGCAAGGGCGGCCGGAACCACCAACGAACACGCAGGAGTCAACTAAATGGCCAACGTCACCGCCGCCGCGGACCAGGAGCAGGAGCGCCAGCGCCAGCGCTCCGCTAAACAGGAATCGCGGCAATCAAAGCGCCACGAACCCGGCGCGCCCATGAACCACCGGCAGATCATGGAAGCCCTGACCGGCCTCCTTGCCGCCTTCTTCACCGCCATCCTCAGCAGCACCATCGTGGCCAACGCGCTGCCCACCATCATGTCCGAGCTCAAGGGCACCCAGACCGACTTCGCCTGGGTCATCACGGCCGCCCTGCTGGCCAACGCTGCCACCACCCCCATCTGGGGCAAGCTCGCCGACCTCTTCGACAAGAAGGTCCTGGTCCAGCTGAGCATCGTGATCTTCGTTGCCGGCTCGGTCATGGCCGGCTTCTCCGAGAACATCCCGTTCCTGCTCACCGCCCGCGTGATCCAAGGCATCGCCATGGGCGGCCTCACCGCCCTGGCACAGGCCATCATCGGCTCCATCATCCCGCCGCGCGAACGCGGCAAGTACTCCGGCTACATGGGTGCCGTCATGGCGGTCGGCACCGCCGGTGGCCCGCTGCTGGGCGGATTCATCGTTGACAGCTCGCTTGGCTGGCGCTGGACGTTCTTCGTCTGTGTGCCGCTCGCCGTCGTCGCCCTGATCCTGCTCCAGGTCACCCTGAAGATCCCGCACGTCCGGCGTCCTGCCAAGATCGACTGGTTCGGTGCCGTCCTGCTGACCTCCGGCGTGAGCCTGCTCCTGATCTGGGTTTCCTTCGCCGGCAAGGCCGACTACTACGACTGGTGGTCCTGGCAGTCCGCCGTGATGGTGGGCGGCGGCGTCCTGCTGCTCGCACTGCTGGTGCTGGTTGAATCCAAGGTGTCCCAGCCGATCATCCCGCTCAAGATCATCTCCGAGCGCACCACCGCCCTGGCCATCGTTGCGTCCGTGGCCGTTGGCGTGGCCATGTTCGGTTCCTCCACCTTCCTGGGCCAGTACTACCAGGTGGCCCGCGGCGCCACGCCCACCGAGGCCGGCCTGCTCACGCTGCCCATGATCGCCGGCAACCTGGTTGGCTCGGTGGTGTCCGGCCAGCTCATCAGCCGGTACGGCAAGTGGAAGAGGTTCCTGATCGGCGGCACCATCCTGCTGATCGGCGGCCTGGCCCTCGCCGGCACCATGGACCACACCACCGAACTCTGGCTGACCGGCCTCTACACCGGCATCTTCGGCGTCGGGCTGGGCATGCTGATGCAGAACCTGGTCCTCGCCGTCCAGAACACCGTCCAGGCCAAGGACATCGGCTCCGCCAGCGCCTCCGTTGCGTTCTTCCGCTCCGTGGGTGGCGCGATCGGTGTGTCCGTCCTGGGCGCCGTGATGGCCAACCACGTCAAGGACCTGGCCACCGACGGACTGTCAAAGCTGGGCGTCCAGGCCAGCGGCGACGGTGGCGCCAGCATGGACCTCAAGGACCTGCCCGCCCCGATCGCCGACATCATGCGCGCTGCCTACGGTGACGCCACCGCCGGGATCTTCATGATTTCGGCCATCGTGAGCGCCGTTGCCCTCATCGCCGTGATCTTCATCAAGGAAGTGCCGCTGCGCAAGACCGTTGACATCACCCCCGAAGCGACCCTGCAGGCAAATGCCGCCGGTGAAGCCGAAATGACTGCCATGACCGGCCAGCTGCCCGTGGTTGCTGATGCCGGGAACGGGACCGTCCCGGGCGGCCTTGGAACCGGGACACGGAGTTCGGCGCATGCCGGTTCAGGAGCTGCCCCCGCGAAGATGTACGACGGCGGTGCTGCCGCGGCGGCTGCGGCGTCCGGCAGGGTTGCCACGGAGGACTTCGAGGAAGTCTTTGCCAGGAGTTTCCGCTCCGAGGGGCTGGACCTCCGGACCGCCGACAGCGTCGACAAGGCTGCGGACGCCGTGGCCAGCGCCGCTGACACGCTCCGGAAACTGCAGGACACCCAACAGCTCCTGGCCCGCCAGCAGGTGGAACTGGGCGGATTGGTCCTCGACGTCCAGGAGCAGCTGCGCTCGCAGCGGGAGGTTGCAGCCAAGCAGGCAGCCACGGCCGCAGAGCTCAGCAGGGTCCAGCGCAAGCTCCTGAAGGAGCGCAAGCTGCAGGCTGCGGCCGCGCTGTACCTGGCGGGCCACGGCAAGCACAGCGCCGCCGCCCCTGTGCAGTCGACCGCAGACGGTTCGGAGACCGTGCAGGGACGGTAGGCCGTCCCCGGCGGACCAGCCACGGCCCCTTGCTTGCGTTCCCATGCCGCAGCCCCGCATCCGGAAGTTCCTCCGTGTGCGGGCTGCGGCATTTCCACGTGCTCCGGGGATTACATTTGGGGCAGAAAAGCACCCCGTCCCGGCGTCAATGTCGGTGGGGATCGCTAGAGTGAAACCATGCTCCTGACCCTCATTCGGCGCTACTCCAAACCGTATTCGCCGTACATCCTGGCTGTCGTCGTTTTCCAGCTCGCGTCCACTATCGCCGCGCTCTACCTTCCCAGCCTGAACGCGCAGATCATCGATGAAGGGGTGGCGCGCGGAGACACCGATTTCATTTGGCGTACCGGTGCCATGATGCTCCTGGTGGCCTTCGCCCAGGTCGGTGCAGCAATTGCCGGCGTGTATTTCGGCTCCCGCACAGCCATGGCCGTTGGCCGGGACCTTCGCCGCGCTGTGTTCCGGAAAGTCACCAGCTTCTCTGCCAAGGATGTCAACGGCTTCGGAGCCCCAACCCTGATCACCCGCGGCACCAACGATGTCCAGCAGGTGCAGATGCTCCTGCTCATGGGGCTGAACTTCATGGTTGCCACCCCCATCATGTGCATCGGGGGCATCATCATGGCGCTGCGTGAGGACCTCAACCTGTCCTGGCTCGTCTGGGTGTCGGTCCCGCTGCTGGCGGTGGTGGTGGGGTACCTCGTGGTCCGGCTCATGCCGCTGTTCCGCACCATGCAGCGGAAGATCGACCGGATCAACGCCGTGCTGCGCGAGCAGATCATCGGCATCCGGGTGGTCCGGGCTTTCGTGCGTGAACCGTTCGAAACGGAACGTTTCGGCGGCGCCAACAAGGACCTCACGGACGTGTCGCTCCGGATCGGGGCTCTCTTTGTCCTGATGTTCCCGGCCATCAGCATGATCCTGCACCTGTCCACCGCCGCCGTACTCTGGTTTGGCGGCCAGCGGGTGGACGCCGGGGCCATGCAGGTGGGGTCGCTGACGGCGTTCCTGCAGTACCTGCTCCAGATCCTGATGGCCGTCATGATGGGCACCTTCATGGCCATGATGATCCCGCGCGCCTCCGTCTGCGCGGACCGCATCGGCGAAGTGCTCGGCGTGGAGCCTTCCATCCACGATCCCCACAGCCCGCAGGCCCCGGCCTCCCTGGCCGGCGTGGTGGAGTACCGCAATGTCACCTTCGCCTACCCGGGAGCCGAGTCTCCGGTGCTCAGCAACATCAGCTTCACGGCCAGTCCCGGACAGACCGTCGCCATCATCGGTTCCACGGGTGCGGGCAAGACCTCCCTCCTGTCCCTGCTGCCGAGGCTGTATGACCCCGTGGACGGCCAGGTTCTGCTGGACGGCGTGCCGGTGGACCGCATGGACCGTGCCGAGATCACCAAACGCGTGGCCCTGGTGCCGCAGCGTCCCTATCTGTTCTCGGGCACCCTCGAGCACAACCTCCGGTTCGGCAAGACCGAAGCCACGGACCAGGAGTTGTGGGACGCACTCCGGGTCGCCCAGGGAGAGTCCTTTGTCCGGGAGAAGAAGAACGGGTTGGACTCGCGGATCGCACAAGGTGGAACCAACGTGTCCGGCGGCCAGCGCCAGCGCCTCTGCATTGCCCGTGCGCTGGTGACAAAACCCCGGGTCTACCTCTTCGACGACTCCTTCTCGGCCCTGGACGTGGCCACGGACGCCCGGCTCCGGGCAGCCCTCAAAGGCACAACCTCGGACGCCACCGTCATCATCGTGGCCCAGCGGATCTCCACCATTACCGACGCCGACCAGATCCTGGTGCTGGACAACGGCCGGATCGTGGACCGCGGCACCCATGAGGAACTGCTGGAAACCTCGCCTACCTACCAGGAAATCGTCGAATCCCAGCTGAGCGTGGAGGAAGTGGCATGAGCGCCCGCAAGAAGGACTCCAGCCCGGTGGAAGAAACCGTGCCGGCCACGCAACCGGCGCCGGACGCCGGACCGCTCCCTGCCGCGCAGCCCGGGGACGAGGACTTTGTCGAGGAGGAATTCACGCCCACCGAAGCGGACGGCGGCATGTTCGGCGCCATGCCCGCCAAGAAGGCCGACCACTTCTGGCCCTCGGCTAAACGGCTCATGGGCCTGCTGAAGCCCGAAGCCGTTGGCATCTACGCCGTGGTGGGCCTGGTGGTGGTTTCCGTGGTCCTCAACGTCATCGCCCCCAAGATCCTGGGCCAGGCAATGGACGTCATCTTCGCCGGGGTCGTCGGCAAGCAGCTGCCCGCAGGGGCCAGCAAGGAGCAGTTCGTCGCTGGCCTGCGCCAGCAGGGCCAGGACAACTTTGCGGACATGGTCTCGCGGATGGAACTGGTACCCGGCACCGGCATCAACTTTGACAAGCTCACCACGCTGATCGCCGTGGTCCTGCTGATGTACTTCGTGGCCAACATCTTCATGTGGCTGCAGGGGTACGTGCTTAACCGCATTGTCATGAAGGTCATCCGGCGGCTGCGCGACGATACCGAGAGCAAGCTGAACCGCCTTCCGCTGAATTACTTCGATACCCGGCAGCGCGGAGACGTGCTGTCACGGGTGACCAACGACGTCGACAACATCCAGCAGGCGCTCCAGCAGGCCTTTGCGCAGCTGGTCAACTCCGTGCTGACCGTGGTGGGCATCGTGATCATGATGTTCATCGTGTCCTGGCAGCTGGCCCTGATCGCCCTGATCGCGCTCCCACTGTCCGGCGTGGCCGCCGGCATGATCGGGGTTCGAAGCCAGAAACTCTTTGCGGCCCAGTGGAAGAACACCGGCACCCTCAACGGCCAGATCGAGGAATCCTTCTCCGGGCACGACCTCGTCCGAGTGTTTGGCCGCGACGCGGACATGCTGGAGCGGTTCGAGGAACGCAACGAGGCACTCTACAAGGCAAGCTTCGGGGCGCAGTTCGTTTCCGGAATCATCTTCCCCGTCATGCAGTTCGTGTCCTACCTCAGTTACGTGGGCATCGCCGTGGTGGGCGGCCTGCGGGTGGCCTCCGGTGCCATGTCCCTGGGCGAGGCGACGGCGTTCATCCAGTACTCCCGCGAGTTCACCCAGCCGCTGGGGCAGATGGCCGGCATGGCCAACATGCTCCAGTCGGGCGTGGCGTCTTCCGAGCGCGTCTTCGAATTCCTTGACGCCGACGAAGAGGAAGCGGAAACCGCCACCGAGCACCTGCCCGCCAAGACCGACGGGCATGTGGACTTCAAGAACGTCACCTTCAGCTACACCCCTGACAAGCCGCTGATCGAGGACCTGTCCTTCACGGCCGAGCCAGGAAACACCGTCGCGATCGTTGGTCCCACCGGTGCAGGAAAAACCACGCTGGTGAACCTGGTCATGCGCTTCTACGAGCTCAACTCAGGTTCCATCATGCTCGACGGCGTGGACGTGACCCACCTGAGCCGCTCGGAGCTGCGCTCCAAGGTGGGCATGGTGCTTCAGGACGCCTGGTTGTTCGGCGGGTCCATTTACGACAACATCCGGTACGGCAATCTCGAAGCCTCCGAGGACCAGGTCATGGCAGCGGCGAAGGCGACCTTCGTGGACCGCTTCGTCCGTGCCCTCCCGGAGGGCTATGACACCGTGATCGATGAAGAGGGCAACAACGTCAGCGCCGGCGAGAAGCAGCTGATCACCATCGCCCGGGCCTTCGTGGCCAACCCTTCGCTGTTGATCCTGGATGAGGCCACCAGTTCCGTGGACACCCGCACGGAACTGCTGGTGCAGAAGGCCATGGCGGCACTGCGCAGCGACCGCACCAGCTTCGTGATCGCGCACCGGCTCTCCACCATCCGCGATGCGGATACCATCCTGGTCATGGAGAACGGACGAATCGTGGAACAGGGCAACCACCAGGTGCTGCTCGCGGCCGGGGGCGCCTACCACCGCCTGTACATGTCACAGTTTGCTGGTGCGGACGCAGGCGAGATGCCGGTGGATGATTCGACGGCGGTGCACAGCTGAGCGCGCACGGGGGCGGCCGGATCGAAGTCCTGGTGCCCATGCGGTGGGGCGACATGGACGCCTATGGCCACATCAACAACGTCCAGATCGTGCGAATGCTGGAGGAGGCGAGGATCGCGGCCTTCGGGCCGCCCAGGGGCGCCGGCCTGCCGGGCATCGAGCCGCACGTGTCCCTCTTCAATGACCTGCCGGCAGGAACCCTGGCCCTGGTGGTGGACCACAAGGTCCGGTACGTCAGGACACTGGAGTACCGCAACGTCCCCGCTGTGGTGCAGGTATGGATCGGCGCCGTGAAGGGTGCCAGCTTTGACATCCACTACGTGCTCCAGGACCCCGTCAGCAGGGAGGACTGCGTGAAGGCCAGCAGCCACCTGGCGTTCGTGGACGAAGCCTCCGGCCGGGTACTGCGACTCACCCAGGAACAAAAGGACCGGATGGCCCCCTACAGGCACTAAGCCCCTGTACAAGGCCGGCCGGACCTACTGGACTGGACCTACGACGAACAGCGAAAGGAAACCCGATGGCCAGCAACAAGAACCGTGCCGCGCGGAAGAAGAAGACGTGGAAGGAGATGTCCCCGTCCGGCAAGGCGGGCACCATCCTGACGGCGATAGTGCAGGTGTCGCTGCTCATTGCCGCCCAGCGGGATATCTCCCGCCGGCCTGCCGAGCTCATCAACGGGCCGAAGGCTGCATGGCGGGCGGCGTCCTTCGTCAACTTCATCGGACCGATGGGGTACTTCGTCTTCGGCCGGAAGCGGTCTGCCGGCGGGGCCTAACCCGGCATGCGGGGACGGCGGCCAAGCGGTGTGGAGCGGCCGCCCAGCTTGACCCTGTAAATTTGAGGGCATGACCCCCACCGCCACTGCTGCCATGACCCGCGCCCTCGGCATCTCCAAGGAGATAGAAGACGCAGCGTGGTTCGTCCTGGGCCCGGGCCTGCAGGGGAAGGCGTCGCCGCTGGACGGACGAACCCGGACGTGGTCGGTCGCGGCGGCCTCGGAGCTGCTGGACCGCCTGGAACGGGGCATCCCGGACGCCAAAGCCCCGATGATGACCAATCTCCGCGAGAACCTGGACGGCGCCACCCGTGGAGCCAAGCAACTGGCGGTGGAACTGCTCTTCCTGCAGTCCCTTCCGCTTGCCCATGAAGTGAAGTCCCTCAAGGTCAAGCGCGCCCGCGTGGCCGAGGCCGCCGGCTGGCTGGAGCCGCCGCTGGAGCTTCCCGAAGAGCTTTACGCGGGCATGACGGACCACGGCGTGATCCGCGACCGGACGGCTGAATTTAACTGGACCATCTGGGACCACCTCAAGTGGCTTTGCAGGTTCGTCCGGAACGTCGCGCAGCGGCCGGCGGCCGTGGTGCAGGCCGCCGTCAAGGATCCGCTGCAGTTCCACCGCCTCGCAGCCTCCACCCCGGATGACCAGCCTGCCATTCGGCGCAGTATCGAGTTCCTGGCGTGGCCCAGCTACTTCGAGCCGGTGGTGGCGGATGTGGAGCGGCAGGAAATCCGTGACGCGTTCGCCTCGCTCGTGGGCGGGGCCAACGGCGACAGCGAAGAGGACATCACCGCGGACATCCACCGCATCCGCCTGCACCTCGACGAGCAGGCGGGCCAGCGCATCGACTGGTACTCCCGGCAGCTGGTCAGCCAGTGGCGCAAAGTGGGCGACCCCGGACGGCGGGCCTGGCTGCTCCGGACCCACGGCGACCACCCCGAGCTGCTCACAGCCTGGCACGCCGAGGAGAAAGTGACCCTCGACGTCGAACATCTCCGGCCCTTGGAGCCGGGGGTCAGTGCAGGCGTGGTCCAACACGCCGTGGACGAGGACTACAAGCACCTTGGCTACGTGGAGCGTGAGGACACCAAGACCGCTGCCCTGGCGTTCCTCACGGTCATGAAGCCCGGCGACCTGGTGCTCTACCAGCACGCCGGCACGGTGCGGCTGGGCGGCGTGCTGGGGGAGCCCGAGTACAACGACGACAACCGCCGGCTGCGGCGCAAGGTGCGCTGGTTCGACGACGGCCACACCACCACCAGCCTTCCCCGCCACGTCCAGCGCCAGCTCAGCACGCCCGGCATCGTGGTGGACGCCACCAGGGTGGTGCAGGCACTGCAGGCGCTGCTGCCCGCCGAGGCGGAGACCGAGCCCGACGCCGACACGGAAGGCGCCGCCGTCGCACCTCCCGTCCAGGACGGCTTCCGCCCGCTGACGCCCGAATTCGCCGCATCCCTGCACATGGAGCTGGAACCGCTCCAGGAGATTGCCGAATTGCTCGAGGAAAACCGCCAGCTGGTCCTCTACGGTCCGCCCGGCACCGGCAAGACCTACCTGGCCAAGCACCTCGCGGCGGAGCTGGCGGACGACACCACGGACGAACGGGTCAAACTGGTCCAGTTCCACCCGTCCTACGCCTACGAGGATTTCTTCGAGGGCTACCGGCCGGACAAGACGGACGAAGGCCAGGTGTCCTTCAAACTGGTGGCCGGCCCCCTGCGCCGGCTGGCGGAAGAAGCTGCCAAACCCGGCAACGAGAAGAAGCCGTACTTCCTCATCATCGATGAGATGAACCGCGCCAACCTGGCCAAGGTGTTCGGCGAGCTGTACTTCCTGCTGGAGTATCGCGATGACCGGATCTACCTGCAGTACAGCCCCAACGAACCCTTTACGCTGCCGGACAACCTCTACATCATCGGCACCATGAACACCGCGGACCGGTCCATCGCCATGATGGACGCCGCCATCCGCCGCCGTTTCTCCTTCATCGAGCTGCACCCGCAGACGGAGCCGGTGAAGGGGTCCCTGCTCCGGTTCCTGCAGGCCCGGCAGCTGGACACCACCCCGGCGCTGTTGCTGGACGCGCTCAACGGAGCGATTGACGAGTGGGACCGGGACCTGATGATCGGTCCGTCCTACTTCATGAAACCGGCGGCCCAGAACCCGGCCGGGCTGCGCCGGATCTGGAAATACGAGCTCATGCCGCTGCTGGAGGAGCACTACCACGGCCAGCTGACCCGGGCGCAGCTGGAGGAACGTTTCGGGCTGGACCAGTTGCTGGGGCGCATTGCAGCGCGCTGACCCCCGGGTGTCCGTGCGGCACCTGGTCCTGGACGAACTGTCCGGCGGCATGGTGGAACGGCTGGACGCGCCAAGTGCTTCCTTCCTGAACGCCAGCGGCCTGGCGAAGGCTTCCCCCATGGGCATGGGGCTGTACCGGATCGAGCCGGTGGGCAAGGTGGGCTCCGTACGGACCTCCACTGTGCAGCTGGACGTCCGTCCCAAGGACCGGCTGGGACTGGGCAGGCTCCTGTTCCTGCTCAGCTATGCGGGGGAACAGGGCTTCCGCCAGGACGCTGTGGCCGCCGACGAGGAACGCGAACTGTGGAGCGCGCTGGCGGAATCCTTGGCGCAATTGGCCGAACGCGCCCTGGGCCGCGGCGTCCTGCAGGGCTACCTCACCGTGGACGAGTCCTTGAGGACCGTCAAGGGGCGGATCCGGATTTCGGACCAAATCTCACGCCGCCCCGGAATGCTGGTCCCGTTGGAGGTCTCCTATGACGAATTCACCGAGGACATCGCCGAAAACAGGATCCTGCGGGCGGCCTTGGAACGGATGGGACAGGTGCCCGGCGTGCGGCCTGAGGTGCTTGGCAGGCTGCGCCAGCTGAAGGGAAAGCTCGACGCCGTCACCCGCCTTCCAGCCGGCAGCCCGGTGCCGCCGTGGACACCCACCCGGATGAACCTCCGCTACCACCCCGTGCTGCGCCTCGCCGAGCTGATCCTGCGCAACGCCTCCGCAGAATCCGGCGACGGCAAGCAGCAGACTGCGTCGTTCGTGGTGGACATGGCCCAGGTTTTCGAGGATTTCGTAGGCACCGCGTTGCGCTCCGCGATGGCCGCCTACCCGGGGGAGCTGCGGCTCCGCTACAACGCCCTCCTCAGCGAGGCCGTGCGCGATTCAGACCGGTTGTCCGTCCGCCCGGACGCCGTCCACCTGCTGGGTGGACGCCCGGTGGTGGCCTACAACGCCAAATACCGGGCAGCCTCCGACGCCGGTGCTTCCCTGACCGCTGACCACTACCAGATGCTGGCGCACTGCACCGCCCTTGCGGTGCCTACGGCCTGGCTCGTCTACGCCGGAAAGGGCGAGGTCAAGCTCCGCCGGATCCTGAACACGGACATCGACATTGTGGAGTTCCCGCTGGACCTCAGCCAGCCGCCGTCGGACATCCTGGGGTCCATCCGGGAACTTGCCCGGCAGTCTTGGGGCGAAGTGGTCCGGGTTTCGACGGGCTCAACCACCGGTGGTTGAGCCCGTGGAAATCAGACGGGCACCCGGAACGTAAACGTCGTCCCCTTGCCGAGCGTGCTGTCGACGTCGATGGTCCCGCCATGGGCCTCGACGATTGCCTTGCTGATGGGCAGGCCCAGCCCCACACCGGGAATCGCGGTGCGCCGGACGTTGCTGGTGCGGAAGAACTTGGCGAAGACCTCCGACGCGTCTTCCGGGCTCATGCCCATGCCCGTGTCCGACACCCTGCAGGCCAGGTGTCCGTCCTCCTGCGCGAGCGAGACCACCACCTGGCCGCCGTCGGGGGAGTACTTGATGGCGTTGGACACCAGGTTGTCCAGCACCTGGGAGATCCGGGCGCTGTCCACGTGGGCCTCGAGCTGCGGCGGAGTTTCGGCACGCAGTTCCACCCCGGCGGCGGCAGCCCGCGGCATCGCCGAGGACACACTTCCCTGTACCAGTTCGGCCACGTCCACGGTGTGCGGCGTGACGATCAGCTGGCCGTTCCGGCTGGACAGCAGGTCCGAGACCAGGGTCAGGAGCCGCTCGGAATTACGGTGGATGATCTCCAGCATCTCCCGCTGCGACTGGTCGGGTTCGTCGGCGAGCAGGATCTCGACGTAACCCAGGATGGACGTCAGCGGGGTGCGGAACTCGTGCGAGACGCTGGAGACGAAGTCGTCCTTTGCGGCGAGGGCGTTCACCAGGTCCGTGACGTCGCTGAAGACGATCACGGAGCCGGCAAAGCCGCCGTCGGAATCCTTCATGGGCCGCGCCGTGGTCACCAGGGCCCGTTGCCGGCTTCCCTCACCCAGCCACACCAGGTAGTCGGTGAAGGTTTCCCCCAGGACGGCGCGGCGGACCGGACGTTCCTGCACGGGGATCAGAGTCTTCCGGTCCGGTCCGAAGACCAGGAGCTGGGACTCATTGGGGTCCGCAATATCCTTTGGCCGGGCCAGCTCGTGGTTGGCCCGCTGCTTCCGGTTCATCAGCACGTCGTGGCCGTCGGCGTCCACGGCCAGCACACCCAGGTGCACGGTGTCGAGGACGGTGTTCAGGAGCGACTCCTGGCGCTTGCTGGTGCGCAGGCTGGCCCGCAGTTGCTCATCTTTGTCCTCCAGCTGGTTCTGTTGGCGCATCATGCTCAGCGTCAGGACACTTACTGACACTCCAATCCCCAGCATCATGACGGGCAGCAGGAGGGACCGGGCGAAGTCCTGCGGGGTGTAGTTGCCCTTCAGGAGCAGCGGCACCCAGATGATGGCCAATGGACCCAGGAAGGAGAACCACAGCGCCGCCTTGGGATAGTACCCGGAAGCGCAGAGCCAGATGACGGGGAACACGGCCAGCAGGCTGATCCCGGTGAGGCTTTCCTGGCCGCCTTCGCGGCCTGCACCAATGGAGATGAAGTCCAGCACCGGGATGGCCAGGAAACTGGTGTAGGGCAACCGGTCCCACGGGACGGCGTAGCAAAGCGCCATGAGCGCCAGTTGTGAGATGAGGAACGTAACGAACAGGGGATTACCCATGGTGTCCGGGAAAAACGCCCACACCAGGAACGCCGTGAGGAGCGTGGTCACGAACAACGGCATCTGGCTCAAGGCCACCCGGTCCGTCAGCCGGTACTCATGGAAGGGCCGCTTGAAAAACCGCAGCCGGCCCGATGACCAGGCCGTCGGGGCGCTCATCGTTCGGTAGACGCAGAAGTCGGGGTGTTCGAGACCATACCAGCAGGATATCCGCAGCCAGCTATACTTCTGACGTTGGCACTGAGGGGGCTCTATGAGTGAGGCACGTGTGGGTCTGGTCATCGAAGATGACCACGACATTCGGGAACTGGTTCGCACTGTGCTGACCCAGGCTGGATTTGACGTTACCGTCGCCAGTGGCGGCGCTGAAGGCGTCCTGATGGCCAAGAGCCTGAATCCTGACGTTATTACGCTGGATTTGGGACTGCCGGACATTGACGGCTTTGAAGTTTCCCGGCAGATCCGGGAGTTTTCGGACGCCTACATCGTGATGCTGACTGCGCGCACCGAAGAACTGGACACGTTGATCGGGCTCGAGTCGGGTGCGGACGACTACCTCACCAAACCGTTCCGGCCCAGGGAGCTCCGTGCCCGGGTCGCTGCCATGATGCGGCGCCCGCGGTCCGTCCCGGAGCCCGGCGAGGTCGCGGTAGACCCGTCGTCCGACGGCGCCGCCCACCCGGAACGTGGAAACTTCAGCCACAATGGCCTTGAGTTGAGCTACGCGTCCCGTACCGTGACCGTCGACGGCACGGAAATGAACCTGACCCGCACCGAATTCGAGCTGCTGTACGCGCTCCTTGAGGCGGGCCGCACGGTCCGGACCAAGTCGGACCTGGTGCGCCGGCTCCGGGACGAGGATTACGACGTCGGAAGCTACATCAGCGAGGCTGACGAACGTTCGGTGGAAGTCCACATGGGAAACCTGCGCAAGAAGCTGGGCGACTCACCGCAGCAACCGCGGTGGCTGCAGACAGTCCGCGGCGTTGGTTACCGGTTGGCGCCGGGACAGCACTGAGCCTGCAACCGGTGGATGGTCTGCCGGCTGCACTGGGTGATGGGCCGCAGGAATGTCGCCGCCAGCCTCGGCAACGCCACCGACATGTCGGCGTGGCGGGCATCGGCCCTGATTTCAGCCTCCAGGTCCTGGGCCATGCCTGCCAGGCGTTCAGCGCCAACCATTTGGCTGGCGGTCTTCAGGCTGAGGACCGCGTCCATGGAACCCTCCAGGTCGCCTGTGGTCAGGGCGAGCCGCAGCTTGTCCAGCCGCTCCGGGAGGTAGTCGATGAAGTTCGCCACGAAGACCCGGCCGTAGCCCTCTTCCTCCTCAAGTTCTTCCCGCAGCCGGTCCAGGACCGATGGGTCCACCAGCGGTCTGGGTGCATCATCTGACGTGCTCATGACACTCCTTTCGGCTGAAATTGAGGACTCTGGAACCAGGCGGTTACGCGTCGGAACCGGTATTTGTTCAGGTTAGGACTGTTCCCGTACGGCATCCGTGGTTGGGAAATTAATTGCGGCTTTCTTGATGAGATTGCGGTTTTTGGCCCTATCATCAAGCCAGTGCTTTTCGCGCTACCACACAAGCGGCCTGGCCGCCTTCAAATCTGGGGATAAGTTGCCGTGATTCGTTCGCTGAAGACCTTTGTCCTTGCCTTGTTGGTGGCCTCCGGATTGGTTTTGTCCGTGGTCCAACCAGCCAGCGCGGCCACATCGCCGCAAATCACGCTCAACCCCGCGTCCGGTCCGGCCGGTTCGGCAGTGACGGTGGCTGGAACCGGGTTCAAGGCCTCCACCACCGGGACGGTGATTGTGGGTTCGGCGACTTTCGCCTTCCAGACCAGCTCAACCGGGGCGTTCAGTACCGGCATCACCATTCCTGCCGCGTCCACCGGAAGCGTCACCATTACCGCCAAGACCTCGTCCATCAAGGCATCTGCCACGTTCGTGGTGCAGCCGGCACCGGCTCCGGCCCCTCCCGCCGTCAGCAGCGCGGCCCTGCGCTTCGGTGTTGCCAATCCCGGAGGCCCGTTGGCCAGCAGCGAGTTGGACGAGGTGGCCACCCTTGCCGGGGAAAGTCCGTCCATGGTGATGATCTACAAGGATTTCCTGCAGGCGCCGCCGGTGGCTGAAATGGACGCCGCCCGCTCCCGGGGTGCCACCCCCTTGGTCACCTGGGAACCCTGGGCGTGGGGCGGTGGCGTGAACCAGCCTGCCTACGCTTTGGACCGGGTGGCCGCCGGCGATTTCGACGGGACCATCACCCAGTGGGGACAGTCAATCGCTGCGTGGGGAAAACCGGTTATGTTGCGTTTCGCCCATGAAATGAACGGCAACTGGTACCCGTGGGCGGAGGGCGTCAACGGAAACCAATCCGGCGACTACGTGGCGGCCTGGCGGCATGTGCACGACGTCGTTGCCGCCACGGGTGCCGGGAACGTCCAATGGGTGTGGTCGCCAAACGTGCCCTACTTTGGTTCGACCGACCTCGCGGGGTTGTTCCCCGGCGCAGGCTACGTCGACATTGTGGCCCTGGATGGCTACAACTGGGGCACGTCGCAAACCTGGAGCAGCTGGGTTTCACCGGTGGACCTTTTTGCCCCGGGCATCTCCCAGCTCCGCTCGCTGGCCCCGGGCAAACCGGTCCTGGTTGCCGAGACCGCAGCCAGCGAGCTGGGCGGTTCCAAGGCGACGTGGAACACGGACCTGGTGTCCTACCTGGCCGCGCAGCCTGACGTCATGGGATTCGTCTGGTTCCACATGCAGAAGGAAACCGACTGGCGGATCAACAGCAGTGCGTCGTCGGCCACCGCGTTCAAGTCAGCGTTGTTGGCCCGGAGGAGCTAGGGGATAGGGGGTGCTGCACCGGAACGACGAATGGCCTGCTGCTGTATCGCGACAACCCACTGATCATGTCCTGCCCGGATCAAGGACAGCGGCGATATCCGCCAAAGATTGCCTCAAGATTGCGGTGTCAGGGGCGTGCTTCGAGGAACTGGAGCAGGTGGGCTTCGAGGGCTGAGCGGTCCTTCATTTCGCACTCCCAGACGGTCAACACCTTCCAGCCTGCGCTTTCCAACTGGTGGAGTTGATCGGCGTCGCGTTCCCGGGTGCGGGTGCGTTTTGCCTCCCAGAAGTCCGCATTGGCCTTGGGCGCATGTTGGCCCACCCGGCAGTCATGGAAATGCCAGAAGCAGCCGTGGACGAAGATCACCTTGTGGCGCCCGGCGAAAACCAGGTCCGGACTGCCCGGCAGTTTGGTGCCGCCGGATGTGCCGTGCAGGCGGTACCTGTAGCCCCTGGCGTGCAGGAGCCGCCGCACCAGCAACTCCGGTTTGGTGTCCTTGCCGCGGATCCGGGACATGTTCCAGCTGCGCCGCTCGGGGGAGAGCTTGTCCCCGGTGGGTTCGGCTGCGCTGGAGGTGCCCGGCATTCTTCCAGTCTAGGAGTGCTAGATCTCGCGCTCCGGCTGTTCGCCGAACACGAAATGCCGGCCGCTGACGGAGGAGGGGGCGATCTCCACGTAGAAGTCCTTGAGCGTGGGAACCCAGGTCTTCAGGCCGAGCTCTTCAATGGCGGCCAGCTCGTCCGAGTTGCTCAGCACCCGCGCCGTACCCCTGAGCACCACCGACCAGGCCTCAGCAGACAGGATGCCATCGGTCTCAAAAAGGACCCGGGCATTGATGGTCAATTGCGCCAGTTTGTTCCCGGGCGCAGTGCGGAGATAGACCTTCCGGTTGGAGGTCACGTAGTTGACCGGAAAAATGTCGGGTTCGCCCGCGACAGAAACCACCAGCCGGCCATGTTGCGTGGCCGCCAGAAGCCGCCAGGACTGCTCATCGTCGAGTTCCAGGACGGGATTGCCGTCCGCATGTTCAAACATCATGGCGCCATTGTTCTCGTCCGGTCAGGAACGCGCCAGAGTCCGGAGTCCCCTTTACGAAGCGTGCAATCCGTGCCGGGAGCAGCTGGCCCACCAGCCCAGCGGAGAAACCTGGACCCTGAGCCTGCGGCCGCAAGACGCGCAAAAGCGCGGCGGCTCTAGTTGGAGAAGGTCCGCGCACCTGGCGTGGTGGTACGACGGCGGTGCGTCGCCGCCGTCGTCCTTTTCCTCCTTGGGCGCGTCCCCGTGCGGGGAATGGGGGTGCAACGGAAGCCCGCAGAGTTCGCAGTAGGGCGTGTCATCCGAGGGGAGCAGCAGGTCCGGGGTGCTCACAGGGTTTTCTGCAATTCCTTGATGGGCATGTTCAGGTCCACCAGGAGGTTGAGGTCGGCGGTGGCAGGGCGGCCCAGGGTGGTGAGGTAGTTGCCGACGATGACGGCGTTGATGCCCCCCAGCATCCCCTGGCGGGTGCCGAGGTCGCCGAGGGTGAGTTCGCGCCCGCCGGCGTAGCGCAGCACGGTGGCAGGCATGGCGAGACGGAAAGCCGCGATTGCGCGCAGGGCGTCTTTGCCGTTCATGACCGGCTGGTCCTGGAGCGGTGTGCCCGGCCTGGGGTTGAGGAAGTTGAGCGGAACCTCGTGTGGTTCCAGGGCTGACAGTTGCGTGGCAAGTTCGGCCCGCTGCTCAAGGGTTTCGCCCATCCCGATCAACGCCCCGCAGCACAGTTCCATGCCGGCATCCTTGACCATGGCGCAGGTTTCCAGCCGCTCCTCGTAGGTGTGGGTGGTGACCACCTGCGGGAAGAAGCTGCGGGCGGTTTCCAGGTTGTGGTTGTACCGGTGGACGCCCCAGCCGGCCAGTTGGTCCACCTGCCGCCGGGTCAGCATGCCCAGGGAGCAGGCGATATTGATGTCCACTTCCTGCTTGATGCGGTCGATGGCGAACTTGACCTGGTTCATGAGTTTAATGTCGGGGCCGCGTACGGCAGCCACGATGCAGAATTCCGTAGCGCCGGTGGCGGCGGTTTCCTTGGCGGCCTTGACCAGTTCCGGTATGTCCAGCCAGACGCCGCGGACCGGGGAATCGAACAGGCCGGACTGGCTGCAGAAATGGCAGTCCTCGGGGCAGCCACCGGTTTTGATGGAGATGATGCCTTCCACTTCCACTTCTTCGCCGCAATGCCGCAGCCGGACTTGATGGGCGAGTTCCAGGAGTGCCGGGAGTGCCGCGTCTGGAAGGCGGAGGACGTCCAGCAGTTGTTCCCGGGCCAGGCCGATGCCCTGTTCCAGGACCTGCCGCCTGGCCGTTTCCAGAATGGAGTGCTCCTGCAGGGGAGGGGAATTCGTCATTGCTGTCCTTTGGCTCGCCATCGTGTTCTTTCCGACGCTAGTTCGGTGCGAGGCTGCCTTTTTTGTGGACCGCCCACAAGGCCGGAGGACGGACTTTGTTGACACCTGCAGTCAATACTTAACGCCGCCGAAACAGTTCCGTGACCGCCCTGTCGTTTCGGCTGGATAGCGTCGCTTCGAGACGTTCCCTCCCATCGAAAGAGACAGGTACATGAGCCAGGACCTGGATACCCAGCAGCTGCTGGAACCCGCGGCACCCGCCGGGGCCGCCGTCGTCGGACATCCTCCGGCGACCACGGCGGCGGGAAACACCGCCGCCCTCCACGCCACCAAGGAAAGCCTGGAAGACTACACGCTGCGGTTCGCGCCGCGCTCCTACCGCAAGTGGAGCGCCGGGGTGGTGGCCACCAGCGCACTGGGCGGCATCGCGTATCTTGCAGACTTCTCGATCGGTGCCAACATCGGCATTTCCTACGGAACTGTCAATGCGATCCTGGGGATTGTGGTGGCGGCAGTGGTCATCTTCGCCACCGGATTCCCGCTGGCCTACTACGCTGCCCGCTACAACATCGACCTGGACCTGATCACCCGTGGCTCCGGTTTTGGGTATTACGGGTCGGTGGTCACCAACGTCATCTTCGCGACGTTCACCTTTATTTTCTTTGCGCTTGAAGGCTCCATCATGGCCCAAGGCCTGGAGCTGGGGCTCGGCATTCCGCAGTGGATGGGCTACGCCGCGTCCACCATCATCATCATTCCGCTGGTGATCTACGGCATGAGCACCCTTGCCAAGCTGCAGGTGTGGACCACACCGCTTTGGCTGCTCCTGATGGTGGTGCCGGTGGGGTATCTGTTGATCTCCCACCCCGAGAGCATCGACAGCTTCTTTGCTTATACGGGGGCGTCCGGCGACGGCGGCCCCAACCTTGCATCCGTGATGCTTGCCGCCGGGGTGTGCTTGTCCCTGATGGCGCAGATCGCGGAGCAGATCGACTACCTCCGGTTCATGCCGCCGCGTACGGACGCCAACCGGGGTGCCTGGTGGCGGGCCGTCATCCTGGCCGGTCCGGGCTGGGTGATCTTCGGTGCCCTCAAGCAGGTCGTGGGGTTGTTCATTGCCATCTACCTGATCGCCACGCTCGATCCTGCCGCTTCCGCCACCGCCAACGAGCCGGTTCACCAGTTCCTGGGCGTCTACCAGGAAATGATGCCGGCCTGGCTGGCCATGACCCTTGCGGTGGTGCTGGTGGTCATCTCCCAGATCAAGATCAACGTGACGAACGCGTACTCCGGCTCGCTGGCATGGACCAACTCCTTCACCCGGATCACCAAGACCTACCCGGGCCGGATGGTGTTCGTGGTGGTGAACCTGCTGATCGCCCTGGTGCTGATGGAAGCGAACATGTTCGATTTCCTGAACACCATCCTCGGGTTCTACGCCAACTGCGCCATGGCCTGGGTGGTCACGGTGGCGTCCGACATCGCCATCAACAAATACCTGCTCAAGATCTCGCCCAAGGTGCCGGAGTTCCGCCGCGGCATGCTCTACGCCGTGAACCCGGTTGGATTCGTGTCCATGCTGGTGTCCGCCGGCGTTTCGATCGCTGTGTTCTTCGGGGCGTTCGGTTCCGCCCTCCAGCCGTATTCGCCGATCTTCGCGGTCGGGCTGGCGCTGGTCCTTCCTCCGGTCCTCGCGGTGCTCACCCGGGGGCGGTACTACCTCCGGCGTCTTGATGACGGCATTGAGCTCCCCATGTTCGACGCCGACGGGAACCCCAGCGACGCCAAGCTGCTATGCCATGTGACCGGGATGGAATTCGAACGGCCGGACATGGTGCGCTCAGCCCAGGACGCGCCCGACGGCGGCCCGCAGTATGTTTCGTCGCTCGCCTTGTCCACCGACAAGACAGGCGAACTGGTGCTTCCGGCCACGAAATAGCCAGGTTTCATCAGTTCCTAGGAAGGAAGCCGGTGCCTGTGGGCGCCGGCTTCCTTTATGCCGTTTCTGCACTGCTATGACTTTTCTGTGCTGCGGGCCGGTGGTAAAACCGTTGGCGGTGGCCTGTGGATAAGTCTTAGCGCCACATTGTGACCTGGGCTACCCTTAAGTCACTGTTCGGAGCAAGCCGTCTTGAAACTATTGGGGGAATAGCGGCCCATGACACTACAGCACCTCTTTATGTCGCGCGCTTATTGGTCCCGGGCGCAACGGTCCAGCGCGGGAGCCCTTATGGTCGCGGGCTCGCTCCTGCTGGCCGGCTGCGCAGGCGCATCACCCGCGGATCCAGGCACAGCCCCGCCGGCGGCATCAGCGAGCGCCGCGTCCAGCGTCCCGGCCACCCCATCCCCGACGCCGAGCGCCGTCTACAAGCCGGCCGACGCATCCGGCCCCGCCCAAAACGTCCCGGTCCCTGTGCTTCCGGACGTGGCGAAGACGGAGACGAAGGAAGGGCTCGAGGCATTCGCTAAGTACTGGTACGCCACGCTCGGCTATGCCTACGAAACAGGTGACATGGTGCCGCTCGAGGCTGTATCGGATTCGTCATGCTCAACCTGCCTCAAAGTGAGGAAAGAGGTTACCGACTGGCACTCCAGTGGTCGTTGGCTGGAGGGTGGGCGTGTGAGCGTTGAGGCTGTCGACAGTAACTTTGTACAGAGCCAACCGTCCACATATCAAGCCATTGCTCAGGTGAAGCAGGAAGCTATCAGTTATCACTTGTCGGATGGAGCCGTGAAAGGACGGTTGGAGGCCCTCCCAACAACGCCTGACATCCTCGTGGCTAAATACGTTGGAAATGAATGGAAAGCTCAAACGGTCGAACATATGGTCAAGTAATGCAGTCACTTCTGCGTGGCGTGCCTTCGCTCGTGGGACTCCTTGTGTGCTTGATACTGAGCCTGTCCTCCCTGACCACGTCAGCAGCAGACGATTCCCCTTCCATCGGCTCGGGATGGTCTGGCAATGGTGCAAACGTGGGCGGCGGTTGGCGCCCGAACCCGGCGACAGGCGTCTTCGAACAGACTGAGGGCGGTGCACCGGAGGCTGACCCGTACCAGTACAAGTACGAGTACCAGTGCGACCTCGATGGAGGCGAGTTTGCCACTCCTTGCCTAGGTCGGGACCTCGCATGTAAAGGCGGACCGGAGGGGGAAGATGGAGTTCCTGTTGTTTGGTACCGGGCCCCGGCCGGTATAACAAACCCAACCTGGACTTACCACTCCGGGCCTACCTGTTTCTTTGACGCCAAACCGGAGGACCTCCTGCCACGGATCGCCGCAGAGATTCAGCGGCAGTTCCAGAACCTCCCCGTGAATGCCGGGAGTGTCGTGGCTCAGCCGAGCCCCAATACGCTGCGCGGCGCCGAAACCAATTTCTACGCGGAAGCCGTCGAGCAACAGTTCGACATCACCATGTTCGGCCAGCAGGTCCACGTCGTAGCAACACCCGTCCAGTACACCTGGAACTACGGTGACGGGACGGTCTTCGGCCCCCAGCCGTCAATGGGAGGTCCCCTGCCGCAGGAGCGCTGGGGAGAAAAGACCCGCACCAGCCACGCCTATGCCGCGACCGGGGACTTCCAAGTACTGCTGACAACGTCGTTCCAAGGCACGTACTCAGTGAATTCCGGTCCGCCATTGCCCATCCCGGGCCAAGGCCAGTTCAGCGCCCCGCCGCAAGGCATCAGCGTCTGGCGCTCGCTCACCCGCAACTACGCCGACGACTGCAACGCCAACCCCCAAGGCCAAGGTTGCCCAGGTGCCGTGACACCGCGCTGAGCCCGCTCCCGGATCCGAACGCCCAAAGTCCATGGAATGTGATCCCGGTCCCAGAAGGAATAGTTGCACGCGCCCTACAGTTGGCATGGACAGTACGTCTCCAGCCTTCGAAAGGAACTGCGCATGCTGTTTTCCCCACTCACCCTCGGTGAACTTGAGCTTCCCAACCGCCTGGTGATGGCGCCCCTGACCCGCCTTCGTGCCGGCGAAAAAGGCGTCCCGGGCCCGCTCCTGGCAGAACATTACCGCCAGCGCGCTTCCCTTGGCCTTATCGTCAGCGAGGGCACCTACCCCACCCCGGCCGGCCAGGCATACCCGGGCCAGCCAGGAATCGTCACCGAGGAGCAGGTCGCCGGCTGGAAGAAGGTCACGGATGCGGTCCACGCCGAGGGCGGCCACATGTTCGCCCAGATCATGCACGGCGGACGGGTATCCCATTCGGACATCACCGGGGGACTGGAAATTGTCGCTCCCAGCGCTGTAGCAATTGACGGGGTGGTCCGCACTCCCGACGGCAAGAAGCCGTACCCTGTTCCGCACGCCCTGACCACCGACGAACTCCCCATGGTCATCCAGGAATTTGTCAACGCCTCACTGAATGCCATCGAGGCAGGGTTCGACGGCGTGGAACTGCACTCGGCCAACGGTTACCTGCTGCACGAGTTCCTGGCCCCCAACTCGAACGTCCGCACTGACAGCTACGGCGGATCGCCTGAGAACCGGGCCCGCTTCGTCATCGAAACCGTCAACGCCGTGGTGGCAGCCCTCGGCGCCAACCGGGTGGGCCTGCGCATTTCCCCCGAGCACAACGTCCAGGGCATCTCCGAAACGGACGCAGCGGATGTCCGTGCCACCTATGAGGTCCTTGTGGACAGCATTGCGCCGCTCAACCTGGCGTACCTGAGCATCCTGCACCACGAGCCCACCGGCGAACTGGTCCAGGACCTCCGCGAACGCTTCGGCGGCCCCTTCCTGGTCAACACCGGCTTCGGCGTGATCACCACGAAGGAAGAAGCCGTGACCCTGGTGGCCGACGGCCACGCGGACGCCGTTGTGGTGGGCCGCCCCGCGATCGCCAACCCGGACCTCGCCCGGCGCTGGAAGGAAAGCCTTCCGCTGAACGAGCCCGACCCGTCCACCTTCTACGCAGAAGGCGCCACCGGCTACACGGACTACCCGGTGTACCAGGGCTAGGCTTTTCCCCGGCCACCCCGAACCAAACGACGACGGCGGCACCCTGGCCGGGTGCCGCCGTCGTTGGCTGTCAGGGGTGCTGGTCCCGGGCAGCAGCGCCGTGAGGCCATCCGACGGCCTCCGGCTGAGAATTTATGTGGCCCGCCGGACTCCCTCGGAAGCCGGCGGTGATCAGATGATACTCCAACGAATGGACTCTTACCAGAGCCAATTTAAGGTTCGATACCCTGCTCACAGCACGGCCTCACGGCCAGTGCCCTCCCTCATCAGCAGCCTGCCGTCCTCGATGGAAACCAACACGCTCTTGGGCCTGCCGCTGACCTTCGTGATGGCCTTGAGCCCGCGGTTGGTGACCTCTACTCCCACCTGCGCGCCCTTCGCCGGAAGCTCCACGGAAACTTCCGCGGCGATGCCGAGCAGCGGATTGGTGGAAACATCCAGGTCCCGGCGCACGACTTTGCCGTTGACCGTCACGGTGATGTTGGCCTCGTCGAACCCCTCCTGAAACACGACAAGCAGTTCCCGCATGGTGGCCTCTTCCTCGAGCGTGGGTACCAGTGGCTGCAAGTCCACTACAGCACTTTGCGGGCCTGAGCGGAATACTCGCTTTCCCCGGCTCCTGATCGTCAGCGCCAGCCGCGGTGGAGCCATGCGGGCCGGTAGGGCAAGATGTTCTGGTGACCCAACAGCCTGTGCCTTCCCCCGCTTCCACCTCCTCCGGCGCGTCAGCCGAAGACCCCATCTTCGGCCAGATCGCCGATGAACTGGGGGTCAAGGCCTGGCAAGTAAAGGCGGCGGTAGGACTGCTCGACGCCGGGTCCACAGTTCCCTTCATCGCCAGGTACCGCAAGGAAGCCACGGGGACGCTGGACGATACCCAACTCCGTGACCTCGACGAACGCCTCCGCTACCTCCGCGAACTCGGGGACCGGCGTCGTACGGTGCTTGAAGCGGTTGAGGCGCAAGGACAGCTGACGCCCGAACTCCGCAGGGCGATCCTGGCGGCGGATACCAAGTCCAGGCTTGAGGACATCTACCTGCCGTTCAAATCCAAGCGCCGCACCAAGGCCCAAATTGCCAGGGAAGCCGGGCTGGAACCGCTCGCCGACGCACTGCTGCAACGCCCGGACCTCCATCCTGAACGGGAAGCCGCAAAGTACCTCAACAGTGAGCACTCCATTGGCGACGCCGCCGCGGCGCTCGCCGGCGCCAGGGCCATCCTGGTGGAGCGGGTGGCCCAGGATCCAGACCTTGCCGCGACCCTGAGGGACCGTCTGTGGAGCCAGGGCCGGATGGTGTCCCGCGTGAAGAAGGGCAAGGAATCCGAGGGGCAGAAGTTCTCCGACTACTTCGAGTTTGCGCAGGCCCCGGACCGGATGCCGTCCCACCGGGTGCTGGCGCTGCTCCGCGGCGAGAAAGACGGGGTCCTGGACTTGGATCTGGCCGAAGCCGATCCCTCGGACGACGCCGCGCTGACCGCAGCCCGCGCACGCTACGAGTCCGCAGTGGCCAGGTTCCTCGGGGTCGCCGACCGCGGCCGTCCCGCCGACGCCTGGTTGCTGCAGACCGCCCAGGTGGCATGGCGTTCCCGCGTCCTTGCCCGGCTCACCGCTGACCTGCGGGGCCGGATGTTCGCCGCTGCGGAGGACGAAGCGGTGCGGGTGTTCGCCGCCAACCTGCGCGACGTCCTGCTGGCCGCGCCCGCCGGGAACCGTGCCACCCTGGGACTCGACCCCGGGCTGCGGACCGGAGTGAAAGTGGCCGTGGTGGACGGTACCGGCAAAGTGGTTGCCACGGACACGGTGTACCCGCACGCTCCGGTGCGAAAATGGGACGAAGCCCTGGCCACCCTGGTGCAATTGGCGCGCCGGCACTCGGTCGAACTCGTGGCGATCGGCAACGGGACGGCGTCGCGCGAAACGGACAAACTCGCCGCGGAACTGATCAAGCTGCTGCCGGGCGTCGACCGCAAGCCACAAAAGCTCGTGGTGTCGGAGGCGGGTGCCTCGGTCTACTCCGCCTCGGCGCTCGCCGCCGCCGAACTCCCGGGCATGGACGTTTCGCTCCGCGGCGCCGTGTCCATTGCCCGGCGCCTGCAGGATCCACTGGCCGAACTCGTCAAGATCGATCCCAAGTCCATTGGCGTGGGCCAGTACCAGCATGACGTGACAGCATCCAAGCTGGACCGGAGCCTCGACGCCGTGGTGGAGGACTGCGTGAACGCCGTGGGCGTGGACGTCAACACAGCCTCACCCGCGCTGCTGAGCCGGGTGGCCGGCGTCGGACCGTTGCTGAGTGAAAACATCGTGGCTTACCGCAACGAACACGGGCCGTTCTCCAAGCGGACTGACCTGAAGAAAGTCCCGCGGCTGGGCGCGAAGGCGTTCGAGCAATGTGCAGGCTTCCTGCGGATCACCGGGGGAGCGGAACCGCTCGATGCCTCGAGCGTGCACCCGGAATCGTACGCCGTGGCCAGGAAGATCCTGGTTGCCGCCGGGGCGGCGCCGGCGTCATCCTTGGACCCGCGGAAGTTCGTCGACGATGCCGTCGGCCTCCCCACGGTCAAGGACATCCTTACCGAGCTGGACAAGCCCGGCCGGGACCCACGTCCCGCCTTCGCAGCAGCAACATTCTCGGAGGGGATCGAGAAGATCTCGGACCTCAAGCCCGGAATGGTCCTGGAGGGGACGGTGACGAACGTTGCGGCGTTTGGGGCGTTTGTGGACGTGGGGGTTCACCAGGATGGACTGGTGCACGTTTCGGCCCTGGCCAACCGGTTCGTGTCCGATCCCCGCGAGGTGGTCAGGTCCGGCCAGGTAGTCCGGGTTAAAGTCCTGGAGGCTGATCCTGAACGGAAGCGGATTTCGCTGACCTTAAGGCTCGACGACGAACCGGCCGGCGGCGGGGCAGCTTCGGGGCGGCGAGGCCCGGGCACCGAAAAGACGGAGCGCACCGGAAAGACGGAGCGCACTGGAAAAGCTGAGCGCGGCGGAAGACCTGAGGGCGGCGAGCGTGGCGGCCGCCCCGGCCGCCAACAGCCCAAGCAACCGTCCGGGGCGCCGGATGGCGTCCGGTCGGCTCCCAGAGCCCAGGCCGGCACCAATACGGCAATGGCCGAGGCGCTCCGGAAAGCCGGCCTGGCCAAGTAGCCTGCGGCCAGCCCGGAGATGCTTTATCCGGGAGCGCCGATCATGCGTGGCCGTCCGAACCTGGTCCTGACTCCCGGCGAATAGAGCACCGAATCCGGCGGCCCGTCAACGTTGATCCCGGCAGCTCCAATCAGTCCATCGTTCAGCTGCTGGACCTCGGCCTGGAAGAGCGGCCATGCCTGGTGGGTGTTCGGCACGAAGGCGGTCCTTCCAAAAAAGCGGCCGTGCATGCCGAACCTCGCTGTCAGGAAGACAGACAGGGAATCGATGGCGGGCTCGCGGAGCTTGGGGACGACCGTGAAGTCGCCGCATGCCCCTGTGCTGCCAAACCGGCGCACGGTATAGCCGACCGGAAATTCATCGGTGGGGCCCGCACCCGCGGCGCCCGGACGCGGTGTTCGGCTCCCGCCGTCAGGAAAGGGCGGCCGTTGCCGTATTCGCGACCAGACGTAGGGGATTCCTGCTGCCCGTGTGGCCAGGACCACCGGCAGCCGGTTTGCATCCAGGCTCAGGAACACCACACCGCGGGTCCCGTCCGGCTCACGGGAGTACAGCCGGACGTTCACCTCGTTGAAGCTGCCCAGATAAGGAATCCCGGGGCCGCGCCCAAGCGCCGCCTGCTCCATGCGAAAGCCGATCAAACCCACCCAGGAACTGTCGTCGAACACATCCGGCCGGATTCCCGCAGGCATGAACGCGGCTGCCTCCTCCTCCGGGATGCGCCAATGAAGGAAGACAGCGTCCAGCCAGCGTTGGTCGGAGAACACCGGCGCCGGCAGCTCCGGCGGCCGTGGCCACACTGCTGCCGCACTTGCACTTCCGGTCACGGTCAATCGACTCCTTCGCTGGGCACGGCCGCGGACGCTCGACGTTGCTAGTTCAACGGACGAGTGTCCTCCGGAAGCTGTCCGCCGGCGATCAAGGCGGCCGCGGTGTCAGCCAGTGCGGTCAGTGCCACGCGCTGTGTCCACGGACCGTACGAGATCCGGGCGACGCCCAGTTCCTGCAGCCGGGCCGGGGGAAGGGAACCGGGGACGTTGATGACAGAGAGCTTGTTCCATCCAATACCTTCCACCAATGCGGTGACCGTAGGTTCATCCAGAAGCCCGGGCACGAAGACAGTAGTGGCACCGACGTCCAGGAATGCCCTGCCGCGGGCGATGGCGTCCGCCAGCACCTCGCCGGGGTTACGGTCCTTGCCCTTGAGGAAGGCGTCGGTCCGGGCGTTGAGGACGAAATTGACCCCTTCCGTCGACGCGGCGTGCACTACTTCTGACATTTGGTTGACCGCATCGGCCAGCGGCCTCATCTGGTCCTCGATATTTGCCCCGACAACGCCGACACCGATGGCCTTTCGGGTGGTCTCCCCGGGGTTGCCGTAGCCGGACTCCAGGTCGGCGCTAACCGGCAGGTGCGTGGCGGCGGCGATGCGGCCGACGCAGGCGATCATCTCGTCGACGGGAATGTTCTCGCCGTCCTCATAGCCCAACGAGGCGGCGATGGAGTGGCTTGCCGTTGCGAGGGCTGTGGTGCCAGGGACATCCGCTATGACTTTGGCGGTGATGGCATCCCAAACGTTGACCACTTGAAGGATCTCAGGAGCCTGATGGAGACGGAGCAGTTCGGACGCTTTGGTGCGAAGAGTTTCAGTCATGGCTGAAGCCTAACGGACGCTGCAAGGGCAACGCCGGGTCGTGGCCCGAACCTATATTCCTGAGCACGGATTCCTGCTTGCCCACACCGGGACCGACGGGGCGGGCCGGTGTTGGGTTTGCCCGCAAGTCCAGGCGCGGCGCCCCTACCCGGCGGGGGCGGCGGCGCCGGAGCGGGGTTCCGTCGGGCCTTTTTGCCAAGGCCAGCGGCCTGTGATCTCCAGCTCCAGGGAGAAGCTGAGAAAGGTCCTGATCAGCACGATGATGGCCAACACTCCGACGCTTTCGAACGTCGGCGTGACCGCGACAGTGCGGATGATGTCCGCAGCGACCAGCAATTCAAGGCCCAGGAGGATCGAACGGCCCAGCGACTGGCGGTACGAGCGGTAGAAGCTCAGTCTCTCCGCGCCGGCCGGGAGCTGCCGCGGCTGATACCCGCGGATCGCCGGCGGGAGGGACACCAGTGCCCCGATCACCATGACCGCGACCCCTGCGAAGTCGACCAGCTGGCCGGTGGCTTCAATGATCTGCCTGAATTCCATTCCCTGCCTTACTTTGAGCCAGGCATTTGCCGCCCGACGTGGAACCGACCGGGGTGCGGGGGTCCCGGCTACGGATGGCGGCTGCCGTTCCCTGCGATGACGTCCCTGTACCCCTCCCGGAAAGTGGGAAACGTGAAGTTGAACCCGGTGCTCCGCAGCAGGTCGTTCCGGCAGCGCTTGTTGCCGCCCCGGGCGGGACCTGCATCGCCTGCCTGGGGTTCGGGCAGCCCGAGTTCGGATGCCAGGAAGCGCAGTACGGCACCAAGATCGGCCGGTTCGTTGTCCACGCCGACATAAACCGGAGCAGGAGCATCCGCCAGCGTGGCCAGGTGCACGATCGCCGCCGCGGCGTCATCCCGGTGGATCCTGTTGGTGTAGCGCACGTCTTCCGGAATGACGGCCGAGCCGCTCCGCACCTGGTCGATCAGCCTGGTCCGGCCTGGCCCGTAGATGCCACCCAGCCGGAGGGCCGTGGTGGCGCTTGTGCCGGAAAGCCGGCTGTGCAGGAGCTCCTCGGCCTCAAGCAGCACTTTCCCGGAGAAACCACCGGGGTTCGGCTCCGTGGCCTCATCCACCCAGCCGCCCGCTGCGTCCCCGTACACAGCCGTGGACGAAACGAAGAGGACGCGTTCCGGGGTCACGCCGTCCCGCTCCAGCGCATCCAGGACATGTGCCACCCCGCGTACATACGCAGCACGGTATGCCTCCTCTGAGGGGGCATCAGCAGCTACAGCTATGACGACGACGGTGGTGTCCGCCGGGATCGGCGGCAGGGTGGGGGATCCCAAGTCTGCCGCGGCGCCTTCGATGGCTGCCGGCAGTTTTTCGGGGGAGCGCCGCCACCCTACGACCCGGTGGCCAAGGGCGGCGAACCGCAGTCCTGCCTCGGTGCCCAGGTCGCCGCACCCCGCCAGCAGCACGGTCATGGCTACGGGGCCTCGACCGGGAAGAACACGCGCGGGTCCTGCAGCAGGGCGGGGTAGGCGAAGGCTGAACGGTCGATGATCTCCAAAACCTCGAATGTCCTGCCAAAGCGGCCGTCATCGAGCGTGATGGGACGGCCCACTACCTGGCCAAGCGCGAACTTTGCCCCGTGTTCCAACGGGACAGCAACGGGCGTCTTCCCCGGGAGGGTGCGGAATGCCTCCTCCTGCGCCTGCCGTTTGCGGGTGGGCTTCTTCACCTGGGGCTTGGGCGGCGCTTTCTTCGGGGCGCGGGACGGACGCCGGGAACCGTCGTCAACATAGACCGGGGTGTAACCGTTGTCCGCGGTGGACATCACTGCCGAGGCGTTCCGGTTCACCGGTGGAAGTGCCACCGTGGTGAGCGACTGCGGGTCGACGTCGTCATGAGGGTCGCGGAGGATCCACAAGAGGTCCCCTTCCGGCTCCAGGGGCAGGAACTCGTGCCGCGGCTCCGGCCAGACGTAGTCCATCGACTGAATGGCGTCAGGGAACATGGAGGCGTAGACCTTGGGTTCCTTGTGCACCAGCTTGGACCGGTGGCTCAGGTGGAAGTCGGGATCTCCGAGCCACGGCGGCATGATGATCTTGGCGGCGTAGTCCGGGTGGGCTGCCTGCGGCGCGAACTCGGCGATGTTGGCCCGTGTGTTATCCGGGTGGCCCCGTTCCATCCACTCGTCCACCATCGCGAGCCCATACATGGTGAGGGCAGGAACATGGCCCATCCACATCCTGACCGCCGGGTGGGTCTGCCAGCCGTATTCGGGGATCACCAATGCACGGAGGGTTTGCAGCGCTTCAACCCGCTGCTTGCCCAGCCGCGCGGTGTCCAGGGCTGCGGCGCTTTGGCGGAAGTCAGGGTACGGGAGGAAAGTTTGCATCCATTCAGTCTGACGGCAGCCGGCGGAAGTGCCAATTGCTGTGCCCGCGGCCACATCCCGTGGCCGGTCCGCGACGCGATCTCCGCCACCAGCATGTCCAAATAATGGACGCCTACATACGGCTTCCAGGTTAAACCACTAAGATCTCGGCAACCACCCCAGCGTTTTGGAAGCCCACTCATGACATCTACACCTGAAAAGTCCCCAGCCGGCGCCCGCCCGGCTCTGCCCCGCTACGGACAGATGCTCGGCCCCGAGGCACAGGGCATCCTGGTCCTCGACGAGTTCACCATCGATCCCGCAGCCGCCCGGAAGGACCAACACCGGTTTCGCGACGGCCTGGCCGCCGTAGCGAGGACCGTGCGCCGGATTGCCGCCCTGCGCGTGGTGATCGCGCTCGTCGCCATCGGAAACCTGCCCCTGTTCCTGCTCTCCAGCGGATGGTGGATCTACGCCGTCTCGCTCACCCTCGTCGTCGCAGTTCACAGCGCCGTGACACTCTTGAACAGGCATGAGCCCCGGCTCAAGCAGCGCTCGGCGCTGGAACTGCACATGCACCGCGAACGCAGCGCCAACTACCGCAAGCTGCGCGACGCAGTGAAGTACATGATCGATACCCCCAGCCGCATGAACGAGCACCTCTACCTGGAATTGCTCGCCGTCAAGCGGGTGGCCCTGAACCTTGCGCACGGCACCGTGGCGCTGCTGGATACCAGCGACGAGTCCGCCTGGAAGGTGCGGATCGTCCGCGAACTGCCCGCCGCCTGACCGGCCGGCGCCTCCCCGCCCCGGCAGCAGGCACCGGTTTAACAGAACGACGCCGGCACACCCCTTGTGGGGTGTGCCGGCGTCGTTCTTTTGGTCAACGGAATTTGTCTATCGCCGACCTGTCTGTGGCGCCTTGGGAGGCGGTGCGGCCAGGGCCGCTGCCGTCAGGCGGGGAGCTGGATGACCTGTCCTTCGAACACCAGGTTCGGATCGGAAATGGTATCCAGGTTGGCGTCGGCCAGGTGCTGCCAGCCGCCCTGGATCCCCAGCTTCTGGGCAACGATGCTCAGGGTGTCGCCGGCCTGCAGGGTGTAGGTTTCACCGCTGAGCGGAACGGACGTTGCATGCCGCGGTGCCTGCTGCACGGGTGCGCTCTGCACCTGCGTGGCCTGCTTTACCGGGGCACCCTGCACCGGGGCGCTCTGGACGGGCGCGCTCTGCACCGGCGCGCCGCCCCCGCCACTCAGGCCGAGCTGCGACGCGCAGGAGGGCCAGGCGCCCCAGCCCTGGGAAGCCTGCACCCGTTCGGCCACAGCGATCTGCTGTTCGCGGCTGGCGTTTGCCGGCGAGCCGGTGCCGCCGTAGGCAGACCACGTGCTGGAGGTGAACTGCAGGCCACCGGAGAAGCCGTTCCCGGTGTTGGTGGACCAGTTGCCACCGCTCTCGCACTGGGCCAGGGAGTCCCAGGTGGAGGTGGGGGTTGCCGCGTTGGCGGCGGTAGCGGATAGGGCCAGGCCTGCCGCTGAGACGGCGGCCAGGGTGACGCCGCGGCGTGCGGCAGTACGGAATTTGGTGTTGTTCATGATGTGATGCTCCCGAGGGCCACCAGCGCTGGTTCCGTCCCCGGAGATCGTCGCGCTACTGCCCACCCCTGACAAATAGAGGTCAACGTCGGTGGCTGCCGCTGGGCAGTTCTGGTGGAGGCAGCACCGGGCAATCAAAAGCCCGCCAAACGGGCATGCATTTCACGCTAAGACATAGCCTTGGCGTTATCAAATCGGGACCTGCCCGGGTGTTGGCTGGCAGTTTCCTGGCCGAGTGCAGCTGCCAGGTAGGGAGCGGTGCGGCTTTCCGCGGACTGCGCTACGGCGATGGGTGTGCCGGCGGCCATGATGCTGCCGCCTTTGTCCCCTCCGGAGGGCCCAAGGTCAATGACCCAGTCAGCACCGGCCACAACGGCCATATCGTGTTCAACCACCACCACGGAGTTTCCGGCGTCCACCAGGCCGTGGAGCTGTGCCATCAGCAACTGCACGTCAGCAGGGTGCAGGCCGGTGGTGGGCTCATCGAGCAGGTAGAGGGTGTGGCCGCGCTGTGCCCGCTGCAGCTCTGTGGCGAGCTTGATCCGCTGCGCCTCGCCACCGGAAAGCTCCGTGGCGGGCTGTCCCAGCCGCAGGTAGCCCAGGCCAACGTCGCGCAGGCTCGTGAGGCTCCTCGCAGCGGCGGGAACGTCGGCAAGGAATTCGGAGGCGGCGTCCACGGTCATGGCCAGGACCTGGGCCACGTTCAGTCCGTGATGCTCCACCTCAAGGGTTTCAGGGTTGTACCGGGATCCGCCGCACTCCGGGCACGGACCGTAGCTGCCGGGCAGGAACAGAAGTTCCACCGCCACGAACCCCTCCCCCTGGCAGGTCTCGCAGCGTCCGCCGGCAACGTTGAAGGAGAACCGGCCGGCGCCGTAGCCGCGGGCCTTGGCTTCGTCCGTGGCGGCGAAGGCTTTCCGGACCGCGTCGAAGAGTCCGGTGTAGGTGGCAAGGTTGGAGCGCGGGGTCCGCCCGATCGGTTTCTGGTCAACTTTTACCAACCTGTCGATTTGCTCCAGCCCGGACACCGGGCCGACGCTGAGCGGGGCGCTGGGCTCCCCTCCGTTCTCTTCGTCGTCGGCTGCGCCGATGGATGTCGCGGCGCGCGGTTCACCGTCAGGGCGCAGCCAGTCGCCCGCCACCTCGGCCAGGACCTGGCTGACAAGCGTGGATTTCCCGGACCCGGAGACGCCTGTGACAGCGGTCAGGACGCCCAGGGGGAATTCGGCGGCGAGGTCTTGCAGGTTGTGGCGGCTGATGTCCCGCAGTTCAAGCCACCCTGCCGGTTTGCGGTCACGGGCCGGGGCGTCGTCGTCCGCTTTCCGACCGGAGAGATCCGGGAACAGGTACGGCCTGGTGACCGAGTCCTCCACCCCGGCCAGCCCGTCTACCGGACCGCTGTAGAGCACCTCGCCGCCGCCCTCGCCGGCGCGCGGACCCACGTCCACCAGCCAATCTGCGTGGCGGACAACGTCCATGTTGTGCTCCACCACGAACACCGAGTTGCCGGACGACTTCAGCTGCTCCAGCACCTCCAGGAGGGGCTCGGCATCTGCCGGATGCAGCCCGGCAGAGGGCTCATCGAGCACATAGACCACGCCGAACAGCCCGGAGCGCAGCTGGGTGGCGATCCGCAGCCGCTGCATCTCGCCGGGGGAGAGCGTGGGTGTGGAGCGGCCCAGGGCCAGGTAGCCCAGCCCCAGGTCCAGCAGCACGGTGACGCGCTCCAGCAGGTCGCGGGTGATGGCGACGGCCACCTCGTTGGCTTCCCCGGAAGACTCCTTCCGGGACGCCGTCCCGGCTGAGGCCAGCTCGGAGGTGGGACGGATGATCCGCGCCAGCCCTGTCAGCGGTACCTCGTTGAGCTCGGCGATCGTCCGTCCGGCGAAGGTCACGGCCAAGGCCTCCGGCCGCAGGCCGCTGCCGCCGCAAAGCGGGCACGGACCGGATTCCATGTACGCAAGCACGCGCTCACGCATGGACGCGCTCTGCGAATCGGCCAGGGTGTGCAGGACGTAGCTTCTGGCGCTCCAGAACCGGCCCTTGTAGGGTTTGGCCACGCGGTCGCGCTGCGGGGTGACTTCCACCACGGGCTGTTCCTCGGTGAAGAGGATCCAGTCCCGGTGCTTCTTCGGCAGCTTCCGCCAAGGGGTGTCGACGTCGTAGCCCAGGTGGGTGAGGATGTCCCGCAGGTTCTTTCCCTGCCAGGCGCCGGGCCAGGCGGCGATGGCGCCGTCGCGGATGCTCAGCGACGGGTCCGGGACCAGCGAGGCTTCGGTGACTGTGTGCGCCACGCCCAGGCCGTGGCACTCCCTGCACGCGCCCGCGGCCGTGTTGGGAGAGAAAGCATCCGAGTCCAGCTGCGTGCTGCCCTTCGGGTACGTGCCGGCCCGCGAGAAGAGCATGCGCAGCGAGTTGGAGAGCGTGGTGACTGTCCCCACCGTGGACCTGCTGCTGGGGGCGCCGCGGCGTTGCTGGAGTGCGACGGCGGGCGGCAGCCCGCTGATCAGCTCCACCTTGGGGTTGTGGCCCTGCTGGATGAGGCGGCGGGCGTACGGGGCGACGGATTCGAAGTAGCGCCGCTGCGCCTCGGCATAGATGGTGCCGAACGCCAGGGACGACTTGCCCGAGCCCGAGACGCCGGTGAACGCCACGATCGCATCACGGGGGACATCCACGTCCACGTTCCGGAGATTGTTCTCGCGCGCTCCCCGGACCCGGACAAATCCGTCCGCGGCCGGGCTGGGAACCGGGTGCTGCAGGTCATCAGTGTGCTTGGCGTTCTGCATTGGTTCGACTCTAGTGGTGATTCGGCCGCCGGGCATTATCCTGTCCGGATGGAAACCTACGCCGGCGGCAGCACCATGCCCGAATCCGAAACGGTCCCCGCGGAACCCGCGGTCCCCGCCAAGCCCCTCCCGGTGGCCGAACTGCACCTGCACATCGAAGGTACGCTTCAGCCTGAGCTCATCTTCGCCCTGGCCGAGCGCAACGGCATTGTCCTGCCCTACTCCGGGTTGGAAGAACTCCGGGAAAAGTACGAGTTCACTGACCTGCAGTCCTTCCTGGACCTCTACTACGCCAACATGGCCGTGCTGCGAACCGAGCAGGACTTCGCGGACATGACCCGTGCCTACCTCGAGCGCGCCGCTGCCGCCGGCGTCCGGCACGCCGAAATCATGATGGACCCCCAGGCGCACTTGTCCCGCGGTGTCCCGCTGGAAGCATGCGTCAACGGCGTGGCCTCGGTCCTGGCCACGTCCCGGCAGGACTACGGCATCTCCACCATCCTCATCGCCGCCTTCCTGCGGGACCTTCCGGAAGACTCGGCACTGGAAGTCCTGGACCGGCTGCTGGCCATGGACGCGCCCATCGGAGCCATCGGCCTGGACTCGGCCGAGGTCGGAAACCCGCCTTCAAAGTTCGAACGGCTCTATGCAAAGGCCCGCGAGGCCGGCCTGCGGCTGACGGCGCACGCAGGGGAGGAGGGCCCGGCGTCGTACATCATCGAGGCCTTGGACCTCCTGGGCGTGGAGCGTATCGATCACGGCATCCGCTGCATGGACGACCCGGACCTGGTGGAGCGCCTCGTCGACGGCCGGGTTCCCCTCACCGTCTGCCCCCTGTCCAACGTCCGGTTGCGTGCAGTGGACACCCTCGCGGACCATCCCTTGCCCGCCATGCTGGCCGCGGGCCTGAACGTCTCGGTCAACTCGGACGATCCTGCCTACTTTGGCGGTTACGTGGATGACAACTTCGCCCAACTGACCGCGGTGTTTGAGCTGTCCGACTTTGACAGGGCCCGCCTGGCCGCGAATTCCATCCACTCTTCCTTCGCGTCGGAGGAACGGAAAGCTGAGCTGCTGGAGGAATTGAACGGCCGGGAAGCCACCGCCTGAGCAACCACTGTGCCGCGGGCAACAGAGCGGCTCCCGGGCCGGTAAACTGGGAGCCGCAGGCGTGTCTGGGGAGTGCAGGGCAGCACCCATGCCAGCGCTTGAGGGTTATGCAGCCGGCCCTTACCCGAGACCTCCGCCTCACTTGCGGCACGATCCGCTTCATAGTCGGTCACGACACGCAGAGTTAACCAATTAAAGTCGCGCGATTTAATGGGCAGTTGGCAAGATGCCTAAGACCGATCGCTTTTATATAAGGGGAATCATGGCCAAGTCCACCGCAGAAAACACCTATCTTCGTCTCAAGACCGTCCTGGATGTCCTGACCGAAGGCGTGTGGTCCGGCGATGCACTGAATGCTGGCCAGGTCCTGGCGGAAGCAACGGCCCGCGTACCGTTCAACGAGCACGAGGCCGAACTCCTCAGCGGCGGCATTCCCCGCGGCCACAAGACCCTTACCTCGGCGACCGCCAAACTGGTCAAGGCCGGCTGGCTGGTCAAGGGCCGCACCGGCTGGACCATTACCGAGGACGGGATGCGCGCCACGGTTGCCTTCCCCGACGCGGTGTCCTTCGCGTCAGCGCTCGACGCCGGCACGCCCGTCCCTGCCGACGCTCCGGTCCCCACCGCTCCCGAAGGCTTCGTCCGCCCGGTCTCCGCCGCGGCTTCCGTCCTGGAAGTTCCGGCCAAGGATGACGCCACGGCGGCGAAGAAGGCTCCTGCCAGGAAGACTCCGGCCAAGAAGGCGGCCGCCGCCGTGGGCAAGGCCGCCAAGGCCATCGAAGACGCCGTCGAACCCGTGGTGAAGGCTGTCCGGAAGAAGGCTCCGGCGAAGGCCAAGGCCGAAACCGCAGTGCCCGCAACGGAGCCGTTCGAGGGTCCGGACGTCGAAACCCACCCGCAGCCGGAGGCCGTTGCCCTGGCCGGCGACTTCAACACCATCCTGGGCGCACCGGAGAACTGGGCGCCGCAGTACGACGAAGCGCAGATGGAGTTCGACTTCCTGGACCAGCTCTGGAAGAAGAGCGCCGAGCTTCCGGCCGGTTACTACACCTTCAAGATCGCCCTGAACCGATCTTGGGAGGAGAACTACGGCGCCTTCGGTGCGTTCGACGGCCCCAACCACGAACTGCACCACGCAGGCGGCACGGTGACCATCCGCTACAACCACGCCACCCGCGACATCACCATCAACTAGCCGGTATCTCCTCCCGGCCTCGGTACGCAGCGGCACAAAACCGCGTTTCAGTGCGGTCGGTGCCCGCGGCCGGGAGGAGGTTGCCGGTCCCGAGGAGGAACACCATGGGCAGGCACGCAGGCGCACCGAAGGACGGTTCGGCGCCGGATGCCGTGCGGCTGGACGCCCGGGTGTTCGGCATGGTCCAGGGTGTGGGCTTCCGGTATTGGACCATGGCCAAAGCGGAGGAACTGGGACTGTCCGGTGAGGTGACCAACCTCAACGACGGTTCGGTGTCAGTCGCAGCCGAAGGCCCCGAGCCCAAGGTCCGGCAACTCCTGGAATGGCTCAACTCCGGCAGCACTCCAGGCCGGGTGGAACGGGTGGACGGGACAACAACCCAGGCCCTGGGACACTTCCACGGTTTCCGGGCATACTGACCACCCGTTCCCAACCATGCGCCGACACGCCCGCCGTGCCTACTCCCGCGGACTGAGGCCGATGAACGCGCCGAGCTCCTCCAATGCCTCCGGTTTGTGCGGCATATAGCTGGTGAGTTCGGGGGAGCGGATGATGACGGCCCGCCACTGCCCGCGCGACACCGCCACGTTGATGCGGTTCCGGTTCAGCAGGAATTCCGCGCCTCGTGGAGCCTCCGCTACCGCAGAACAGGCCATGGAGACGAACACCACCGGCGCTTCCTGGCCCTGGAACTTGTCTACCGTGCCCACCCTCACCTCGGGCAGCCCGGCTTCCGCCAACGCCCTCCGGACCAGGTGCACCTGGGCGTTGTAGGCAGCCACCACCATCAGGTCCTGCTGCTCCAGTGGCCGGGATCCAGCATCCGGGCCACAGGTCCACTCCAGGCCGAGGTGGCGGCGCGCCTGGCGCACCACCTCCTCTGCTTCCTCCTTGGACGCTGTAGCATTCCCGCTGTGGTTGACGAACACCGTCTCCACCCCGGGGGGCATCCCATCGAGTCCGCGCAAGCCCGCGGCCGGTGCTGACTGCAGCTTTCCGTCGTAGCTGAGGTTGGAGACCGCCCTGCACAGCTCCGGGTGCATCCGCCAGGTATCGGCGAGGAAGTAGCCCAGGCTCGCGGGAAGGGTTGCATGACCCGCCGCCAGCCAGCCCAAGGCTGATTCGTCCACCGGTTCCGGATGTGCCCCTTGGGTGACCTGGGGGAGCTGTTGCGGATCACCCAACAAGAGCAGCCGGTCCGCAGCGCGGGAAACCGCAAGCGTGTTGGCCAGCGAGAACTGGCCGGCTTCGTCGATCACCAGCAGGTCCAGGGATCCGGCAGGGACTTCCTTGCCGGTCATGGTCCAGGCGGTCCCGCCCACCAGGCAGCCGCCCGGTGCGGCGAGCAGGCGTCCTACATCACGATCGTCCGTTGCCGTCCAGGGGACAGCGTGGGGCGCGGCGAGCTTCTTGGCCACGACGGAAGGATCCACGCCGCCGGCCTCGATAGCTCGGCAGAGCAGGTTTTCCACCACATTGTGCGACTGCGCAACCACCCCCACCTTCCAGCCCTCCCGCACCAGCTCGCCGATCACGTGCGCGCCGATATGGGTCTTGCCCGTCCCAGGGGGGCCCTGGACGGCCAGGTACGAAGCGTCGAGGTCCCGCAAGGAGACAGCAATGGCTCCGGCGTAGTCGGCTGTGCCGTCCGGCAGGTGCCGGACCCCGGCCGGGGCGCCCAGGCTGCGGAACCGCGGGGGCACCTTGCGCAGGATGTCAAGGCCCGGCTGTGCGGGCAGGCCCGGTGCGGTGGAGCCGACAATCCTGGCAAGTTCCGCGATGGCGGCCTCAATGTTGTCTGTCGGTATGGGCGTATCCTCGGTCAACGCCATCGGCAGGTGCGGGTAGGCGGCAACCTTCCCGGATTCCCGCTCCGAGATGGTGATGATGGTGTGCTCCGGGTTGTCCGGGACCGCCGCGAGGTCGTGGATGCGGGTCTTGAAGGCATACGCCCTGGCCTGCGGTGCTGCATTCGGGGCAGCCATGCCCTCGGGCCCGGGGGCTTCATACAGCCGGCACCAGCTGGAATCGACCCGGAAGTCGGAACCCTCCGTCATGGTTCCGCGCAGCTGCAGGACCCTGGTGCGCATCCGTTCCCGTGGTTTGGCCAGGGCCCAGTCCGAAATGACCTCCGCCGATGAAACCATGAACACGTTCCGCTGGTCCGCCCAGTTCTCCACGGGCGCTTCGACGCGGTCGAAGTGCTGCCACCAGAACTGTTTCCGCTCGCGCCGGTGGTAGCCGGTGGCCGCTGCAACCATGGCGACGGCCCGCTCATCATTGGTCCAGGGCCGGTCATCGGGAAGGCCCGCCAAATACTCGCGCAGCTGCACTTCCTCGGGAGTTTCGTCCGGCGCGTCCCGAAGGTTCTCGTGCGCGGGACCTCCGGGTGGCGCCGTGTCGGCCGGTGAGCCGCCGGCGGGTGCCGGTTCGGCGGTGTTCGCCGGCAGCCCGGCGGAGCCGGTGTCCTTGACTGCCTGTGGGGCGATCTCCAGCAGCCAGTCCCGGAGCCGGAGGGTGGAAAGGCAGTCGTATCGGTTGTACTCCGAAATGGACGCCAGGACGGCATCGGCTTCGTCCTGGCGGCCGGCATCCCGGGCGGCACAATATGCGGCATACGCCACCACGGAGGCGCCGGCGTCCTTGACGTCCCCGGACCGCAGGTTGTCCCCCATGTACAGCGGTTCCAGCTTCTTGATGGAATACGAGGCCTCGGAGATACGGATGGAATGCTTGACAGTGGCGTACAGGTCCACCAGCAGTCCCTGCCGGAGCCAATCGTCCACCGTGTCCTCGCCGGCCTGGTGCACCAGGGACAGGTTCCGCAGGGCCGTCTTTTCGTAGGCGGCGTAGTGATAGACGTGCATGTCGGGGTACCGGGCGCGCCGCTTCTCCACGTAGTCAAGGAACTCCAGGAAGGCGCGGCGTTCACCGGACCGGGAATGCGCCCAGAACGGACGGAATGCGGGCACCTGGCCGGCGTCCGCCGCGGGGGCTTCGATGACACCGAAAAGGTATTCGATTCCCCACGCACCCGTGGCTGGATCCTGCCAGAGCGGATCGCCTTCGAAGTCGAAGAAGATGTCTCCGGCGCTCGGAGCGGGAAGCGAACCGATCGCGTTGTCCGCAAGGACGGTATAGGAGACAGTGTGGGGCTGCCCGTCTTTCGTGAACGTGCGGGACCCTGCGGTTGTGTCCAAGCCCAGCTGCATGCGGGCTTGCGCGCGGAGGCGTGCCAGTGACCCCTGTGCATCCGGGGCGGGCATGGCCGCGAGCTGGTCAATGGTGGTGATTTGGGCGGTGTGGAGTTTGCGCCGTTGGACGACGGACATCCCGGCGACCATCAGGAGATCCCGGTGCAGGGTCACCTGCTCGGCGCAGTAATCGCAGCGCCCGCAATGCACGACGCCGGGCTGTTGCCACTGTACGGGGGCGTCTGCGGCTCGGTGGCCGGCCGTCAGATACCGGAAACGCCGGCGCCGTTCGCGGAAGACCGGAAGCAGGTCTGGCAGCGAATGGCTGCTTCGGAGCCAGTCGTCACCGACGCGGGTGCCGAGGACCAGCGTGACCACGGGCGAGGGTTCCAGCCCCATGCCCAGCAGTTGGTCTCCGTACGCGGCGAGCTGCAGCAACGCCCCGACTTTGGCGTGCCGGGCCAGTTTGGTATCCCAGACTTCGTAGCGGCCCGGGGTTCCAGTGCCTGCGGCCTCGTTGACCAGGAAGTCGGCGTAGCCCAGGAACTCGCCGTCGAAGAAGGTTGCCTGGAACACCACGTCTGCGCCGGAGCGAAGGGCAAGCTCGGTTTCCGCGTGCTTTGCCTGCAGCTCACCGCGCAGGTTCCGGCCGCGCTCCAAGGAGTAAACACCCGAACCCCGGCCGGCATCCCACCGGCCATACTTGGCCACCAGGCTCGCGAGGACAGTCTGCTCATGCCGGTCGCCCAACAGGCCTGCACGCTGCTGCATCTCATCAACCGGGAACTCTGCTTTGGGAGCACGTCCCAGTTTTTCGTCCAGCACGCGGAGCGTGCGGTACTCACACTCGCTGGCAGCCACAAGGTCGCTGGCTGAAAAGACAAGATCCGGCGAGGCTCCGGCCTCCGCGCCGGCAGCGTCGAGCAGAAACACGGGGCCTCCCCAACTGTTCGCAGGCCGCGGGAGGGTTCCCTTGGCCTGAAACCAAACCTAGCAAGGGGGACCGACAGAGGGCCCCGGCCCCGGCCGGTCCATTCCGGGCAGGACGCGTGGTTGGCGATCCCCCCCGAACCGGGCGCATAGTCATCCGGGCGAATTGCTCCTACGTGAGGCGGGCAACGCTCCGGCGGGACGGGCGCGGTGCGGTTCCGTCGGAGAACAGCTCCGGTGTGGCTTCCTGGATGCGCTGGACGTCTTCGAAGACGGCCCTCAGGTGCAGGCGCAGGCTGGTGTCCGCGTCCGACAAGTCGTTGGCCTCCAGGGCGTCCACCACGGCTGTGTGTTGTTCGATCAGGGTGGACACCGGACGGGTATCCAGCAGGCTCATCCGGCGGGCCCGGTCCAGGTGGGCTTTCGCCGAGTTGACCGCAGCCCAGGCGGACTCATGCCCGGCAAGCCGCAGGAGTTCGCGGTGGAAGTCCTCGTCCAGGCGGAAGAATTCCTCCACGTCGCTGCGCTCGTTGGCCTCGGACTGTTCCCGCAGGATCCGGCGAAGCCCGGCGATGCCGGTGCTGTCAACGGCGAGGTCGCGCAGGGAGGCGCATTCGATGGCTTCACGGACGAACTGCGCTTCCGAAACCCGCCCCAGGTCCACCAGCGAGACGAACGAGCCGATCTGGGGAAAGACCTGGACCAGTCCTTCTTCGCGCAGCAGGATCAGGCTTTCGCGCACAGGGGTTCGGCTGACGCCCAGCTCCTGAGCCAGCTCGTTCTCGGACAGCGGCTCGCCAGGCGGGAGCTGCAACGAAATGATCCGGCGGCGAAGCGTTTCGAGGGTCTGGTCCCGCACCGAGAGGCGGGGCGAACTCCCTCTTTTGTCCGTTGGCATGCCATCAGTCTAATCTGTTGACACACTAGAATGGTAGTGCTTGTATGGTAGTAGAAATCGTCTGCTGCCGGTCACTGTTGTCCGCACCCAGCGGCACCGGATACGGCACCCCCTCTACACCCTGGTTACGCCTCATCCCCATCCACAGCATCACCTGCAAAGGAGCAACTGATGACCGAAAGCATTGCGCCCCCTACAACCAGCCAAAGCGACCGCCGCAACACCCGAGACCTCGCCAAAGTTGCGGTTTCGGGCTGGCTGGGCACCGCCATGGAGTTCATGGACTTCCAGTTGTACTCCCTGGCGGCGGCGATCGTCTTCAACAAGATCTTCTTCCCCGACGTCAGCCCGGTCATCGGCCTCATCGCCGCGATGGCCACGTACGGCGTGGGATACGTTGCCCGCCTGTTTGGTGCCGTCTACTTCGGCCGCATGGGCGACCGGATCGGGCGCAAGAAGGTCCTCTACATCACCATCGCCTTGATGGGCGCCTCCACCACCCTGATTGGCGTGCTCCCCACCTACGCGATGATCGGCATCTGGGCCCCGATCCTGCTGGTGGCGCTGCGCCTGATCCAAGGCTTTGGTGCGGGCGCGGAAATCGCCGGCGCAACGGTCATGCTCGCGGAATTCGCATCCGCCCGCCGCCGCGGCATCATCTCCTCCCTGGTGTGCCTTGGCACCAACTCGGGCACCCTGGGCGCATCGGCGCTCTGGGCCATCCTGGTGGCATCGCTCTCCCAGGATGACCTGCTCAGCTGGGGCTGGCGCATCCCGTTCCTGGCCAGCTTCCTGATCATGATCTTCGCCGTCTGGATCCGCCGTTCCATCAAGGAAAGCCCCGTGTTTGAACAGCGTGCCGACGTCGTCGACGGCGTGGCCCTGACCAGGGAAAAGATCAAGACCGCAGCCGTCAAGGCCCCGGAACTCGCCGGAACCAGCACCATCGAAGCCGCCCTGCACCAAAAGAAGGGCAAGGCGTTCCTGATCGCACTGGGCCTCCGCTTCGGCCAGGCCGGCAACTCCGGACTGGTGCAGACCTTCCTGGTGGGCTACCTGGCCACGGTCCTGCTGGCTGACAAGAGCGTGGGCACCAACGCGATCATGTACGGCTCGCTCCTCGGCTTCGTCACCATCCCGGTGGTCGGCCTCCTGGGAGACCGTTTCGGCCGCCGCCCGCTCTACCTGGTCCTCAGCGCCCTCACCGCCGTCTACGCCATCCCGATGATGCTGATGATCACCAGCGGCAACACCGCCCTCATCACCGTTGCGATGGTGGTCGGATTGAACCTTGGCGTGCTTGGCCTGTTCGCCATGGAAAGCGTGACCATGGCCGAATTCTTCGGAGCCCGCACCCGCTTTACCCAGCTCGCCCTGGCCAAGGAAATCGGCGGCATCCTGGCTACCGCGATCGGTCCGCTGCTGGCTGCCACCCTCACCGCCGTGACCGGACACTGGTGGCCGCTCGCCGCGATGCTGATCGGATACTCGCTGATCACCCTGGTTTCCGCCGCCGTCGGCCCGGAAGTCCGTGGCCGCGACATGGTCCGGCTCGAGGACGCCGTATGAAGGCCGTCGTGGTCCACGGGGCCAACGACCTGCGCATCGATGACCGGCCGGAGCCGGTAGCAGGGCCCGGGGAAGTAGTGCTCGACGTCGAGTGGGGCGGTATCTGCGGAAGCGATCTTTCGTACTGGCGCCACGGAGCGTCGGGGACCGCGGCGCTGACGTCGCCGCTCGTCCTGGGCCACGAGGTGGCGGGCCGGATCGCCCAGCTGGGTGCCGGCGTCGAGCATCTCGAGGTGGGACAGCCCGTCACGGTGCACCCGGCCGAACTCGTGGGCGACGGCACCATGCCGGAGCGCCTGCGCGGCCGGACCAACCTCTACCCGCAGATCCGGTACTTCGGCTCGGCGGCATTCGACCCGCACACCGATGGCGGCTTCAGTGAACGGAAGCTCGCCAAGGCGTTCCAGGTCCGTGCCCTGCCCGACGGCGTGGACACGCTCCGCGGCGCCCTGGCGGAACCGCTCGCCGTGGCCATGCATGCCGTCGGCCGTGCCGGCAGCCTCGAAGGCCGCGATGTGCTGGTCAACGGTGCGGGACCCATCGGTTCGCTCGTGGCCGCGGCCGCCAAATACGCCGGTGCCAGGTCGGTGACCGCGACCGACATCAGCGACGCGTCGCTGCGGATTGCCAAGGCCATGGGGGCGGACGAGGTCCTCAACGTCTCCCGCAATCCATTGCCGGCGGACATGGAACTCGTCTTCGAAGCAACCGGCATCCCGGCAGTCCTGGGCGGGGTACTTCGTGCCACCGCCCGCGGCGGGACCATCGTCCAGGTGGGCAACCTGCCCGGAACGGCCGCCGCCGCAGCCCTGGGGGACCTGGTGACCCGGGAGATTACCTGGACCGGTTCCTACCGGTTCGTGGACGAGATCACCGACGCCCTGCATGCCATGGCAAACGGGCTGGATGTCTCGCCCATCATTACCCACACCTTCGGCATCGACGAGGCAGAACAGGCCATGCAAACCGCGGCAGACCCAGCCGCGGGGAGCAGCAAGGTCATGCTCCACCTGTCCAGACCCAACTGAGTAGCAGTAGATGTCGTTTTGAGCCCTCAAAACGACATCTACTGCGACCTACTTGCAAGACGCCCCCTGAAGTTAAAGGACCCCCAGTGAAAATCACCGACGCACGGGTTGTGGTTTCGTCGCCCGGACGCAACTACGTCACGCTCGTTATTGAAACCGAGGACGGCATCACCGGCGTCGGCGACGCCACCCTCAACGGCCGCGAGCTGGCAGTCGCCTCGTACCTCTCCGACCACCTGTGCCCGTTGCTGATCGGCCGCGACGCCCGGCGCATCGAAGACGCCTGGCAGTACTTCTACAAGGGCGCCTACTGGCGCCGGGGTCCGGTGACCATGACCGCCATCGCCGCGATCGACGTCGCCCTCTGGGACATCAAGGGCAAAGCCGCCGGCATGCCGGTCTACGAACTCCTTGGCGGGGCCGCGCGCGAAGGCGTGATGGTGTACGGCCACGCGAGCGGCAGCACCCTGGAGGACCTCAGCGCCGACTTCCAGCACCATCTGGACCTTGGCTACAAGGCGATCCGCGCCCAGGCTGCCGTACCGGGCCTGGACAAGACCTACGGCATCGCCCCGGTGGACGGGAAACTCTACGAACCGGCCAGCAGCAACGTGCCGCAGGAAGACACCTGGGAAACCACTGCGTACCTGGACTTTGCGCCCAAGATGATGGCGCACATCCGCGACCAGTTCGGTTACGGCATCCACGTCCTGCACGACGTCCACCACCGGCTGACCCCCATCGAGGCCGGCCGGCTGGGCGCTTCGCTGGAACAGTACCGGCCGTTCTGGATCGAGGATCCGACGCCGGCCGAGGACCAGTCGGCATTCCGCCTGATCCGCCAGCACACCACCACACCCATCGCCGTCGGTGAAGTGTTCAACTCCATCTGGGACTGCCAGCAACTCATCACCGAACGCCTGATCGACTACATCCGCACCTCCGTCTCGCACGCCGGCGGCATCACGCACCTGCGGCGCATTTTTTCGCTGGCGGACCTCTACGGTGTCCGCTCGGGATCCCATGGCGCCGGCGACCTGTCCCCGGTGTCTTTTGCCGCGGCGCTGCACGTGGACCTGTCCATCCCCAACTTCGGCATCCAGGAATACATGGGCCACCGCGACCCCGCGGGCGACGTCTTCAAGACCTCGTACACCTTCGCGGACGGCTACATGCATCCGGGCGACGCCCCTGGGCTGGGCGTAGAGTTCAACGAGGACGCCGCCGAGCGGTTCCCCTTCGACCCCAAGTACCTGCCGGTCAACCGGCGCCTGGACGGATCGGTGCACGACTGGTGAACACTGCAGCCCACGAACCCTATGACGTGGTGGTGATGGGGGAGATCCTCATCGAAGTCGCCACCGACCAGCCCTTCGGCCACGGCGTTCCAGCCCGGCTGGGCATCTCCGGAGACGCCCTCAATGTCGCCGCAGCCGCCGCGGCAGCCGGTGCCCGGGTGGGCCTGCTGTCCGTGCTCACCGACGACGACCTGGGGCAGGCCATCGCAGCCCGGATCGCCGGGCTGGGCATCGCCACCGACCTGTTGACGTTCCGCCGCGGGCAGCAGGGCGTCTATCTGGTGCACAGCGACCCCGACGGCGAACGCGAATTCTCCTACGCCCGCAGCGGCAGCGTCGGGTCCACCCTCGGACCGGACGACGTCGACCCGGACGTTTTCTCCGCGGCCGGCGCCGTGGTGGCGGGCGGCATTGCCTGCGCCATTTCGACGACGGCGCATGCCGCCGTCGCCAAGGCCGCCTCCCTGGCCGCCCGCTTTGTCTACGATCCCAACTTCCGGCCCCGGCTCACCACCGTGGCGGATGCGGCGGCGGCACTGACCGAACTTGCCCCACGGGCGTTCCTGGTGACGCCCTCCTTCCCGGGCGAGACGGCAGCGCTGCTCGGCGCGGCGTCCCCGCAGGAAGCTGCGGCCAGGCTGCGCTCGCTGGGGACCGCCAACGTCGCCGTCACCTGCGGGGCGGAAGGGGTCCAGCTCGAATGGAGCGGCGACGCCGCCCCGGGCGCCGGCTCTGCCTGGGTGCCGGCCATTCCCGCGCCCGCCGTGGTGGACCAGACCGGCGCCGGGGACGCGTTCGTGGGCACTCTCACCGCACGACTGGTGCTGGGCGACGACTTCCCGACTGCGGCCCGGTACGGGGCCGCCGCATCGTCGCTGGTGGTGGGCGGCAAGGGCGGAACCGGTTTCATTCCCACGTTCGCGCAGACCAAGTCCCACGCCTCCGGAAACTTCGCCGAAGGAGCGCAGCCATCGCACGCCTGACAGCATCTTCCCTGGCAAGCGGCGGACACCAGGCCAGCATCCAGCGGGACAAGCTGCTGCCCGGGATCGTCCACCTGGGACTGGGCGCGTTCGCCCGCGCCCACACCGCAGTCTTCACCGAGGACGCCATGCTTGCCGGGGGCGACCTTGAGTGGGGGATCGTCGGGGTTACCCAGCGTTCTGACACCGTGGCCCGCCAGTTGGTGCCGCAGGATGGGCTCTTCACCGTTGCCGAACGCGGCGACGGTGCCGCCCCGCTCCGGGTGGTCTCCAGCATCGTGGACGCCATCTCCGGGCGCGACAACCCTGAACTGGTGGTGGAGCGGATCGCCGCACCGGCCACAAGGATCGTCACCCTCACCATCACCGAAAAGGGATACCGGTTCGATCCGCAAACGCGCTCTCTCGACCTGGCAGATCCGGACGTCCAAGCCGACCTGGCAGGCCGGCCGCCGCTGACCGCCATCGGGCAGATCGTCCGCGGCCTTCAGCAGCGGGCAACGGCGGGCGCCGGACCCGTCACGGTCCTCGCCTGCGACAACCTCCCGGCCAATGGGGACCTAACGGCAACCCTTGCCATGGGTTTTGCGTCAGCCCTGCCCGCGAGCGAGAGTGGACCCCTGCTGGCGTGGATGCGGGAGAACGTGACGTTCCCGTCCACCATGGTGGACCGGATGGTGCCCGCCACCACGCCAGCTGACCTGGACAGCGTGGAACGTGAACTTGGCCTGCGGGACGAGGCTGCCGTGGTGGCCGAACCCTTCAAACAATGGGTAATCGAGGATAATTTCGCTGCCGGCAGGCCGCGCTGGGAGGACGCCGGCGCCCTGTTCACCGACGACGTCGCCGCCTGGGAAGCCGCCAAACTCCGGCTGCTCAATGCCAGCCATTCGATGCTCGCCTACCTCGGACTCCTGGCTGGCAAGGAAACCATCAGCGATGCCGTGGCCGTGAACGCGTTCCACACCGCCTGCCGGCGCATGATGCTCCAGGAAGCATTGCCCAGCATCGCCCTCCCGGCCGGACTGGACGGGGAGCAGTACTGCGACAGGGTTCTCCGCCGGTTCGCCAACCCGGCGCTGGGCCACACCACGGCCAAGGTGGGAAGCGACGGCTCACAGAAAGTCGGGCTGCGGCTGCTCACCACCGTCCGGGGAACGCTCGACGCCGGCCGCTCACCGCGGTGGGCGGCGCTCGCCGTTGCCGCGTGGATGCACCACGTGGCCGGCACTCCCGCAGCAGACCTGGACGATCCCCTGGCGCAGGGACTTCACGCCGCGCTCCCGGCCCACCGCGCCGCGGACACCGTGGTGCCGGCGCTGCTGGGGTTCCGGCCCGTCGTCCACCCTGCCCTCGCCGGGAACAACGGCTTCCGGGACCTGCTGCTGCACTGGTACCGCATTATCGAAACCGACGGGCCGGACGGCCTGGGAAATGAGATCAACAATGGCTGACGCATCAGGCGTCCTCAGCGTTTCACCGGTTATCCCGGTGGTCACCATCGACGACCCCCAGGACGCAGTGCCCCTGGCGCGTGCCCTGGTGGACGGCGGCGTGAAGATCATCGAGCTGACGCTGCGCACCGACTCCGCCCTGACCTCGCTGAAATTGATCGTCGAAGAGGTGCCGGACATCCTGGTGGGCGCCGGCACCATCCTCACACCGGGCCAGGCCGACGCCGCCGTCCAGGCGGGTGCCGGATTCCTGGTCAGCCCCGGGGTCACCCCCGCGCTGCTCACCCACATGCTGTCCCTGGACGTCCCGGTGCTGCCCGGCGTCGCCACCGTTGGCGAAGTCCTGGCCGTCCTGGAAGCCGGACTGGACGCGATGAAGTTCTTCCCCGCCGGCCCGGCAGGCGGTCCGCCCTACCTCGCCGCCATCGGCGCGCCCCTCCCGCACGTCCGGTTCTGCCCTACCGGCGGCATCAGCCTGGCCACCGCCCCGGACTACCTCAAGCTGCCCAACGTGGCCTGCGTAGGCGGCAGCTGGCTCACCCCGGCAGACGCCGTCGCAGCCAAGGACTGGGACCGGATCACCAGCCTGGCCGGCGGAGCAGCAGCCCTCCAGCGCTGACACACGAATCCAGGTAGCAGTTGTTGTGGTTATGGGCCCCAAAACGACAACGACTGCTGCCTGGTTGGGGGAAGCGCCGTCAGCCGTTGGCGGCCGCCCTGACCTGGGCCTTGTCATGCTCGTCATGGGCGCTGCGCAGCAGCTCCAGGAACTCCGTTTCGTGCCGGACAAGCCGCCTGTACTTCTCCGGAAGCTTGCGGATCTGGTCTTCTTCGCGGCACATCTTGGCGAAGATCTTGTCCCGTTCCGCCATGTCCGTCTCGTAGTTGAGGTCAAGGTACTCGACGGCGTGCCGCCTGGCCCCGGAGACGGCGTTCTTGGCCTTGCCCTTGGGGCTGAAGACCGACGCCAGGATGGTCAGCAGCAGCACGCCCAGGATCACGCCCAGGGAAACGCCGGTGCTGACCTCCACCACATTGACGTGCTTGCCGTCGTTGATGAACGGCAGGGTGTTCTCGTGCAGGGCATGCAGGATCAGTTTCACGCCGATGAAACCCAGGATGACGGCCAGCCCGTAGGAGAGGAAGATCAGCCGGTCCAGCAGGCCGTCAATGAGGAAAAACAGCTGGCGCAGGCCCATCAGCGAGAAGGCCGTGGCCGTGAAGACGATGAACACGTTCTGGGTCAGGCCGAAGATCGCCGGAATGGAATCCAGGGCGAAGAGGATGTCCGTGCCGCCGATCGCCACCACCAGCAGCATCGGCGTCAGCACCCGCTTGCCGTCCTCCACGGTGAACAGCTTGTCGCCGTCGTAGTGTTCGGACGCCGGCAGGAACTTCTTGGCGAGCCGCACCACCAGGCCGTCGGAGTCGTCGTCGTGGTCATCCGGCTTGAGCAGGTGGCCGGCGGTGACCAGCAGGATGAGCCCGAAAAGGTAGAAGACCCAGGCGAAACTGTTGATCAGCGCAGCGCCCAGGAAGATGAACGCGGTGCGGGCAATCAGGGAGAAAATGATGCCGAACAGCAGCACCTTCTGCTGGTCCGCGCGGGGCACCTTGAAACTGGCCATGATGATCAGGAACACGAAGAGGTTGTCTACGGACAACGCCTTTTCCGTGACATAGCCTGCGAAGTATTCGGTGCCCATGTCCGGCCCGCTGAAAACCAGGACAGCCAGCCCGAACAGCACCGCAATGCTCACGTAGATGGCGGACCAGATGGCCGATTCTCTCAGGGACGGGGTGTGGGCCTTCCGGACGTGGAAGAAGAAATCGAAGGCCAGCAGTCCCGCGATCACCACAATGGTCAGGATCCAGGCGTAAGCAGGGGTTTCCACGCGGCGGGCCTTTCGTCGGAGGTTTCCCCAGCCTACCTAAGCGGGCTTCAGGAGCTGGTGCTCCACGACGGCGGACCGGGACAACGTCTTGTACCCCTCCTGCTCGAACAGGACGGTGATCACGTCCCCCTCCTGCCGCATCACCAGGCCCGGGCCCCACTCCTTGTGGACCACTGCGGACTGTGGCGGGAACGGCCCGCCGGCTCTGTAGGCCGGGCCGCCGTCGTCGTCCGCGTACGTGCCGGCGGCGCGCGCGGCTGCCTGGTGGACGGCCGCCGTGCACGCGTCGCAGTTTCCGCATGGTTTGGGCAGATCCTCGCCGAAGTAGCCCAGCAGGAACTGCCGCCGGCAGCCGTCCGCCTCGGCGTAGGCGCGCATCATGCCCAGTCGGGACCGATCCACGCGTTGCCGGGCTTCGGCAAGCTCCACGGCCTCCTCGACCAGCGCGGCCGGCTTGGCACTGGACGTCAGCCGGATTCCCCGCTTCCCGCTGCTGGCGGCTCCGATCTCCTCCAGCTGGTTGACCAGCGCCGTGATGCGCCGTGCCGGGAAGCCCGTCAGTTCGGCCAGGGATGACTTCGGCGCGGGAGCCTTGGCGGCTTTGAGGACCTTCAAGACCGCCAGCAGCGAGCCGGGGTCGGGGGAGTGGGTGCTGAAGAATTTGCGCAGCCCCAGGTCCTCCGAGCGGTAATGCAGCACGGCGGCCGCGGAATCCCCGTCCCGGCCGGCCCGGCCAATCTCCTGGTAGTAGGCGTCGAGCGATTCCGGTATGTCGGCATGGACCACGAAACGGACATTCGGCGTGTCGATGCCCATGCCAAAGGCAGTCGTGGCCACTACCACATCCAATTGGTCGTGCAGGAACAGCTCGTGGACGCGTTCCCGGTCCGTGGCGCGGCGGCCGGCGTGGTACGCCTCGGCGCGGAGCCCTTTTGCCGCCAGCCGGTCCGCGTACTGTTCGGTGTCTTTCCGGGTGGCGGCGTAAAGGAGGCCCTTTCCCGTCCGGGCCAGGTCTGCCACCTGCCCCACCACCGCCTTTCGTTTGTCCTTGTCCTTGTGGTGCCGGACCACGGCCAGGCTGATGTTGGGCCGGTCGAAGCCGTGGACCAGGACCACGGGGTCCTTCATTGCCAGCCGCTCCACGATCTCATCGCGCACCGGCGGGGAAGCGGTGGCGGTCAGCGCGGCCACGGGCGGGTTGCCCAGTTGTTCCCGGACATTGCTCAGGCCCAGGTAGTCCGGGCGGAAGTCATGGCCCCAGGAGGAGACACAGTGGGCCTCGTCCACCACGAACAGGGACACTTCCAAGGCGTTGAGCCGGTCCACCGTTGACTGCCGGGCAAGCTGCTCCGGGGCCAGGAGCACGAACACTGCCGTGCCGTCCTCCACCGCCTGCCACGCGGCGTGGACTTCGGTGTCGCTGTGTGAGGAATTGACGGCGACGGCGGCATCCGGCCCCAGTGCCGCCTCCAGCGATTCACGCTGGTCCTCCTGCAAGGCGATCAGTGGGGAAACCACGACGGCGGGACGCCCGGTGAGGTTGTGCAGGTGCAGGGCTGCGACTTGGTAGATGGCGGATTTTCCGTACCCCGTGGGCATCACGGCCAGGACGTCGCGGCGATCGGCGAGGGCGGCCATGCCGGCCAGTTGGCCGTCCCGGAGGTCCTCCAGGGAGAAGGACGAGGCCGCAAGGGCGCGAAGGGCAGGTTCGTCGGACATGGAAAAGGGCTCCGCACGGATGGAAACAATGGCCGCTTGCTTCAGCCGTGGGAACCAGCCTACGCCAGGGCCCGGGTGCTTGACTTCACGGGAATGCTCAACAACTGTGGAGTGACATATCCGCCAATCCAGCCGGTCCTTCCGGGAGCCGGCGAACAAGGAGCATGTTGTGGCGCGCCAAAACCCGAAGGTCGAAGAACCAGAGGAGTCCGATCTCGAGGTGACCGGCCACCCCAAGACGTGGGCCGCGGGTGTCCCCGGCGTCTACCACTCGATGCAGCCGGCGGTCGAGCACATGGGCGTGGAGCGGTCGCGGAAGACCCTGTTGGCCCTCAACCAGAAGGACGGCTTCGACTGCATGAGCTGCGCGTGGCCTGATCCCGGCCACCGCAAGACGTTCGAGTTCTGCGAAAACGGGGCCAAAGCCGTCACCTGGGAGGCAACCCCGGTGGTGGTCGGCAGCGAATTCTGGGCAGAGCATCCGGTCAGCGAACTGCGGAAGCGGTCCGAATACTGGTTGGGAATGCAGGGCCGGCTCACCGAGCCCGTCTACAAGGCGGCGGGGGAGGACCACTACCGTCCGGTGACGTGGGAGCGCGCCTTCCAGGTCGTGGCTGACAAGCTGAAGTCCCTCCCGGACCCCAACCAGGCCACGTTTTACACCAGTGGCCGCACCTCGAACGAAGCTGCCTTCCTTTACCAGCTGTTCATCCGCGCCTTCGGCACCAACAACCTCCCCGACTGCTCCAACATGTGCCACGAATCCTCGGGGTGGGGGATGGGGCAGACCATCGGCGTGGGCAAGGCCACCGTGTCCTACGATGACTTCGGCAAGGCGGATTTGATCATCGTCATGGGCCAGAACCCGGGCACCAACCACCCGCGCATGCTGACTGCGTTGGAAGAAGCCAAGGAAGCCGGCGGCCATATCGTCGCTGTCAACCCGCTGCCCGAGGCCGGACTGATGCGGTACAAGAACCCGCAGAAGGTCAAGGGCATCATCGGCCACGGCACCCAAATCGCCGACCAGTTCCTGCAGGTGCGCATCGGCGGTGACATGGCGCTGCTCCAGGCGGTGTCCAAGCGCGTGCTCGACGCCGAGGCCGCCAACCCCGGGAAAGTCCTGGACCACGCCTTCCTTGCCGAGCACTGCGACGGCCTGGAGGAACTGTGGGCGCACCTGGCCAACTTGGACGAGGCCGCCGTACTGGAAGCCACAGGCCTGCGGTCTGAGGAAATCGATGAACTGGCGGCCCGCTACGTGGCGGCGGACAAGGTGATCATCACCTGGGCCATGGGTATCACCCAGCAGAAGAAGGGCGTTGCCACCATCAAGGAGATCATCAACCTGCTCCTGCTGCGCGGCAACATCGGCAAGCCCGGTGCCGGCGCCTCGCCCATCCGCGGCCACAGCAACGTTCAGGGCGACCGGACCATGGGAATCTGGGAACAGATGCCGCCGGCCTTCCTGGACGCCCTTGGCCAGGAGTTCCAGTTCGAGCCTCCGCGCGACCACGGCCTGGATGCGGTCCAGACCGTCCGTGGAATGCGCGACGGCGGCGTCAAGGTTTTCGTAGGGCTCGGCGGAAATTTCGTGGGCGCCATTTCAGATACCGCGGCCGCCGAAGCGGCCATGGAGAACACTGAACTTTCCGTCCAGATCTCCACCAAGCTCAACCGCTCCCACGCCGTGACCGGCGCCGAGGCCCTGATCCTGCCGACCCTGGGCCGCACCGAGATCGACCGGCAGGACTCCGGCCCACAGTTCGTCTCGGTGGAGGACACCGTCTGCGCCGTCCACGCCAGCCATGGCGTGGTGGAGCCGGTGGCCCCGGGGCTGCTCTCGGAAGTTGCCATCGTGTGCCGGCTTGCCGCCGCCACGGTGGGGGACCGGACGTCCGCTGACTGGGCCGGGTTTGAAAAGGACTACGACCTGATCCGGGACCACATCTCCCGCGTGGTGGTTGGTTGCGAGGACTACAACACGAAAGTCAGGCAAAAGGGCGGGTTCGTGCTGCCCAATGGTCCACGGGATTCCCGCACCTTCAACACCCCAACCGGCAAGGCCATGCTCACCGTCAACGAACTCGAACACGTTGACCGGCCGGCCGGGACCCTCATCCTGCAGACCATGCGCTCGCACGACCAGTTCAACACCACCATCTACGGCAACAACGACCGCTACCGGGGTATCAAGAAAGGCCGCGAGGTGGTGTTCGTGAACCCCGCGGACCTTGCCGAATTGGGCCTCGCCGACGGGCAACACGTCGACATCCACGGCGTCTACAAGGACAACGTGGCACGCGTCCTCCGCAACTACCGGGTGGTGTCCTACCCGTCCGCCAAGGGCTGCGCCGCAGCGTACTACCCGGAGGCCAACGTCCTGGTCCCGTTGGAGAGCGTCGCGGAGGGAAGCCAGACCCCGGCGTCCAAGGCCGTCATCGTCCGCCTCGAACCTGTGAAAGTCCTGGAAGAGGAGCCCGCGGCCGCAGGCTGACAGGTTGTTGGCCTGTCGAAACCCCGCTGACCGTTCCCCAGCGGCACGCGAACGAGCGACTCCCCGCCCTGTGGACTTTTCCCCGCGTCACGCGAAGGGGAAAAGTCCACAGGGCGGGGAGCCTGCGGGCCATTGCCGGCTACTGCCCCGTGTCCGCCCAGCCGCGCCCGGCAGGTCCGCCGTGCGCGCCGTCGTCGACCAGGCCCAAGGCGACCCGGGCCGCCTTGGCCACGGCAGCCGACGCCGCCTCCCGGCTCCCGGCGCTGCCCGTCCCCGCGTCCAGCGCCGCCGCGTACCCCACCAGGAACGTGGTGATGGGCGCGGCCGCATGGATCACGTTGTCGGCGGATTTGCGCGCCAGGTCAAGCAACAGCTCCTGGTCCACGTCGAGGTCCAGGATCTGCAATGCCTGCGCCAGCCGCTGGGTCCACTGATCCAGAACCTGGGCTTCGTCGTCGTTGACTGTCATGATTTCTCCTTTGCAAGCACCGGATGGCTCAGGTGTCGATAGTGGACATGTTCGGGTAGCGGGCGCCTGCTGTCGACCCCGCCGGGGCCAATTCGTCCAGCAGACGCAGCTCATCGGCGCTGAGCTCTACATCCACCGCACCCAGGTTCTCGCGCAGCCGCTCGCGCTTCTTGGTCCCCGGGATCGGGACAATGTGTTCGCCCTGTGCCAGCAGCCAGGCGAGTGCCAGCTGGCCGGGAGTGCACTGCTTCTGGTCGGCCAGCTCCTTCACCCGGTCCACGAGCTCAAGGTTCCGGGTGAAGTTTTCGCCCTGGAACCGCGGCGAGTGCCGGCGGAAGTCGTCGTCGGCGAAGTCGTCCACGCTGCGGATCTGTCCCGTCAGGAACCCGCGGCCCAGCGGACTGTAAGGAACGAACCCGATTCCCAGCTCTGCGAGCACGGGGAACACCTTGGTTTCCGGTTCCCGCTCCCAGAGCGAATATTCGGTCTGCAGCGCCGTGATGGGGTGCACCGCATGGGCCCGGCGGATGGTATCCGCCGATGCCTCGGACAAGCCGAGGTGCCGGACCTTTCCGGCCTGGACCAGTTCCGCCATGGCGCCCACGGTGTCCTCGATGGGCACCGTCTTGTCCACCCGGTGCTGGTAGTAGAGATCGATGTGGTCCACGCCCAGCCGCTGGAGGCTGGCATCGCAGGCCGACCTGACGTACTCGGGGCGGCCGTTGATGCCCACCCAGGAACCGTCCTCGCGGCGTTCGTTGCCGAACTTGGTGGCGAGCACCACGGCATCGCGCCGGCCCGCTATTGCCCGGCCCACCAACTGTTCGTTGGTGAAGGGCCCGTACATGTCCGCCGTGTCCAGCAGCGATCCGCCGGCGTCCAGGAACTCGTGGATTGTGGCAACCGATTCCTGCTCGTCGCCGTCGCCGTAGAACTCGCTCATGCCCATGCAGCCAAGGCCCAAGGCGGAAACAGTCAATTGTCCAATAGTGCGTGTTTTCATGCCGTTCTCCTCAACGGTAGAACTTGCCTGGGGACCGGCCCGCCTGCGCGCGCGTAAGCCGGTGGGTGCAGCGTACGCCACTATAGGCGCTTCCCCTTGGGGACGCCTCGATAAACATTTGCCCCGATAAACAATGGGGCGCGTACCCCTAGACCGCTTACGGGTGCCTGCCTAGACTGGGCGGACCCCAAGCCGGGAACCTGCACCTGGTCGTCATCAGGAATCGCCAGCCAAGCAGGGCGGGTCCCATATTCGGGGTTTCTCAACCTACCCAGATCACTGCCGTCCCACCGGACGGACCTGACTACAGGAGCGATAGATGACAGGGAACAAAGCCGTTGCCTACAAGGAAGCCGGCAAGGTCGAAGTAATTGATATTGACTACCCCACGTTCGAGCTCAAGGACGGGCCGGGGGTCAACCCCGCCAACGTGGGGCGCCCGGTCCACCATGGAGTCATCCTCAAGACGGTGGCCACCAACATTTGTGGTTCGGACCAGCACATGGTCCGCGGCCGCACCACGGCTCCGCCCAACCTGGTCCTGGGCCACGAGATTACCGGGGAAGTGGTGGAGGTAGGCCGCGACGTCGAATTCATCAAGGTGGGCGACCTCTGCTCGGTGCCGTTCAACATCGCCTGCGGCCGCTGCCGGAACTGCAAGGAGCGCAAAACCGGCATCTGCCTGAACGTGAACCCGGACCGGCCCGGCAGCGCTTACGGCTACGTGGATATGGGCGGCTGGGTGGGCGGCCAGGCGAACTACGTGCTGGTACCGTACGCCGACTGGAACCTGTTGAAGTTCCCGGACAAGGACAAGGCCATGGAGAAGATCCTGGACCTGGCCATGCTTTCGGATATCTTCCCCACCGGGTTCCACGGCGCAGTCACCGCCGGCGTGGGTGTTGGTTCCACCGTGTACGTGGCCGGGGCCGGTCCCGTGGGCCTCGCAGCAGCCACCAGCGCGCACCTGCTCGGTGCCGCCGTCGTCATAGTGGGCGACATGAACGAGGGCAGGCTGTCCCAGGCGCGCAGCTTCGGCTGCGAGACGGTGGACCTGTCCAAGGGTGATCCGAAGGACCAGATCGAGCAGATCCTCGGCGTCCCCGAGGTGGACTGCGGTGTGGACGCCGTCGGCTTCGAGGCGAAGGGCCACGGCCATGACGCCCAGGAGGCGCCCGCGACGGTCCTGAACTCGCTGATGGAGCTCACGGCGGCCGGCGGGGCACTGGGCATCCCCGGCCTGTACGTCACCGGCGATCCAGGCGGCGTCGACGACGCCGCCAAGAAGGGCGCCCTGTCGCTGAGCCTTGGCACGGGCTGGGCCAAGTCGCTGAGCTTCACCACGGGCCAGTGCCCGGTCATGAAGTACAACCGGCAGCTGATGATGGCCATCCTGAATGACCGGGTGCATATCGCCAAGAACGTTAACGCCAAAGCGATCCCGCTGGAAGACGCCCCCAAGGGCTATGCCGAGTTCGACGCCGGCGCAGCCACAAAGTACGTCCTGAATCCGAACGGCTACCTGAGCTGAGCCGGGGCGGACGGTGATGCCACCAGGGACTCCTCTTTAGCGGAAATAAGTGCTGCCCGGGCGGGGTTAGGCTTTGCACGGGCAGCACGACCGCAACGAAGGAGTTTCCCTTGAGTGACATCACCGTCCGCCACAACGCCGAGCGCAGCCGCTTCGAGATCCTCGACCGCGGGAACGTGATTGGCAAGGCCGCCTACCAGGATTACGACGGCGGCGCGTCACCACAGCGGGTTTTCTATCACACGGTGATCAACGAGGAATACGGCGGGCAGGGCCTGGCCGGGAAGCTGGCGGCGGCTGCCCTGGACGCGACGGTGGAGGCCGGGACGTCAATTGTCCCGGTGTGCCCGTTCATCAAGAAGTTCTTGGCCAAGCACCCGGAGTACTCCGACAGTGTGGTGGCCGTGGCGCCGGCGCACGTGGAATTCCTCGAGACCGCGCTCTCGGCCCGGGCCCGCGCGTAGCCAGGGGTCGCGCGAGCATTGGTTTCGCGCCGCCCGGGTGGTCCCGTGGAACGCCCCGCAAGTCTTCAGGAAGCTCCCAAACTCCGGTGATTTAATCTCATCTGTCAGCGCGGCCCAACGCCGCGCTGACGTTGTTTGTGATTGCCAAGGCAGGACAGGAGCCCTTGTATGTCCGAGCACCCCCAGGTGCCCTCACCAGGTCGCGCCGCTCCGCCGCCGCCGCCCGGCCGGCCGGCCCCGGGCAGGAGCCGCGGCCTCCGGAGGCTGGCCATCCTGGCACTTGCCGTAGTGCTGGTCATCGCCGGAACCGTCGCCCTTGCGGTGGCCCGGTCCGAGCCGCCGACCGGTTCCGTGGCGCCCACCCAGCCGGTGGCGCCGCCGGCACCCGTGGCGGCAGCCCCCGCGTCCCTGCAGGACAGCGTGGACACCATCCTCAACGAGGCGGACCGGTACCGGATCGGGCTGGCGCTCGCGGACGTGTCCGGCGGCGCGGAACGCACGTTCGGGGACGCCGATGCCTTCACCGCAGCCAGCACCGCGAAGGTCCTGACGGCCGCTGCCTACTACCACCTGGTGGAAAAGGGCGAGGCCGCCCTCGATGAGCCCATGGGCGACTACGACGCCGCCTTCCAGCTCAAAGCCATGGTCAATGACAGCAACAACGACTCCTGGCAGCTGCTGATGGACGCCGTCGGCTACCCCCAGCTGATTGCCTACGCGGCCTCCATCGGCGTTACCTACGACCCCGAAAAGAACCTGCTGACCGCTGCGGACATGGCCCTGATCCTGAAGAAGCTGTACGCGGGGGAGCTGCTCAACGCCGGCAACACCGCCGACCTGCTCAGCTACATGCAGGACACCAACAACGAAGACCTCATTCCCGCCGGCTCCAGGGCGGGAATCGACGTCCACCACAAATACGGGGAGCTCTCCGGTGAACTGCACGACGCCGCGCTGCTGAGCTACCGCGGCTCGACCTTCGCACTGGTGATCTACACGGAAAACCCGGACGGCGTGGCCGATGACGGGCAGGCCGAGGTGATCAGGGACCTGACCCGGGCCGTTGAGGATGCGCTGTTCCCGGTTGGGGTGGCGGGCAGGTAGCCAACGCCACGCCCGCGCAGCGGTCCGCCGACTCGCTCCCGGTGAGCGCTTTGGGCCAGACTGTTACCGTGAGCAACAACCCACGGACTGCCCTGGCCGTCGCAGGCCTCAGCCTGGGCACGGCACTGAACCCGCTGAACTCCTCCATGATCGCCGTGGCCCTGGTGGTGCTGCGCGCCGATTTCGGGCTCGACGTCGCCGCCGTCACCTGGGTGGTCACATCCTTCTACCTTGCCTCCGCGGCCGGCCAGCCCGTGATGGGCAGGCTGGCGGACCGGTTTGGGCCACGAAGGATGTTCATGCTGGGCATGGGGCTGGTTGCCATTACCTGCGCCGTGGCGCCGCTGGCCCCGAACTTTGCCCTGCTCTGCGTGGCACGGGCGGTCATGGCACTGGGTACCGCCACGGCGTATCCCAGTGCCGTGGTGATGGTGGGGGCGATTGCGCACCGGGCCAAGGTCGACTCGGCACGGCCGCTGGGCCGGCTCCAAATGGCGAATACGTCGGCTGCTGCCGTGGGTCCCGTCGTCGGGGGTTTGCTGGTGGGCTTCGTCGGCTGGCAGTCGCTGTTCCTGATCAATGTTCCGCTGGCGGTGGCGGCGCTGCTGATCGTGCGGCGGGCCGCACCGGCGGACCAGGTCCGTGAGCGCGGCAGCGTGGCGCAGCTGATGCGGGACTCGGATATTCCGGGCATTGCCGGGTTTATCGGTGCACTCTTGTTGGTTATGATGGCGGCGCTGAACGTGGCGCCGGCTTACCGCTGGTGGATGCTGGCCGCCGGCGTTGTTGTCGCAGGGCTCTTCGCCTGGCGGGAGCTCCGGTTCGCCAAGCCGTTCCTTGACCTGCGGCTGCTGGGCCGCAACAGGCCCCTCATGCTCGTGTACCTGGCGTTCGCGGTGTTCAGCAGCGTCTACTACTTCGTCTTTTTCGGCCTGCCGCAGCTCCTGCAGGAGGCGGGCGGCTACGATCCCGGCGTCGTGGGCCTGTTGATGCTGCCCCTCGCCGGGATGTCGGTGGTGGCCACCCCGTGGGCAGTCTCCGCGATGGGAAGGTTCGGTGTGCGCCGGGTGCTGCTCGCCGGCGTCGTCCTCCTGACGCTTGTGGCGGCACTGATGTGGCTGCTGACCGGGACGCTGGCCGTTCCGTTCGTGGTGGTGCTGACTGCGCTGATGGGGATTCCGTACGGAACCGTCAGCATCGCTTCCAACCAGGGCATGTTCGTCTCCACCCGGCCGCAGGACCGCGGCGTCGCAGCGGGGATCTACCAGACGTGCCGTTACGTGGGCGCGATCACCGCCACTGTGATGATCGGTGTGTTCGCGTCCGGCGGGGTGCACCAGGACAGCTGGATGCGGATGGTGGTGGCCATGCTGGTGCTGTGCGCGGTGACGTTCGGGATCTCCTTGCTGTGGCGGCAGCAGAAGGCGTAGCCTCCTTTACGCGCCGGCACCCGACGGCGGCGCCACCGGGGTGACCAGGACCCGGGCAATCCGCAGCTTGTCCATGCTGAGGACCGTCAGCACGTACCCCGGGACCTGCACCCGGTCACCGGCCTGCGCCAGGCGCCCCAGGCGGGACATCACAAAGCCTGCCACCGTTTCGTAGCGCCCCTCGGGCAGCAGGATTCCGGAGGCTGACGTGAACTCCTGCAGGATCAGGCCGCCGTCCACCTCGATGGAGCCATTGGCAACGGTGACGCGGTCTTCGTGCTCGGCGCCGGTGTCATACTCGTCGTAGATCTCGCCCACGAGTTCTTCCACGAGGTCTTCGAGCGTGACCACGCCGTCCGTGCCGCCGTATTCGTCCACCACCAGGACAATGTGCTGGTTGGTCTTGCGCATCCGGGACAGCGCCGGGAGGACCCTGTTGGTTCCCGGCATGGCCAGGATGGTCCTGGCAATGTCTTGTATCGGCGCCTGGTCCTGTGCCTCGTCCCGGGGCATCAGGTCTCGGATATGGACGAAGCCCAGGACGTCGTCGGGGGTCCTGCCAATCACCGGGAACCGTGAGTAGGGGCCGTCCCTGACCATCTCGCGGGCGGCAGCGACCGTTGTTGTCCCGTTGATGAAGGTCACTTCCGTGCGGGGCCGCATGACCTCCTGCAGTGTCCGGTCCCCGGCGCCGAACACATCGGCCAGGATGTGGCGGTTGCTTTCCTCGAGGGCCTCGCTTTCCGCCACCATGTCCCACAGCTCCTCCGACGTGATGCTTGCCCGCTTGGCATGCGGGTCGCCGCCAAAAAGCCGTACCACCGCGTCGGTGGAGACGGAGAGGAGCCAGATGACCGGCCGCATGACCCTGGAAAGGGTGATCAGCGGCGGTGCAAGGATCCTGGTCAGGGCCACGGGGTTTTGCAGGGCCAGCCTCTTGGGTGCCAGCTCGCCCAGGACCAGGGACAGGTAGGCCACCAGCAGCGTCATGCCGACGAACGACGCCGGCCCGGCTGCGGCCCCGAATCCCACGGCTTGCAGCAGGGGCACGACGACGGGCGCGATCGCCGAGGCGCCGTACGCCGCCGAGAAGAACCCGGCCAGGGTCACCCCGATTTGGACCGTGGAGAGGAACCGGTTGGGGTTCCGCGCCAAGGCGGCGGTCCGGACCCCGGAGTCGCCTGATTTTTCGATGCGCCGGATCTGGCCCTCGTGCAGGGACACCAGGGCCATTTCCGCTGCGGCGAAGACTCCGCCCAACAGAACGAAACAGAGAACCAGAGCGATGTTGACCAGGGTGCCGCTGTCCATGAGATGACCTTAGACCCGCGGGTGGGCCGGGTGTGTCCGTGCCGTGCTGCCGTCCGCAGCTGCCGGTGGTCAGCTGGCGTCCGGGGGACTTAGGTGTACATCAGCGACCCGGGCGTGGTGAGCTTCTCACCGGTCTCAAGCCAGGTCTTCAGGCCGGACAGGATCATGGGCCAGCCGCCGTAGAGCTGTTCGTTGGCGCCTTCGCGCAGGTCACTGTGGGTGACGGTCAGGTGGCATGAATCGCCCACCGCTTCGATTTCCCAGGTGATCTTCGAGGTGCCCTCGGCCTTGACGTCGTCGCCCCACAGCGCGCGCATGGTCTGGACAAGACGGCGCGGCGGATCCACTTCCAGGTTCTCGCCCTCGCCCAGGGCCTCCCCGGCCTTGGGGTTGCCCATCACGAACTTGCCCCCGGGTGTCCAGTCGGACTCCAGGGTGTTTCCGAACTGGTACTTGCTGCGGATATCACTGTCGGTGATGGCTTCCCAGAGCCGTTCCGGGGTGGTCTTGATGTAAATCTCGAAGATCTTTTCCATGGGACTTTCCAATCTTGATTTGAGGTCGCTGAGGGCAGCGGCCCATGGTTCTGCGTATTTGCTGACCCAGCGGTCATGGACCAGGCGGATGGGCACGGGGTTGAGGAAGTGCAGCTTTTCCCGGCCCCGACGGCGGGTGGCCACCAGGCCTGCGTCCTCCAGGATGCGCAGGTGCTTGGCGATGCCGAAGCGGGTCATGCTGAACCTCGCCTCGAGCGCACTCAGGGTCTGGCCGTCCTCGCGGAACAGCTCATCGAGCAGGTCCCGGCGGGTGGGGTCGGAGAGTGCTTTGAACACGTCGTCCATACCGCCCATGATAGGTGACTAAATGGTCACCTATCAAGGGTTTTCGGCAGTCGGTTCGCGCCGGGAGCCGCGTGGGCGGAAACGCCCGGCGGACGAGCCGGCGGTACACCGGCGGCCAGGTCGACTAGGGCCCCAGGGGCAGGAAGAGCAAAGAGAGCAGGGCGGGAAGGGTGGCGGCCAGGGTCCCCGGGAGGCTCTCCCACCGCCTCGGGTAGTGGCCCTGCAGGTCGGCCAGCAGCATGGTGGGGGCGGTGAGGACCATGTTCAGGCAGCAATAGACCACCAACGTGTACCCCACCACGGGTTCGCCGATGTTGACCGCCACCAGCCCGGCCGCTACTCCCAGCGCGATCACCAGGTTCTTGTACCCGGTGGGGATGGCCCACATCATCACGGCGGGCACGTTCTCCGGCGGCGTGCTGAGGAACTTCTGCGCCCATCTGCGGCGCGGGAGGAGGAAACTCTCCACCGGGAAGACACCCACGTAAATGGCCACCGCCAGCACCGCAAAGACCTGGGACATGATGCTCATGCCGGAAGGGTAGGGCCGCGGGACTGGTGTGTACCATCCCCGGAATGGGGGATTCCACGGCGGCCCGGGGAGTCGGATACTGGACCCATGTGGGAGGAACGCGCTGAGCGTGCCCGGCGGGAGATCGCCGCGCTGGCCACAGACGGACTGGACTTGGCCGCCCTCTATGCCGCCGCCCTGTCACTGGTCCGGCAGTCGGTGCCGTTCGACCAAGCCTGCTGGGCCGGCGTCGACCCCGACACCATGGTGATGAATTCGGTGATCAACTGGCGGCCCTGGCCCGTAACCGACGAGTACGCCGTCCGGTTCGCCCAATCCGAGTACCAAGGGAACGAGCCGAACACCTTCGCCCAGTTGATGCGCCGTCCGCACCCGGTGGCGCGGATATCGGACGCGCCGGGCCGTGCGGTCGCCGGCAGCATCCGGATCAACGACCTCCTGCGCCCGCTGGGACTGGTGCATGAACTGCGCGGCGCGTTCCGTGTGGACCAGTCGTGCTGGGGAGTGGGCAGCCTGTTCCGGAGCGGGGCGGGAGACTTCAGCGACCGGGAGGTGGAATTCCTGGCAGCGGTCACGGCCGCGCTTGCCGCCGCCACCCGCATCGCCGCCCGCGCCCACCACGGGGTGTGGCGGCAGCCTGAAGGTCCGGTCATCGTCCTCGCCGGCGATCGGGGGGAGTTGCGCGCCGCCACCCCGGCCGCCACTACGTGGCTCCAGGCACTCGAGGACGCGGCCCCGGGCCGGTTCAGCATGGTGCTGTACGCCGTGGTGGCACAGGCAAGGGCATCACGCACCGGGACGGCGAAGACCCGGATGCGGGACCTCGACGCCGGTTGGGTGGTCCTTCAGGCCAGCCGGCTCCTCACCGGGGACGATCCCGTGCAGATGGTGGTCACCGTGGAGCCGGCCACAACCGGCCAGCTGCTCACCCTGCTCCTGGCTGCCTACGGCCTCACCCCCAGGGAACAGGAAGTCTGCCTGGAACTCATGGCAGGCTGCCCGGACGCGGACATCTCCCGGCACCTGTCCATCTCGCCGCACACCGTCCACGACCACCTCAAATCCATCTTCGACAAAGTGGGGGTGGGCAGCCGTGGGGAACTGGTCGCCAGGTTGACGGCAACTGGGTAGCCTTGGGCGCATGCAAAAGATATCGGTCGACGCCCTGGCGCGCCAGCAGCTCGAAGCAGCGCTCGCATCCCCCACCGGCCGTGCCGCCGATACCGTTTACGGCGGCCACGAGAAGGTCCTCCGACAGTCCGTGATGGCTATGGCGGCCGGAACCCAGCTGAGCGAACACAAGAACCCCGGCGACGCCACGGTGTTCGTGATCCGCGGCTGCGTCAGGCTGACAGCCGGGGAGGACTCCTGGCAGGGCAAGGCGGGGGACCTGCTGATCGTCCCGCCCGGCCTGCACAGCCTGACAGCCGAGGAGGACTCCACCTTCCTGTTCACCGTGGCCAAGCACCGGAAATGACTGGCGGGCCGTAGGGGACGACGCCGACTGCCGGACTTCCCGGCGACAGACACTGGGTACCCGGTTCGTGAGTCGAATCCGGACAGCCCGGCGGTGGGCATGGGGGAGGTCCCCGGTTTTTTGAGCCGGGGACCTCCTTTTCTGCCTTCCGGCCTTACGGTCGGTTAACTGTTGGCGATGGTGAAGCGCTCAACGCCGCACGCGGATGATGCCGGGAGGTTGTAGGCGTCTCCGGTGTAGCTGGAAGCCCAGCGCCAGGTTCCCTCAGTGGTGGCGTGGAACGCGCTGTTGGTGGTGCTGTACGTTGCATTCCCATTCACGGTCACGGTTTGGGTGTACGCGGGTGTTCCCGAGCAGGTCGAGTCACTCGGGGCGTAAAGGTTGAACGTGATGCTTCCCGTGGGAGTACCGAGTCCCGCAGACAGGATGAAATTGTCATTCGGAATGAGGTCCTGGGTGGTGGCGACGGTGGGCTGTGCCTTGGTGAAGGAGTTGGTGTACGTGCACGTCACGTTTTGGCCCGCGCCGAGGGCGATCGACGCCTGCTGCCCGGTGATGGTCACTCCCGATGCCGTGTCGCATGTCAGCGAGACGAAGCTCCATGGTGCAGACTGGGCACCTTCAGTCACCGAATAGGTTCCGGACCCCAGCTTTGTGTAGGTCCGTGAGCCGGCGTTGTTCAGCGTGAAGCTGGACGGAGTCAGGTTCGACGACGTGGTGTAGGCGAAGGATTGCGTTCCGGGAACTGGCTCGTTTTGCGTCACTTTGTTGATGGTGATGCTGCCGCAGTTGCTGATGTTGACAGCAATCGGGGCGATGAAGTCCTTCAACTCAGCGGTAAAGGACGACGACGAGCGGCTCTTGGCGAATGCGGTACCAAATGCCTCGCAGACACCGGCCGGGAAGACGCCGGCGGCCGTCAGGTTGATGGACGCCTCACCAAAGAGCCCGGTGGTGAGAGTGCCGCCCGCTATCGGCTCGGAGACGGTGGCAGCGTTGACTGCGCCTTCGGCGGTGGTGCTGCCGAGGGTCACATGCTTACCCCAGCAGGGCAGGGCGTTGGCCGAGAAGCAGTCGCTCGCCGAGCCTGTGGCAGACGTCACCCAGAAATTAAGGCCCAGCGTTGGGGTGCCGCTCCCGCCGAAATCGTACGTGACCAGCAGGTCGCCAGCGGTGCGGTTCAGGGCCAGCGGGCCGGAGGCCGTTCCGGTGAAGCCGGTGGTGGCGCTCTGGTTGATTTCGAAGTCAAGGTTGGCGTTGCCTATATTGACCAGCCGTTCCCACCCCAGGTACAGGAAGATGTCGCCGTTCGAAGCCTGTTCCGAAGCCTCATAGAAGCGGGTGAGGTCGTTCTTGTTGGGCGGGATTGCGCCCGTGACGACAGTAACCGCGGCGTTGTCTTCCTTGGTGCCCTGGCCGAATGAATTGTCTGTTTGTCCCGTGGGCCTGTCGATGCCGGTGTGCCGGCCGGGCACGTTGGCCCAGTCCAGGTTGCCGGGGGTGTTGACGACGAGGTTGCCGTCATTGCCTTCAAAGGCACTGCCGGACAGATTTGCCTGCGCCGCAGTGGTTCCGCCAAGGACCAAAGCCAGACAGGCGACACCCACGCCCCAACGGGCGCGCGTGATGCTCTTCATGGTGTGCTCACTTCCACAAGTGGCCAATTGCTCTTGCTGCGCGGGACCGGGGTCCGGCAGCGATGTTCCCAGCATCTCCCCAATAAGATCGGTGGCCACCCGCGCAGTGGGTGCCAGCCGCACTACTCCGGTGATGGCGCTGTTGCCTCACGGAGTCGGTACCGCAGCACGCGGCCAAGGGAAATTGTTGGCGGTGTACCGGTGATGTCGCTGGGCAGTCTGCGCATCAGTCATCCTTATGCGTGGGCAAGGGTCAACGCCCGCCCGTCCCGGTCTGAGTCCAGGACCTGTTACCTTCACGTAACCCAGCGGTTTGAGTTTACGCGCGGGCAAGGCGTGGTACAATACCCCACCCACTGCCCGGTGTCGACAATCAGGGGCTTTTTGTGACGGTTTCCTTCACCGGCCGGGGCTCCAGCCAGACCCGCTCCCGCGGGCCCGGCGGGTAGGCGTACTTCTTCCCAGCAAAGGTGATCACCAGCGCGGCAACCACCGGGACCGCGGCGGCCACGGGAACCAGCAGCGGTCCGCCCGCCACCAGCGCCCCGGAGCCGTAGAGTGCGCCGACGGTGATGCCCAGCTGGATGGTCAGCACGGTCAGCCCGTTGGCGGCCTCGCTGTATTCACCGCCGGCCCGGAGGATCGCCGACTGGTTGTAGATGCCGATCGCCCCGAGGCCGGCCCCCCAAACCGTCATCAGCGCCAAGGTGACGGGGAGGTTCCCCACCGCCAGGGGGAGGAAGAACATCGAAGCGGCGATGGCCGCCGTCGTCATGATCAGCGAACGGCGCGGGCGCGAATCCACGGTCAGCCCTGCAATCCAGATGCCCAGCAGGCCCGAGCCGCCCAGTACGGTCAGGGAGAGGCTGGTGGCGTAGTCCGGCAGGTGCGCCTCACGAATGAAGGGCGCGATGTATGTGAAGAGAGCGAAGTGGGCCAAAACCAGCAGCGGCCAGGCGACGGCCACAGACTTCACGCCGGGCTGGCCAATGGCCTTGCGGAGCGACGGCCGGGCGGCGTCGGTAATGCGCCGGACCCGGGGGAGCAGCCAGAACGCGAGGACGGTGAGGACCACCCCGAAGCCAGCCAGCACCAGGAACGCCGTCCGCCACCCCAGGAACCCGCCCAGGGCGGTGCCCACCGGGGCCCCGATGGCCAACCCCAGGCTGTTGCCGCTGAACACGATGGCCAAGGCCTTGCCCACCTTGTCCGCCGGGACCACCCGGGCCACGAACGGCGCCATGGTGGTCCAGAGCAGCCCGTGCGCCAATCCGCCCACCAATCTTGCGATCATCGCCGAGGTGAAGTCCGGCGCCAGCCCCACCATGGCGTTGCTGAGCGCGAACGTCAGGACCAGCGCCACCAGGAGCGCATGCCGCGGAATCTTACCCAGGAGCCGCGCCGCCGGAACCACGGTGACGACAATGACGGCGGCGTACGCGGCAGCGAGGTATCCGGCCACTGGCTCGGACACGCCAAGGCCGGAGCTGATCTGCGGCAGCAGCCCGGACGGCAGCAGCTCCGTGGTGATGGCAGTGAAGGCTATGGTGGCCAGGACCGCCATGGCGGCGTAGGGAAAACGGGCAGGGGACGGCGCGGAAATCGCGGAAGGCATGGGGGTTGCGTCCATTCAAGGGGTGGGATTGGAAAGCGGCTCGCTGGCCGGACAATTCCTCCCTTAAATTTACAGGATCGAACCCCCTGCTCCGTTCCGGTTACGGCGTGTTCAGGCGTGCGTCCAGCAAGCCGGCCGCGACCGCTGGAGCCAGCCCGGGAGCCAGCGGGAGGCGCGGGACCACCAGGCAGTGCCACAGGTGGTAAATGTCCGCCTTCCCGGACCACACGGTTGAGGTGACATTGCCGTTCTCGTCGAGTTCCTGCTTCCAGGAACCGTGCTCGTAGTCGATGAACCAGTCGCGGGCGTGGTCCCAGATCCGCTCGTACCAGTCCGCGTACTGCTGCTCGCCCGTGGCGATGTACAGGGCAGCAGCACCGCCGATCGCCTCCGCGGGTACCCACCTGATCCGGGTGGTGACAACGGGCTTGCCTTCCCAGTCGACCGTGTAGACAAATCCCGGATGGCCGTCCGGTTGCCAGGCATCCCGGATGGCGGCATCGAACAAGCCGCGTGCATCCTCGAGGAGCCACTCAGGGATGTCCAGGCCGCGGGCCTCGAGCCCGGCACGGAGGTGGAGGAGCAGCCGCGCCCACTCCACCCAGTGGCCGGGGGTTCCACCGTAGGCGCGGAACTGGCTGGCGCGGTCATCGGTGTTGTACTCGGGCATGGGCTTCCAGTCCGGGTCGAAGTGCTCGAACACCCGGTAATTGTTGTCGCGCGCAAACCGGTGGATGAGCACCTCGGCGATGTGCAGGGCCCGTTCGAGCCACCTGTTCTCTCCGGTCACATCGGCCACGATGAGGTAGGCCTCCACCGAGTGCATGCTGGCGTTGCCGCCGCGGTATGCCTCCGTTTCCGTGAAGTCCCGGTTCCATGAGTCGAAGCACATGTTGGCCTCGTGGTCCCAGAATTTCGTGTCGGCGACCCGCAGCGCCTCATCCAGCAGCTCCCGTGCTCCGGGGCGCCCGGCCGCGACGGCGCTGGCAGCAGCCAGGAGTACGAAGGAGTGCTGGTAGCCGGACTTGGTGTCGTTTACCGGACCGTCCTGGTCCACCTCGGCGTACCAACCGCCAAACTCGTCATCGTGAAGGACGCCGTTGAGGGCGGCAATTCCGTGGTCCACGAGCGTGGCCGCTCCCGGCCGTCCCATCAGGGCAGCGACGGCGAAACTGTGGGTCATCCGCGCGGTGATCCACAGGTGGGTTGGCTTGTCGGCGAACACCTTGCCGTAGTTGTCGAGCCAGCCGAATCCGGTGGCGACCTTGGAGGCCTCGGCGAAACGGACCAACCGGTCGGTTTCCGCCTCAAGCCATCGTGCGTGGGCGGGGCTGTTCAGCCACGTCATGTCATGTCCTCTCTGTTGCAGGGTAGAAAATAGGTCAGCCGGCGGCTTCGAGCACGCCGCGGATAATGGTGGCGGCCGCCCCCAGGTAAGCCAGGACGACCAGGAGTTTCTGCGCTGCCCGGGCAGGGACGAATTTCGAGGCGACGTCGCCCAGTACCAGCCCGGCCAAGCACGCGGCGGCGACGGCACCCCACATGGCCAATGGCATCACAGGGAACGTTGTGGGGGCAGTGATGGCCTTGGAGACGAGTGAGAAGGTACCGATGGTGAAGAAGTACGGCTGCATGGTGGCAGCGAACGACCGGTGCTGCCATTTGGTGGCGATCGAGTACATGCTGACCGCGGGCCCGCCCACGCCGGCGGCCGTGTTCATGAATCCGCTGAGGCCGCCGGCGGCTAACAGGTAGCGCCGGCGCGACGGCAGCGTGGCGGACTTCAGTGCCAGCAGGACGGTCAGCCCGGCCGCGAGGAGCACCCCGATGGAGATCTCCAGCACCGGCGCCGGAATCAGGCGGATCAGGAAGGCCGCCGGAATGATGCCGAGCAAGGCAGCGGCAGCAAGAAACACGTAGCGCTTCCAGTCGATGTCGCGCAGCACCCGGAAGATAATGGCTCCTGCCGTCACCGCCCCGCATACATTCACCAGCACCACGCCTTCCACCGGGCCCAGGAGCAGAACCAGGAACGGGGCGGCCACCAGCGCGAAGCCCATCCCGGTGATCCGCTGCATCCCGGCACCCATGACGACGGCCCCGAGGACCAGCCCGGTGGTCAGCATTTACGGTCTCCAGGCCACGTACTGGACCTCTTCGAACTCTTCGAGGCCCAAACTCGATCCTTCCCGTCCCAAGCCTGACTGTTTGGCGCCGCCCATCGGGGCGAAGGCAACGGACGGAAGGGGGTCGTTCACGCCGACGATGCCGGCCTCAAGCTGCTCCGGGATCTCCCAGCCGCGCTTCGGGCTGCCGCTCCACACGTAGGCGGCCAGGCCCATCTCGGTGGCGTTCGCCTTCCGGATGGCGTCCTCCTCCGAGGAGAAGGTGACGACGCCGGCGGCCGGGCCGAACACTTCTTCGGTCACCAACAGTGCGTCGTCCGGGACATCGGCCAGCAGGGTGGGCGCCATGAACGCACCCCCGCCAGGGACCGCCGTGCGCTGGGTGACGCGGCGGGCGCCCCGGTCCAGGGCGTCGTCCACCAGTGCCTGTACCGCGGACACCCTGTCGGCGTCGATGACCGGGCCCAGGTCCGGGACCGGCGCGCCGCCGTCGGGAACGCCGTGACCGATGGTCATCGCGTCAAAGCGGGCGCCCAGCCTCCGGGCGAACTCGTCGGCGACGGTGTCCTGGACCAGGAACCGGTTGGCGGCCACGCAGGACTGGCCGGTGTTGCGGAGCCTGCCCAGGACCGCGCCATCAACGGCGGCATTAAGGTGCGCGTCCTCGAAGACGATGAACGGTGCGTTGCCGCCGAGTTCCAGCAGGGGCCGGACCACGCGCTCGGAGGCTGATGCCATGATCTGCCGGCCCACACCCGTGGAACCGGTGAAACTGACGGCACGGACCGCCGAGTGGGCCATCAACGCCGCGGTGATTTCGCGTGAGGGGCCATGGACCAGATTCACCACGCCGGCGGGAAAACCGGCGTCGTGCAGGACTTCGAACAGGCCGGTCGCAGCCAGCGGGGCCTTCTCCGAAACCCTGCCCACCACGGTGCACCCGGCGGCGAGCATCGCGGCGAGCTTGCGGGCCTGGATGGAGACGGGGAAGTTCCACGGGGTGAGGCTGAGGGCCACGCCGACGGGCTTGCGGCTGCTGAGGTGCCGGCGCCCTTGGAGTTCAGGTGGGCTGATGGTGCCGGTGGCGCGGCGGACCTCCTCGGCGAACCAGCGGAAGTACTCCACTGAGAAGTCCACCTCGCCCTGCGCTTCGGGAAGCCTTTTGCCTGCCTCGAGTGCCAGCGTGTGCGCGATTTCGTCGCGGCGTTCCGCCAGAAGCGCCGCCGCGTTGCGCAGCAGGTCTGCCCGGTGGCGGGCGGTGGTGCGGGACCAGGTGCCGAAGGCTTCGGCGGCGGCGTCGGCGGCCTTGGTGGCGTCCCCGGCCGAGCCCCAGGCGACCTCGCCCACGGTGCTGCCGTTGCCCGGATCAGTCACGTCCTTGGCGGTTCCGGCAGTGTGCCAGGTGCCGTTGACAAGGTGCCGGGCTGATGTGAGGTTCATGGAAGGAGCCTTTCGTTGGGCCGTGAGGGCACCACCGGTGCCGCGCGTCGTCGTCGTACTCATCCCTTGCTTGCCCCTGCCGTGATGCCGGCAACGAAGTAGCGCTGCAGGAAGACGTAGGCCACCACTACGGGCAGGGAGGCCAGGATCACGCCGGCGAACAGCAGCGGGTAGTTGGTCTGGAACTCGCCCTGGAAGCTGAGCAATGCCAGCGGCAGGGTCCGGTTGCCGGGGGACTGGATGAACAGCAGCGGGTAGAGGAGCTCGTTCCAGTGGATGACGAACAGGAAGATGGCGGCCGCGGCGATCGACGGTGCGGAGAGCGGCAGGGCGATGGAAGCGTAGGTCTTCCACGGCCCGCTGCCGTCGATGGAGGAAGCTTCATAGAGTTCCTTGGGCAGCGTCCGCATGAACCCGCCCAGGATGAAGACGGCAATGGGCAGCGTGGACACGACGTTGGCCAGGATCAGGCCGGCCAGGTTGTCCAGCAGGCCCAGCCTGCCGAAGAGGACGTAGAGCGGCACCATGTTGGCCTGTGCCGGGATGGCCATGCCCAGGACCAGGAATCCGAAGATGGCCCAGGACATGAACCCCTTCAACCGCGACACGGCGTAGCCGGCCAGGCTGGCCACGAACAGGGTAAGTGGGACCGAAATCCCGGTGACGATCACGCTGTTCATGAAGGACGAACCCAGGTTCTGGCCGCCCACCACCTCGACGAAGTTATCCGGGGCAAGTGAATGCGGAAGGCTGAACGGGCCGGCGAACAGTTCCTGGGTGGACTTGAAACTGCCGAACGCCACCACTGTCAACGGAATGATGATGATGACCGCGTAGATGGCCAGGATGGCGCGGCGGCTTAGTGTTGCGAGCATGCTGCTAGTCCCCCTTCGGGGTGAGCCGGAGCAACCGGCGCTGCAGCCAGGTGACCAGGGCGATCATCGCCATGAAGATGATCGACTGGGCGGCGGCGTAGCCGAACTCCGAGTTGGCAAAGGTGCTGTAAATGCGGGTGGAGAGGATATCCAGGGCTGCCTTGGGCGGGTTGCCGGCAATGCCCAGGATCAGGTCGAAGGCCTTGAAGGACTGCACCGTGGTGTAGGCCACCACGATGGAGGTGGCCGGTGCCACGAACGGCCAGGTGATGGATTTGAACTGCTGCCATTTGTTAGCGCCGTCCATCTCCGCCGCTTCGTAGAGTTCCTTGGGGATGGCCTGCAGCCCGGCGATGTAGACCACCATCATCTGGCCCGAATGGAACCAGACCTGGGTGACCGCCACCCAGTACAAAGCCTGGGCGTCGTTGCCGAGGTAGGCTCCACCGTCCACCCCGACGGTTCGGAGGACCGAGTTGGCCAGGCCGAAGTTGGGGTCGTAGATGAATTTCCAGATGAAGGCCACCGAGACGGAGGACAGGATGGTGGGGAAAAAGAACAGTGCCCTCAGCAGGATGCTGCCCCGCGAGTTCTTGGTCAGCAGCAGGGCCAGGACCAGCGAGAACGCTGTCTGGGCGATCACCACCAGCAGCACGAACTTCAGGTTGTTCGTCAGCGCGTTCGTAAACAGCGAGTCCTTGGTGAACGCCCGGACGAAGTTGTCCACGCCCACGTAATTGAACGCCGCGGAGAATCCGTTCCAGTCCGTGATGGCGTACTGGAACGCCTGCAGCGTGGGCATCACCAGGAAGAAGGCGACGACGGCGACTGCGGGCAGCGGGAAAAGGTACAGGGCCGGATTCACCCGTGTGGGAGAGCGGCGGCGCACCTTGGCAGGGTTGTCGGGGGTGTGGCTGTCCGGGGCCTTCCGCCGGGCAGCCGTTCCGGGATGGATGCTCATAGCCGTTCGTCAACAATCTTCTGGGCGGCAGCGGCTGCCTGCTCCGGGCTGGTGCCGGAAATGACGGCCGTGGCGCTGGCCTCCACCGCGTTGCGGACATCGAGGTTGTTGAACTGGAAGCGGGCGGCGAGTGCCGTCTTCTTCTGCAGCCAGGGACTCAGGCGCTTCAGGTCCGGGTTGGTGTACTCCACCTTGTCCACGGAGACGTGCTGCGCGGTTTGGTTGGCGTAGTAGCCGGCGTTCTCGGGCTCGGAGAGGAAATCGATCCATGCCGCAGCGGCGGCCTGGTTCTTGCTGGCGGAGTTGACGCCCAGGATGAAGGTGGCGTTGTAGGCGCCCTCGTATTTGCCGTTGCCGTCGGAGGTGGTGTTGGGGAACACCAGGTCGATCGGGAACTTGGCACCGAGTCCGCGGACTGCCGCGAGGTGGTAGGAGCCGGTGGCGAGCATGGCGGCCTTGCCCTGGGAGAACAGGTTCTGGGCCGGTTCAACGGCGGTGCCGGTGGCGTTGGGCTGCACGAAGGGCTTCAGGTCCTTGTACTGGCCCAGCATCTTGATGAACCAGTCGTCCGTGCACTTGAGCTTCCCCTGTTCGATCTGGGCGCACATGTCGTCCACGGGGGCGTTGTTGGCAATCATGCAGTTGAACAGTTGGCCGCCGTTTCCAACATCGCCGCCCGGCCAGGAGATGGGGATGACGCCGGCAGCGGCGAGTTTCTCGCACATGCCCAGGAAGGCGTCCCAGTTCTTGGGGGAGGTTTCGGCGCCGGCCTTGTCGAAGAGGTCCAGGTTGGCCATGGGCATGGGGAACACCACCTGGTAGGGCAGACCCAGCTGGTTGTCGCCGCTCTGCCCGGCGGACAGGAGTCCCTTTTGGTAGTTGCCTACGGCTTTGCTGCCCTTGAGGTCGGTGTACACCCCGGCCTCGGTGAAGTTCTTGAACTGTGAGCCGCGGAAGGTGGCAAACGCGTCGCCGATGGAGCCGCCGCGGAGCTTCTGCAGTGCTTGGGCGTTGTAGTCGTTGGAGGTCGAGATGTCCTGGGCAACTTCCACGCCGTCGTGTTGTGCCACGAAGCGCTTGATGAGTTCGTCGAACACGGCCTTGTCCTCGCCGCGCCAGTGGGCGAAGGACACCTTGCCGGTGACGGCTCCGGTGGCGGGTGCCGACGGCCCGGTTGCCCCTCCCGGCTTGGTGGAACCGCCGGGCCCGGCGCACGCTGCCGCAGCGGCGCCGAAGCCCAGGGCCCCGAGAAGGGCGACTGCCTGCCGGCGTGAAATCTGACTCACAATAATCTCCTCGTTGAGTGTTTGCTGTGCCTTGTTTGCTTGCTGCTGAGAGGGGCCGGGCCCCGTGAGGGTGCTGTGGTGCGGGAGAACTGCCTAGGCGTTGGTCCTTTGGGCGGACACGACGTCGTCCACCACGGCGCAAAGGCGCTGCAGCCTGCGGACGGCATCGGTGGAGAGGGATTCGACGACGTCGGGGGCTCCGATGCAGGAAGCCCAGACTGCGCGTCCGGAGAGGAACCCGCTGGCACCTTCGAGGCAGGCCCACCGGACGGCGTCCGGAAAAACGTCCTCGGGAACGCCGGAGGAGAGGACCACCCAGGGGCCGTCGATGGCTTTGGTGAGCTCGGCGCAGGCGTCGCGGACGTCGGCTTCCGAAGCCTGGCCGTGGAACGGGACCTCGGCTTTGTACAGGTCGGCGCCCAGGCTGCCCAGTTCCTTGGCGGCGGCCAGGATGCCGGCGTTCCAGTCAAAGTCGCCGCCGGCCAGGGGCTTGCGGGAGACGGGTTCGATGATGCTGATCAGCCCGGCGGAGCGGCAGCTGTCCACGAACTCGCGGACCATGGCCACGCGGCCCTCGGCGGGCTCGTCCGGGCGGTAGAGCACCAGCAGCTTCAGGGCCTTCACGCCCAAAGCTGCGTACTTGTGCGGATCCACCAGGCGGTCGATGGTGACCTCGCCCACCAGTTCGCCGTGGGCGGGTTCAAAGTGGTCGGCGGAGGCGATCAGCCCGCAGCCGGGGTCCACCACGCCGGCCTCGATGGCCTGGTCCAGGGCGAACTGGCGGTCGATGAGGACGCCGGAGGCGTATGGCGTCAGGATCCGGGCCGCCTCGAGCTTGAAGTCGCGGAGGTCGTGGTCCGTGACGGGCTGGTCGGTGTGCTCGGCGAACATGTTGCGCATGGCTTCGCGCTGGTCAACGGCGAGCATCGCAAAGGCGCCTGAGGGCCGTTGGAGCGGGGAGAGGTCTGCATGGTTCATGGGCTGGCTACTTTCAGCTGGGCGGGTTGGGTCAGGAATGGTGGTTGGAGGCGAATTCGGCGGTGATGGCCCGGCGGGGGATGGCAGAGCGGCCGTCCAGCCCGGCACAGGATGCGGCGGCGGTGCGGCCCGCGAATGCGGCGGCGTCCGCCAACGGCAGGCCTGCGGCGACGGCGGCGAGGAGCGCGCCGTGGTAGACATCGCCGGCGCCGAGGGTGGAAACGATGTCCGCCGGCGTGGCCGGCACGTGGACGGGGTCCCCGCCGCGTTCCAGGACCCAGGCGCCGTCTGAGCCGGCGGTGGCGACGACGGCCGCGGCGCCGTCGTCGAGCGCTTTGCGCAGGAGGGCGCCGGGGGAGTGCCCAGCGCCGTACTCTGCCTGGAGCCTTTCCATGGTGGGCACGTAGAGTGCGATGCCGCCGGGGCTGAAGGAGGGGATGGGATTGCCGGCGTCCACGCTGATGTTCAGCGCTGCGGGGCGGGCACCTGCCACTGCATTCCATCCCAGGTGGTCGGTATGGACCCAGGCGGCCGATGCCAGCAGGTCGAAGAAGCGGCTGCCCGCAGGGAAGCTGACCGGCGGCACGGGCCTGGTGACGATGGCCCGGCTCTCGGTTGCCTTGCTGACAATGATCACGCTGGCGCCGGTCTTGACGCCGGGATCGCGGATCACGGCGGAGGTGTCCACGCCTTCGGCTTCCAGCCCGGCAATGATGCGGTCGCCTTCTTCGTCGGTGCCGAGGACGCCGGCGAAGGCAGTATCGGCCCCCGCCCGTGCCGCTGCGACGGCTGCCGTGGCCGCAGGGCCGCCGCCCGCCGTCGCGAAATCCGTGGCGACGGTCCGGCTGTCCGCGGCGGGGTAATCCTGCACCAGGGCAATGGAGTCAAGAGTGGCGCAACCTACGAAGAGCAGGGGTCCAGTTGACGGTTGGGGCACGTTCCACCTCGTTGTAGTTCCGGCTGGTATTGAAGAAATATACACACGCTATGTTGGAAAAACAACACTTTCTGTATAGTTGTGTTTGGGATGCAACGCCGCAGCCCCCCACTCAACGTAGAGAAACGGAGCAGCTCATGTCATTGCCTACTGCGGAATCTGTCCGGACCATCCGGTACGGACTCATCGGGGCAGGCCACATGGCCCGCGAACATGTCAGGAACCTTGCCTTGATCCCCGGGAGCCGGATCACCGCAGTGTCCGATCCCACGCCGTCATCCCTCGAGGAGACTGCCAAGGAGATCGGCTATGACGTGCAACTCTTCGCCTCCCACCAGGAACTGCTGGCCTCGGGACTGGTGGACGCGCTGGTGATCGCCAGCCCCAACGACACCCACTTGGGCATCCTGAAGGACATCTTCGCCAGCGGCACCAACCTCCCGGTCCTGGTCGAAAAGCCCGTATGCACCAGCGCAGAACAGGCGGACGAGCTCGAAGTCCTCGCCGCTGGCTACCCGGCGCCGGTGTGGGTTGCCATGGAGTACCGGTACATGCCGCCGGTCCAGGAGGTTGTCCAGGCCGCACACGATGGAAAGCTCGGCAACATCTACATGCTTTCCATCGTGGAACACCGCTTCCCGTTCCTGCACAAGGTGGATGCCTGGAACCGCTTCGCCGAGCGGACGGGCGGCACCCTGGTGGAGAAGTGCTGCCACTTCTTCGACCTGATGCGCCTGATCCTTCAGGACGAGCCCGTCCGGGTCTACGCCAGCGGCGGCCACGACGTCAACCACATGGACGAGGTGTACGACGGCCGGGTCTCGGACATGGTGGACAACGCCTACGTCATCGTCGACTTCAAGGGTGGACGCCGGGCCATGCTGGAGCTGTCCATGTTCGCCGAAGGGTCCAAATTCCAGGAGCGGATCTCAATCGTCGGCGACGCCGCCAAGATCGAAACCCTCATCCCGGTGGCGGCCAACCACTGGATCCCCGGCGACGAAGCCGAGGCAACCGTGGAATTCAGCCCCCGGTCCCCGCTCGGCCCGGAAAAGCATGACGTGCCGGTGGATGAGGCTGTCCTCGCGGCCGGAGCACACCACGGTTCCACCTATTACGAGCACCTCGGCTACCGGAAAGCCATCCTGGGCGAAGGCCCCGTGGAGGTCACTGTTGCCGATGGCCTGCAGTCCGTGCGGATGGGCCTGGCGGCGGAACGTTCTATTACGGAAGGACGCCCCGTGGAGCTTGCGAATGCGGTTTCCGGGGTACGTTCGTAAGAAGATTTGTGTTGGAAGTCCAACACGCCGCCCGGGTCTGCCCGGCGCATTGGGGAGGGAAGAGCAGCTTATGAGCACAGCACATGGAGAGGCGCCGCTGACGCCGCGCCAGCGCACCATCCTCGATGAGTTGGGTCGGAAAGGCTTCATATCCACGAACGACCTCGCGGGGACGTTCGCAGTCTCCGACATGACCGTGCGGAGGGACACCCGGGTGCTGGCCAAGCGGGGCCTGGCCCGGGTGGTCCACGGCGGGGTCAGCGCCGTGGACGGGCACGGCCAGAACGCCGACTTCGCCGCCCGGGTCCGGGAGGACGCCGACGCCAAGCTCCGGGTGGCACGGGCCTGTGTGTCGATGATCAGCGAACGGGACGCCATCATCCTTGATGCCGGCACCACCACCTACCAGATCGCCCAGGAACTGCCCACGTCCTTCAGGGGGACCATCATCACGCACTCAGCCCCGGCCATCCAGCGCTGCCTGCAGCTGACGGAGGCCCGCACCATCTGCCTCGGCGGGGAACTGTTGCTGGACAGCCAGGCGTTCAACGGTCCCATGACCGTGAGCGCGGCTGCCGGTTTGCGCGCCAAGACGGCGTTTATCGGGGTGACCGGGATCCACGATGAGGCCTTCTACATCGAACGCGACGTGGAGCGCGCCACTAAGATCGCCCTTATGAATTCGGCGGAACAGGTAGTGGTGGTGGCAACGCACCAGAAGATGCTCAGGTACGCGCTGGCGCGGCTGGCAGCTTTTGATGCGGTGGACATCCTGGTGACGGATGCCCGGCCGCCGCAGGAAATCGAGGATGCCCTGGGCGCTGCCAACGTCAAGCTGATGGTCGCCGCATGAGCGCCCGCCTCCGCGTCTGCCTGCCCGCCCAAAACCTGCTGGACGCGCTCGCCCCGGTGGGCGGCGTCGACTTTGTGCTCTGGGACCTCACCGGCCCCGCCCCCGAGGGCCGGCTCGACCTCCTGGTGCCGCCCTACATGGGCAAGCCGTCCGCGCTCGCCGCGCTGGAAGGTGTGGACGTGGGCCTGGTGCAGAGCCAGTCCATCGGGTACGACGGCGTCGCCGCAGTTCTGCCCGCTGGTGTCACCTTTGCCAACGCGGCCGGAGTCCATGAGACCTCGACGGGGGAGCTTGCCGTGGGCATGATGGTCGCCGCCCAGCGCGGCGTTCCGGACTTTGTCCGGAACCAGGAAAGCGGCACATGGGACAACAGCCCGCGTCCCAGCCTGGCGGACAGGCGCGTCCTGCTGGTGGGCTATGGGGGAGTCGGCAAGGCCATCGAGGCCAGGCTCCTCCCGTTCGAAGCCGAGGTCACCCGGATGGCAAGCCGACCACGCGAGGACGGCCGTGGAACCATCCACGGGATCGACTCGCTCTATGAACAGCTGCCGCTGCACGAGATCGTAGTGGTCAGTGTTCCGCTCAACGGGCAGACGGAGCAACTCGTGGACGCCAAGTTCCTCGCCGCCATGCCGGACGGCGCCCTGCTGGTGAACGTGGCCCGCGGCCCCGTGGCCAACACGGACGCGCTGCTGGCCGAGACCGCAACCGGCAGGCTACGCGCCGCCCTGGACGTCACCGATCCGGAACCGCTGCCCGCCGGCCACCCGCTGTGGACCACCCCGGGAGTGCTCATCACTCCCCACGTGGGCGGCGCCAGTTCGGCCATGTTCCCCCGCATGGTGCGCCTGGTCAGGAAACAGATCGGGCTGCTGCTCGATGGCCGGGAACCCGTCAACGTGGTCCTCCCTTAACGCGGGCGGGCCGCGGCCCTATGCTTGGCCCATGTCTACTTTCGAAGTCCGTCGCAGCGCCGTCATCCCTGCCCCCGCCGAGGAGATCTTTCCGCTGGTGAACAACTTCCACGAATGGACCGCATGGTCCCCTTGGGAGGCGGTGGACCCGGGCATGAGCCGCCGCTACTTCGGCAGCGAATCAGGGACCGGCGCGGGCTATGAGTGGAGCGGCAACCGCAAGGCCGGCAGCGGAACCATGGAGATCGTGGAGTCCGTCCCTTCGAGCCGCATCGGGATCCGGTTGCAGTTCACCAAGCCGTTCAAGGCCCTGAACCCCACCACGTTCACCTTCAGCCCGGCGCCGGGAGGCACCGAGGTGACGTGGCTGATGACCGGGGAGAACAAAGGGATCGGCAAGGTCTTCGCGCTGTTCATGAACATGGACAAGCTGGTGGGCGGCGACTTTGAGCGCGGCCTTGCGGCCCTCGCAACCACGGTCGCCGCCCGGAAGAGCTGACGCTCCTTGGGCGCCGTTGACGAAGCGCTGGCCGCCGCCACTGAACCGGACCGCGGCTGCCTGCGCCATGTGGTGGCGGTGGCACGGTCCGTGGCCCCGGACGCGACGGAAGGCATGAGCTACGGGATGCCAGCCCTGAAAGTCGACGGAAAGCCGCTGCTTGCGGCGGTGGCCGCAGCCAAGCACCTCTCGATCTTTCCGTTCTCCTCGGCCGTGGTGGAGGCGGTGGCCGGCCGCTTGGAGGGCTACTCGTTGTCCAAGGGAACCATCCGCTTCAGCGCAGCCCGGCCGGTACCGGATGACGTCATAGCGGACATCGTCAGGTTACGGCTGGCGGAAATCCGGCGGTAGGGACGTGGCAGCCAGGACCTATGGACCTGTTTGCCATCCGGATCGGCGCCTATCCTGAACCCATGGCTGACACCTTCGCGTCCCTCGTTGACACCTTCAAAAACATGGGCGTGGCCCGGGCCTACGGCACTCCGGTGAACCTTGGCGGTAAGGAGATCGTGCCCGTGGCGCTGGTGTCCTTCGGCTTCGGCGGGGGCATGGAATCGGAGGAAGGTGCTTCCGGCGGAGGCGGCGGCGGATTCGTCCTGCCCCTGGGGGTGTACCGGACAGTCAACGGGATCCCGGCGTTCCGCCCCAACACCATCGCCGTCCTGGCCTGCCTGGTTCCCCTCGTGGCGGTGGCGGGCAGGGCCGCCCGCAGGGCCATCTCCGCAACCCGGAAATAGTCCGGCCGCCCTGCCTTGCCCCCAATAAAAACCCCTATTCCATGCGGGAACGAACAGTTCCATAATGGCCTCGTAGACTTCGGGAACCCCGTGCCGATGGCTTCTGCCATCGCGGATCAGGGAGCTCCAGGTGGCCGCCCCGGCATTCGGCGGGAAGGACGGCCACGAGGCCCGGCGGGGGACGGCCGGACCGATTCGGGGGAGAGCATCGCCATCAGGAAATGTGGCAAGGAGAGTTGTTGTCATGCTCAAAGATCTGGAAGTCATGGCTGTTTTGCCGGCGAAGGACGTTGACCGGGCACGGGAGTTTTATCGGGACAAGCTGGGGCTGGAGCCCGAGCGGACCATGGGTGACGGCGGGCTTGTCTACCGGTGCGGGAAGGGTACCGCGTTCCTGATTTATCAAACAGACAATGCCGGGTCAGCCAAGAACACGCAGATTGGCTGGGAAACCGACGATGTGCAGCGCGACGTGGACGAGCTCCGCGGCCGAGGCGTTGTTTTCGAAGAGTACGACATGCCCGGCCTGAAGACCGAGAATGGCATCGCATCGATGGAAGGCGTGGGCCAGGCAGCCTGGTTCCTGGACAGCGAGGGCAACATCCTGAACATTTCCTCGCTTCCGGCTTGACCGCCACCGCCCGCAGTTGCAGGCTCAGCAGATAAGTTGACGACGCCGGCACGTGCCGCCCGCAGCACCCGCACCCGGGTGCCCGGCAGCGGCAGGGCCGGCGCCGCCGTAGGGCCCGGCTGATGGAAGGAGACGCAATGGGAGTCGGGGAGGTGGTGCCGGAGACGGCCGGTGTCTCAGTAGAGTTGCTGGCAACGGTTGACCTTGGCGGCGAGATCGACGGGATGGAAGGGCGCCAGTTGCGGATGCGGATGGTGACCATCGCGCCCGGGGGCGTCTTTGGCCCCTTGCATGACCACGCGGGCCGGCCCGGCACCGTCTACATCCTCTCGGGGACCATCACGGACCACAGGGACGGGGTGGCCACGGAGTACGGGCCGGGCGCGGGCTGGCCGGAGGACCGGAACACCTCGCACTGGCTGGAGAACCGGGGAGCGGTGCCGGCGGTCGAAATCTCGGTGGACATCGTCGCCGCGCCCACGCTCTAAGGTCCCATCGCGGGCTGCCGCCGGTGCCGTCGTGGGCCATTCCTGCCCAACCGTCCCTCAGACGGCCGGTTCCCGCCTGCCCAGCGCCATCCGGAGCGCGCCGCGGAAGGTGATCCGGTTCCGCCTGCTCACCGCCACCACAGCCGCGATTCCGGCCAGGAGCACCACGATGCCGCCGGATGCGACGGACCAGCGGGCACCGAATTGGCTGCCGATCCAGCCCACCAGCGGCGAACCCAGTGCGGTCCCGCCTTGCAGCACGGCCAGGTACAGCGCCAGGACGCGGCCGCGGAACGGGGCTTCCACGGAGAGCTGGATGCTGGTGTTGCAACTGTTCAGGAAGGTGATGGATGCCAGGCCCACCGGAACCAGGATGGCGGCGTAAGTCCAGAACGACGGCGCCACGCTGCCGAGGATCGTAAAGAATCCCAAGCCCAAGGCGCCGCCCAGCAGGAAGCGCAGCCGCGGGCCGGACCGGCGCGCCGCCAGGAGGGCGCCGGCCAGGGTACCCACCGCCATGATCGAGCCGAGGAGACCGAATTCGCTGGGTCCCATGCTGAACTCGGTGGTGGCCATCAGCGAGTTGATGACCGGAAAGTTCATCCCGAACGCGCCCAGGATGCCCACCAGGACCATAATCAACATCAGATCCGGACGGCGCCGCACGTACCGTATGCCCTCCACCACCTGGTGCTTGTTGCGTTGGCCTGCCACAGGAGCGGCCTGGCTGGTCCGGATCCGGAACAGGGAGACCAGTACGGCGGCGAAGCTGGCAGCGTTGAGCAGGAATACCGGGCCGGTGCCCACCCACGCGATGAGGACGCCGGCGATCGCGGGGCCGGTGAGCCGGGCAGTATTGAAGGATGCCGAGTTCAGGGCCACGGCATTGGAGATGTTGTCCTGGCCAACCAGTTCGGACACGAAGGCCTGGCGGGCGGGGGCATCCACGGCGCTGGCCACACCCAGGCAAAACGCAGCCACGTAGGCGTGCCACAACTGGGCAGTGCCGGTGACCACCAGGAGGCCGATGGCCAGGCCGGTGAAACCCATGGCCAATTGCGTCCACATCAGGATGATGCGTTTCCGGTAGCGGTCCGCCAGCACTCCGCCGTAAGGGCCGAACAGCAGCATGGGCAGGAACTGAAGTCCGGTGGTGAGGCCCACGGCGGCGCCGGAGTGGTCGGTCAGGACGGTCAGGACCAGCCAGTCCTGTGCCACCCGCTGCATCCAGGTGCCGATGTTTGACACGATCGCCCCGCCGGCCCAGATGCGGTAGTTGGGGTTTTCGAGGGCCCGGAACATTGCGCTCATTTGCCGCTCATTTCCTGCATGATGCGGGCCGCGCGGCTCAGGGTGAGCCGGTCGTCCTCGCTGAGCCCTGCCACGCGCCGGGCCAGCCAGGCGGTCCGCTGCCGGCGTGCTTCCTCAAGGACCGTCCTGCCCGCGTCGGTGATGCCCACGCGGACCTGGCGGCCGTCGTCGGGATGGGCGGACCTGGTGACGAAGCCCTGGTCGGCGAGGGCGTTGACGATTCTGGTCATGGAAGGGGCCTGGACGTGTTCGCTCTCGGCCAGTGCGCGCAGCGTGCTCGGACCGCTGCCGTTGAGCAAGGCCAGGACGGTGTACTGGCCGGGGGTGATGATGTCGCCGGTGGCTTCGACGCGGAGCCGCCGGGACGTGCGCATCACGGCGGTGCGAAGGTCGATGGCGAGCGTGTCGGGGGCGGTGGGGTCAGCGGTTGCCTGGGGCTTGGTGTGGGCGGGTGTCATATAAGCGGGTGCGCCTCCTGCAAGTATTATTTAGCACTGCTAATTAGTTCTGCTAACTATTATGCCGCGCATGGTTGCCCGTGGCAACGGCCCACGGTGTGGTTTTGCTGACAGGCTCGGGCAGAATGGGAGCCGTGACTGGGCGCAGAACCGACAAAAACCGCAGACCCCCGCAGCCGTGGAAGAAAAAGCTGAACCTGGCGGTGACCGTCCTGGTCATCTGCCTGGGGCCGATCATGATCGGCGTGGGCAGCTTCATGATCAACGCCGACGAGCAGCTCGCGCGCACCGGCGCCCGGACTTCGGGGACAATCGTCCACTTTGACGACGTCACCAAGGCCTCCCAGCGAAGGATCCAGGTGGACTTTACGACGCCGGACGGGTCAGCCCACAAAACGTTCGCGGCCGTGGACCACGACCAGCACCCGGTGGTGGGAACCGACGTTCCGGTGATCTATGCCGAAGACGATCCTGGCCGGGCGATCGTGCCTGGCTATGAGAGTGACGGCGAGTGGTTCCGTGGTGCCGGCGTGGTTTTGACAGTGATCTTCGGCGCGATTGGCGTCCTGGCCGTCGTCCTGATGGGAGTTGGAGCCTTGCGCGGCTTCTTCCGGAGGCGCGGCACGCAACGCGTCGTATGAGCCGCAGCGGGTCTGGCCGCTTCGCCACCTCGGGCGTAGGCTCTGACGCACCATGACTGAACAGCAGCCCTTTGACGTGGTCCGCACCTATCCGCACTTCGAGCTGCGCCGGTACCCGGACTGTGTGGTGGCCGAGGTCAGGGTGACCGCTGACTTTGACCGCGCCGGCAACGCCGCCTTCCGCCATCTCTTCAACTACATCACCGGGAGCAATACCGCACGGCAGAAGCTGGCCATGACCGCTCCGGTGATCCAGGAAGCGGCATCCCAAAAGCTGGCGATGACGGCGCCCGTGCTGCAAAGCGGACCACTGCCCGGAACGGGTGGCGCTGCCGAATTTGTGGTGGCATTCGTCCTGCCGGCCGGGCTGACCGTCGAGACGGCGCCCGTCCCCACCGACCCCAGGGTTACGGTGCGGGGAGTTCCCGGATCCCTGTCCGCCGCCCAGGGCTTCTCAGGAAGCGGCTCCGCCGCCTCTTTCGAGCGCCACAACAACGGGCTGCAGGCGGCACTCGGGCTAGCGGACCTGGTGCCGGTTGGCCTTCCCAGGTTCACCCGCTTCGATCCGCCCTTCAAGCCCTGGTTCCTGCGCCGCAACGAGGTGGTGCAGGACGTCCGGCAGCCCCAATAGCGGGCGGCCCGGGGGATGGGACCCTGCGCCAGGCAGTGTTCTCATGAGGCGGACTCAAGCCAGGCGTTGATGGCGGCGCGGGCGGCGTCGGGCTGTTCATGGCAGATCCGATAGTTTCTTTCCAGCCTGGATATTCTTGAACCCGGCATGCTTCCGGATCGCCGCTTTTCGGGCCCGCAAATGGCTCAGGCACACCCTTGTTAGCGTTCCCATCCACGGCGCTGCGCCCAAGGAAGTGCGCTCCTACTTTCCCGTAGTTGTTGTTATTGCTGAAAGTTTACGATAGTTTCTCTGTGTGATGCAGGTCGCAATGGTGGGGAGCCCGCGGCCAACATGCCAACCAAAGGACAATGATGACCAGCGAGCAACGCACCCATACCCCCGAACACCGGCTTAAGCGCCTGCATGAGCGGCTTGGCGGCATCGCGTACGGCGGGGACTACAACCCGGAACAGTGGCCGCGCGAGGTGTGGGACGAGGACGTCCGCCTCATGAAGGAAGCGGGGGTCAACCTGGTCACCCTGGCCGTCTTTTCCTGGAGCAGGCTCGAAACGGCAGACGGAGTCTACGACTTCGGCTGGCTGGACGAGATCATGGACCTGCTGCACGCGAACGGCATCGGCGTGGACCTGGCCACCCCTGACGCCGTCCCGCCCGCCTGGCTGGTTGCCCGGCACCCGGACATCCTCCCGGTCCTGGCGGACGGCAGCACCTTCGGCTTCGGCTCCCGCCAGCACTTCGACGTCTCCCACCCCGTATACCGGGCAAAGTCCCTGGCAATGGCGGAAAAGATGGGAGAACGGTACGCCGCCCATCCCGCCCTGTGCATGTGGCACGTCAATAACGAGTACGGCCCCGTCTCCTACGGCCCGCACGCCGACCGCGCCTTCCGCGAGTGGCTCCAGGCCAAGTACGGCAGCCTGGAGGAAGTGAACCGGGCCTGGAGCACCGACGTCTGGGGCCAGGTCTACACCGACTGGGCGCAGGTCAATGCACCTGCCCAGCCCCGCGCCTGGTCCAACCCGTCCCGCCGCCTCGATTACCACCGGTTCACCTCGGACAGCATGCTGGCGCACTACAAGGCCGAACGGGACATCCTGCGCCGGCACACGCCGGAGCTGCCCGTGGTCACCAATTTCATGCGCTTCTACAAGAACAACGACTACTGGGCCTGGGCCGCCGAGGAAGACGCCGCGGCGCTGGACATCTACCCGGACCCGCGCGAAGCCGACGCCCACGTTGCGGCCGCCCTCAATTTCGACCTGATGCGCTCGCTGCGGAAAGGCCAGCCCTGGCTGGTCATGGAACAAGCCACCGCGGCCGTCAGCCAATGGTCCGTCAACGTCTCCAAGCTCCCCGGCAAGATGCGTCTAGGCTCCTACCAGGCGATCGCGCAGGGAGCCGATTCCATCCTCTTCTTCCAGTGGCGGCAGGCCAGGGGCGGCACGGAACGCTTCCACTCCGGCATGGTGAACCACGCCGGGCCGGACACCCGGGTATTCCGCGAAGTCTGCGAACTGGGCCGGGAACTGAAGGACCTGGCAGGAATCACCGGCACCCGCTCCACCGCCAAGGTGGCCCTCGTTTTCGACTGGGACTGCTGGTGGGCCCTGGAGCTGGGCAACTCGCCCCGCTCGGACCTGAACTACGCGCAGGAGGTCCTCCGCCTGTACCGGCCCTTCTTCGACGCCAATATCACCGTGGACTTCGTGGACACCGGCAGCGACCTCCGCCAGTACAGCCTGGTGGTCCTTCCCGCCACCTACCTGCTTACCGACGATGCCGCCCGGCGCCTGGAAGATTACGTCTCCGGCGGCGGCCGCCTGGTGGCAAGCTACCTTTCCGGCATCGTGGACCAGGACAACACCATCCGGCTGGGCGGTTACCCGGGCGCCCTCCGCAACGTCCTGGGTGCGTGGAGCGAGGAAATGCACCCGCTGGCCGGGGACGGCGAGGCCGTCAAGCTTTCAACGGCCGACGGCGGCACGGCCTCAGCGGATTACTGGACCGAACACCTGCACACCACCTCGGCGGAGGTGCTGGCCAGCTACGCCTCGGGCAGGCTGGCCGGGTCGCCGGCTGTCACCCGCAACAGTTTCGGCCGCGGCACCGCGGTCTACCTCTCGGCGAGGGTGGACGGCACCTTCCTGGAGGAACTGCTCGACGCCGAACGGACCGCTGCGGGGATCCGCCCTGAACTGGACGCGCCGCTGGGAGTCCAGGCCCGGCGTCGTACCGGCAACGGACGCAGCTACCTGCTGGTCCTCAACCACAACGACGCGCCCGCCCGGGTGGACGTCGGGGCAGGCGGCACGGACGTGCTCACCGGCACCCGCCTCACCGGCGCGGTGGAACTTGCCGCCTACGGGGTCCTGGTCCTGGAAGAGGCAGCTGGAGAACACGCCCGCACACACGCAGAAACCGGCCGGTAGGAGGCAAAATGGCCACGCGATTGGAAGTACCTCCCGGGGCGGTCACCACAAACCCGCCCGGCAGCAAGGACAAACCCCGGAACAAGCCCGGCGGCTGGAAGCTGGCCATCAAGCGCGACTGGCGGCTCTACACGCTGGTGCTGCTGCCGTTGGCCTACTTCGCCATCTTCCGCTACCTGCCCATGGCCGGCAACGTCATCGCGTTCCGGCAGTTCCAGCCCGGCGGCAGCATCTTCGGCGAGAAGTGGGTGGGGCTGAAGTACGTCACCTTGTTCATCAACGATCCCAGCTTCTGGCAGGCCTTCCAGAACACCATCATTTTGGGCGTGCTGACGCTCCTGTTCTGCTTTCCCATGCCCATCATCTTTGCGCTGATGCTGAACGAGCTGCGCTCACAGAAGTTCAAGAAATTCGTCCAGACCGTGGCATACCTGCCGCACTTCATGTCCGTGGTGATCATCGCGGGAATGATCCTGCAGAACTTCTCCATGACCGGAACAGTGAACCAGATCGCCAGCACGGTGTTCGGCAGCACGGTGAACTTCACGCAGGACGCCGCCTGGTTCCGGCCCATGTACATCAGCTCCGAGGTGTGGCAGACCATGGGCTGGGGCGCCATCCTGTACCTGGCCGCCCTCACCAGGGTTGACGAGTCGCTGTATGAGGCCGCCAGGATCGACGGCGCCAACCGCTGGCAGCAGACCTGGCACGTTACCCTCCCGGCCATCCGGCCCACCATCATCACGCTGCTGATCCTGAACATCGGCACCTTCATGGCCGTGGGCTTCGAGAAAATCCTGCTGATCTACAACCCGCTCAACTACCAGACCTCGGATGTCATCTCCACCTACCTGTACCGGGTGGGTCTGGAATCCTCCAACTTCAGCTACGCGGCCGCGATCGGCATGTTCGAATCCGTCATCGGCCTCACGCTGATCCTCTCCGCGAACGCCATCTCCAAACGGCTCGCCGGAACGAGCCTGTGGTGAAAGGGGCCACCGTGAAAGGGATAACCGTGAAGGAAACCGCAGTGCAGGAGGCCACGGCGCCCACGGCGGACACCGGTGTGCTGGTCAAGGATATGAAGGTCTCCCGCAGCATGCGGGTGTTCCGCGTGGCCAACCTGGTGTTCCTGCTGGTGGTGGTCTTCCTGACCATGTATCCGTTCCTGAACATCCTGGCGCAGAGCTTCTCCAGCGAAGGGTTCATCAACGCGGGACAGGTCAACCTGTTCCCGCTGGGGTTCAATACCCAGACCTACCAGCTGATCCTGGCGGACCCGGTGTTCTGGCGGAATTACGGCAACACCATCCTCTACACGGTGGTGGCTACCGCGATCTCGATGGTCCTGACCACCAGCTTCGCGTACGCCATCGCCAAGAAGGACCTCAAGGGACGCAGCGTGTTCATCGGCATCGCCGTGTTCACCATGTTCTTCAACGGCGGGCTGATCCCCAACTACGTGCTCATCACGTCGCTGGGCATGCGGGACACCCTGTGGGCGGTGGTGCTGCCCAACGCCATCAGCGTCTTCAACCTGCTGATCATGAAGTCGTTCTTCGAAAACATGCCACGGGAACTGGAGGAGGCGGCCGCCATCGACGGCCTCACCCAGTACGGCGTCCTGTTCAGGGTGGTGCTGCCGCTGAGCAAGGCCATCGTGGCCACCATGGTGCTGTTCTATGCCGTGGCCAACTGGAACTCCTGGTTCCAGGCGTTCCTCTACCTGGACAACCCGGACCTGTTCCCGGTGACCATCTACCTCCGCAACATGATTGCCGGGGTCACCACCGCGGGCTCCGCCGGCGGCACGGCAGAGAACGTGGGCCAGATCGCCGCCAACATCCAGTCGGTGACCATCGTGCTCACCATCATCCCCATCCTGTGCGTCTACCCGTTCGTCCAGAAGTACTTCTTTTCGGGCGTCATGCTCGGCTCCGTCAAGGAATAACCCGTTATGAAAGGAAAACCCATGATCCGCAGACGAGACTTCCTCGGCCTGTCCGCGCTCGCAGCCTTCGGCCTGGTGATGGCCGGGTGCGACTCGGATTCCGGCAGCAAGGTGGACACCTCAAAGGCCCGCAACGGTGCGATGGACAGCTTCGGGGTGGGGGACACGTTCAAGGCGACGACGCCGCTGAGCTTCACGTTCCTGTTCAGCGATCAGCCCACCTACCCGTACAAGAAGGACTGGCTGCTCTTCACCAAGATGGCCAGCGACAACAACGTCACGCTGCAGCCCACCATCGTCCCCAGCAGCGACTACGAGCAGAAGCGCAGCCTCCTGATCAGCTCCGGCAGTGCCCCGGAGATCATCGCCAAGACCTATCCCGGCCAGGAGAGCGCGTATGTGTCCTCCGGCGCGGTCCTCCCGGTCAGCGACTACGTGGACCTCATGCCCCACTACCAGGACAAAATCAAGAAGTGGAAGTTGGAACCTGAAATCGCAGGACTCACCCAGGAGGACGGGAAGTACTACGTCCTGCCCGGCCTGCACGAGGAGCTCTGGCCGGACTACACGCTCGCGTTCCGCACCGACGTGCTGGAAAAGGAAGGCATTGCCGAGCCCAAGAGCTGGGACGAGTTCCGCGAGGTGCTTCGCAAGCTCAAGAAGTCCCACCCCGACGTCGTGCCCTTCTCCGACCGGTTCAACGGCAACAGCGTTCTGAACGTTGCGGGCACCGCCTTCGGCACGGTGGCCGGCTGGGGCCTGGTGGATGGCCTGGCGTTCGACGACGCCAAAAAGCAATTCGCCTTCGGCTCGGCCAGCAGCCAGTTCAAGGACCTGGTCACCTACTTCAACTCGCTGGTTTCCGAAGGCCTGATGGACCCGGAAAGCTTCACCCAGACCGACGATTCCGCCATCCAGAAGTTCACGTCCGGCAAGTCGTTCGTGATCAGCGCCAACTCGCAGAACATCATCACCTACCGCACCTCCATGGAGCAGTCCCTGGGCAAGGGCAACTTCGCGGTCCGCAAGATCACTGTCCCGGGCGGCCCTGCCGGTGACCTGATCGGCGGGTCGCGGCTGGAGAACGGCATCATGCTGAACTCATCGGTGAAGGACAAGGACAGTTTCGTGGCGCTGATGCAGTACATCGACTGGTTGTTCTACAGCGACGCCGGCCAGGAATTCTCCAAGTGGGGCGTGCCGGGCACCACCTACACGAAGGACGGCAGCAAGCGCGTCCTGGCGAAGGACATCAACTTCCAGGGCCTGAACCCGGCCGGCACCAAGGACCTCCGCGTGGACTACGGCTTCTCCGGCGGAAACTTCTCCTATGGCGGCACCACGGACCTGCTGCAGTCCACCTTTAATGACGAGGAGCTGGCGTTCCAAAAGGCCATGAAGAGCAAGACGCCCAAGCCGGTGGCGCCGCCCGTGCCGTTCAGCGACACGGACCGCGAACAGGCCACGCTGGTGCTCACACCGCTCAAGGACCACGTCAAGCAGAACACCCTGAAGTTCATCACCGGACAGCGGCCCCTCTCCGAGTTCGACGCTTACGTCAAGGAGCTGGACAGCAAGGGCATGGGCAAGTATGTAGATTTGGCCAACAAGGCATACAAGGCTTACGCGGACAAGAAGTAGAGCGGACGACGGCGGCAGCGGGCCTGCCGCGGTGACCGAAAGGCAGTTGGTGGTTCAGAAGAAAGCGGAGTACGGTGCCGGCCCCCTGTTCAGGGCGGCCGGCACCGTGGCGGGCGTGATGACGGGCTCGGCCCTCCTGGTGCTGGCCAACGTCCTGCTCCCGGTGGCACTCGTGGCGGCCCCCTTTGCAGGGGTTTGGCTGGTCCTGCCGGCGCTCGTTCCGGCCGGGCCGGCCCTGGTGGCATGCATGTACGCGTTCAACCGCGTGCTCGCCGGGCATGAGGGCCAGGTGTACCAGGACTTCATCCGCGGCTACCGGACGAATGCGGGCCAGGCCCTGCAGGTGTGGCTGCCGTACCTGCTGGTCCTGGCCGTCATCGCGGTCAACCTCGCGGGGCTGCCGTCGCTCGGGCCGGCCGCGCCGGCACTCCGGCCGGCGTTGGTGGTCCTTGCGCTGCTCATGGCCACGGCGGCCTTGAACGCGCTGCTGCTGTTGTCCCGCTTCTCGTTCCGGACCCGGGACCTCTACCGGCTCTCCCTGTACAGCTTCAGCGCCCGGAAGCGGGTCTCGTTGGGCAACGCCGGCATCCTGTTCGTCACCGCCACACTGCTGCTGATGACCACCACTTACCTGCTGCCGCTGCTCGCCGGGACCGTGGTGTTCCTGGCGTGCCTGAACTCCCGCCCGCTGCTGGCGCTCGTTGAGGAGAAATTCACTGCCGCCTGACCCCTTCAGGCGGTGCGGGAAGCGGCTGACTGAATGGCTTTGGCGAGGTCACCCGATGGACCCTACGCCGATCTGGCAGCAGCAGGTGTCCGGAAGACCATGGATGTCCTCGATCCCAAAACCCGGGCATGAGCCGGCGAGCTGGCCCACCGCGTCCGGGTCACCGCGCTTCCCGCCTCGTGCCGCGCCATCAAATCCGCGCTGGAGGAGGCGATGGACGAGGTGCGCGCGATCCGCCTTCGCTACACGGCGGGGGACGGAACCACCACCACCCTCTCCGGTCAGTACGCCTGGAGCGGCGTTACCGTTACCGGTGTCAGCATCTCCCGGTCAAAGCCCACCACGCGGCGGCCGCCGTGCAGGATGAGTTCGTGGGTGTGGATGTCCCGGCTGCTGGAGGTTGAAACATGCAGCTTCACCAGGCCCGGGGTCACCACGCGCTTCAGGTCCACGCCGGTGAAGGACGTCCGGTCCGCGTGGACCGTGAACTCCACGTGGGCCGAGGCGCCGGCGGCGACGTCCACCCGGGCATAGCCAATCAGTTCGCGGACCGGCCGGACCACCTCGCCCACCGGGTCCTCGAGGTAGAGCTGCACCACTTCCGCCCCGTCAACCAGGCCGGTATTGGCCACCGTACATCCCACGGTGATGGCGCCCGACGTCGTCATGGTGGGCCCGCTGGCCGTGTGGCAGGAAAAGTCGAAGGTGGTGTAGGACAGGCCGTGCCCGAACCCGAACAGCGGCGACGGATCCAGCGCGCTGACGCCGGACGGGCCGGCCAGGCGGCTGTGCAGGTAGGTGCCAGGCTGCCCGCCGGAAGTCCGAGGGACGGACACCGGCAGCTTGCCGGAGGGGCTCACGGCTCCGGTCAGGACGTCCCACAGCGCCTCGGCACCCTCCTCGCCCGGGAAGAACCCCTGGATGATCGCCCCGGCCCTGCCTGCGAAGTCGCCCAGGGCGTAAGGCCGGCCGCTGAGGACCACCACGATGGTGCGCGTTCCGGCAGCCTCGGCCGCGGTGAGGACCTGGTCCAGCATGCGGTGCTGGTCACCAGGGAGCCGAAGGTCGGCAGCGTCGTTGCCTTCGCCGGAGGTGCCGCGGCCAAAGAGGCCCGCATTGTCACCCACCACGATCACGCAGGTGTCCACGACTGAGGCAAGCCGGCAGGCTTCCAGGATGTGCGGGTCGCTGATGGCCTCGCACGTTCCGGTGGCCGCGGTCCGGATCCGGCCAAAACGCTCGGCGGCTGCGCCGGCCACAGTGGGAACCCGGATGCCCATGGGCACCTCGGGATGGGAAGCGCCGACGTGGGCGTCAAAGGAGTAGCAGCCCAGCATGGCGAACGGGTCCTGCGCCAGCGGTCCCACTACGCCCAGCGACGCCAAAGCCGCCGCAGGCAGCGGCAGGCTTGGCCCGTCGTCGTGCGTCCTGTTGCTCAGCAGGACCAGGGACTGTGCCGCGATCTCCCTGGCCAGTGCCCGGTGGGCCGCCGGATCAAGGTCAATGGCGCCGGCAGCCAGGGCCGGGGGAGCGGGGTCGAAGTCAGGCGAGAGCAGGCCGGCTTCCTGCTTCTGCCGGAGCACCCGCAGAAGCGCGGTGTCAACCAGGGATTCGGGGACCTCGCCGGAGCGCACGCGCCCAAGCAGGGGCGTTCCGTAGCAGTTCACCGTGGGCAGTTCTACGTCGACTCCCGCTGCCAACGCCAGGGCTGCAGCCTCCCCGGAATCGGCGGCGACGCCGTGCGTGGCGTTGAGGAACGCGATGCCGAAGTAGTCCGCCACCACGGTCCCGGCGAAGCCCCACTCGTCCCGGAGCAGGGAAGTCAGCAGGGCGCGGTTGGCCGCGGCGGGAATACCGTCGGTGTCCGTGTAGGCGTGCATTACGGAACGGGCGCCGCCGTCCTTGATGGCCAGTTCGAACGGTGGCAGCATGACGTCCGCGATTTCCCGGGGACCCATGGAGACGGGCGCGTGGTTCCGCCCGGCGCGTGAGGCGGAGTAGCCTACGAAGTGCTTGAGGGTGGCCACGATCCCTGCCGCTTCCAGCCCTTTGACGTAGGAGCTTGCCAGGGTGCCCACCAGGTAGGGGTCCTCGCCAATGGTTTCTTCCACCCTGCCCCAGCGGAGGTCCCGCACCACATCCAGTACCGGCGCCAGGCCCTGGTGGACGCCCAGTTGCCGCATCTGGCCGCCGATCAGGCCGGCCATCCGGCGCACCAGCACCGGGTTGAAGGTGGCGCCCCATGCCAGCGGTACAGGGAAGGCGGTCGCTTTCCAGGCGGCCAGCCCGGCCAGGCATTCTTCGTGCACCTGGGCGGGGATCCGGAACCGTGAGGCGGCCATGATCTGCTCCTGGGCAGCGGCCAGCCGCCGCGCCCCCTCGAGCGGTTCCAGCGGAACCGTGCCGTACATCCGGGTGATCTGGCCGAGGCCCGCAGAGATCACGTCCTCCCAGGAACGGGCGTCCCCTGCCATTTCGTTCTGCAACGGAGCAACGGAGTCGCCGTCAGTGGAAGCATTCACCCACACGCCCACCAGCTGGGCCAGTTTTTCCTCCAGGGTCATCTGCCGGACCAGCTCGTCGGGGGACAGGTGTCCGACGGCGGCAGGCGGCTCGACGCCCTCCGCGGGTGAGGGGAGGGCTTGCTTTTCGGCGGCACCGCTGGTCACGGGCGTCTCCTAGGATCGGAAGATGTTTCTAAGAAAGTATCAGAAACTTATGTTTAGTTTCTAGATGAAAAACCCTTGACTCTGGAATCCAAATCTTCCTACCGTTGAAGTCAGGCCTGTTCTGCAGCTGTTCTGCAGCTGTACGGATCATCAGAAACTTCGGCTTGAGTACCGAAACTTTCTTATGGAAGGCCCGCAGCGCGGCGCCAACCCCTGCTGGCTCAACGCCAGATGGCCTGGCACCTTCACGGGCAACGACTTCACTGCAACGACGGAGAGAACATGCGGACGTACAAAGTGGCCATCGTGGGCACCGGCGGGATCGCCGCGGTCCACGCGGACAACCTGGCACGGACAGGCGGGCGCGCCGAGCTCGTGGCAGCCTGCGACGTGGACCAAGGCCGGCTGGACTCCTTTGCGGAGAAGCACGGCATTCCCGGCACATACCTAACCGTGGCCGAACTGCTCGCGGGGGCCCAACCGGACATCGTGCACCTGTGCACCCCGCCCATGCTGCACATCGACCAAGCCATCGAATGCCTCGAGGCCGGGGTGCACGTGCTCTCGGAGAAACCCCCGGCACTGAGCCTGGCGGACTTTGACCGGCTGGAGAAAGCCCAGGCCAAAGGCGGCGCCCAGTTCTCCTGCGTGTTCCAGCACCGGTTCGGGGATGCAGCCGGCGCTGCCCGGGAACTGATCGGGGGCGCCGGGTTCGGCCGCCCGCTGGTGGCCCGCTGCGATACCCTCTGGTACCGGCCGGACAGCTACTGGGACCTGCCCTGGCGCGGCACTTGGAACGCCGAGGGCGGCGGCCCCACCATGGGCCACGGCATCCACCAATTCGATCTCCTCCTGCACCTGCTGGGACCGTGGGAGGAAGTCACTGCGATAGCAGGCCGGCAGGCACGTGCCACGTCCACCGAAGACCTGTCCGCCGCGCTGGTCCGGTTCCGCAACGGCGCCGTGGCCACCATCGTCAACTCCCTGCTCTCGCCCAGGGAGACCTCGGACATCCGGATCGACTGCGAGTTCGCCACCGTGGAACTGAGCCACCTTTACGGCTACGCCACGGACAACTGGACCGTTACCGGCGCGCCAGGCCACGAAGACCAGGTCCGCACCGAATGGCACAGCCGGCCGCTGGAACGCGGCAGCGGACACTCCGCCCAGTTCCTGGCGATGTACCACGCGCTCGACGCCGGGCTTCCGCTGCCCGCCGGCGCGGACTCCGCCAGGCAGACCCTTGAGCTCGCTGCCGCGATCTACGCTTCCGCCTTTACCGGCAGGGCCGTCCGCCTCGGCGAGATTGTCTCCGGCCACCCCTTCTACCGCGGGATGGACGGAGACGGGCTGGGCACTGCCGCCTTGGATGCGACGGCCCTCAACGATTCAGCTTTAGACGCAGCACGCGCCTGACACCCCATACCCCCAGGAGCTTACCGCCATGCCCACCACCACCCCTTCAGCCGTCCACACTGCCCGGCTGGATGTCACCGACGACGGCGCAGCCCTCACCTTCACCGCCGACGGCAAGCCCATCGCCACCTACACCTACCGGCCCACGGACCCCCAATACGAGAGCCCCCGCCCGTTCTTCCATCCGCTCACCACCCTTGGCGGAGACGACGTGACCATCTCCCGGCCCTGGGACCACGTCTGGCACAAGGGCCTTTCCTGGGCGCTCCCGAACGTGGGCAGCCACAACTTCTGGGGCGGCGCCACCTACACACGCGCCACGGAGTACGCCAACCTGGACAATAACGGCGCCATGACCCACACCTCCTTCACTGGGATCGAGCACTCCGGCGCAGGGATCACGGCGTCGGAATCCCTCACCTGGACCTCGCAGGACGGTGACCCGGTCATGGCGGAGGACCGCCGCTTCACCATCCAGCTGCTGCCGGACAGCGGTGCCGGCGAAGAAACCGGGGGTGCCTACGCCATCCTCTTCGAAACCCGGATGGGCAACATCTCCGGGGCAGAGATCCGGATCGGCAGCCCCACCACGGAAGGCCGCCACAACGCAGGCTACGGCGGCCTCTTCTGGCGCGGGCCCCGGTCCTTTGCCGGCGGCGAATTCCGCAACGAGGACGGCACCGGAACCGACGAATTCATGGGCACCCGCTCGCCGTGGATCGCCTTCACCGGCAAGCACGATGTCAGCTGCCGGTCCTCCACCGTTGCCTTCGTGGAGGACGGTTCAAACCCCGGCGCACCCAACCAGTGGTTTGCGCGGTCCTCCATGTTCGCCTGCCTGGGTTCGGCCCCCTTCTTCAGCGCAGAGGTCCCGCTGCGTGAAGGCGAACCGCTGACGTACCGCTATGCGGTGGTGATCGCCGACGGCGAGGTGGACTCCCGCCGCGCCGCGGCGCTGGCGGCGGCCGCGCAAACCGCCCTTGGCAGCTGGGCCTGAGCGTGGGCTCGACGTTCCCGGGTGCCACCGGACTGTCCGAGATCAGCATTTACGACTGGCCGGGGGTGGACGGCGCCGCCGGCGGGTCGCCGCACGTGCACACCGCCTCCACCGAAGCCTACGTGGTGCTCGAAGGCTCCGGCCGGCTGGAGACCCTTGATTCACGCGGGTTCACCACCACTGCGCTGGTGCCCGGGGTGGTTCTCTGGTTCACCCCCGGCACAGTCCACCGGGCCATCAACGATTCGGGGGACCTGAAGATCCTGGTGGTCATGCAAAACGCGGGGCTGCCCGAACACGGGGATGCCGTGATGACCTTCCCGCCGGAGCACCTCACCGACCCGGCCGCTTACGGCCGCGCCGCCGCCCTGGAGCACAAGGATGCCGACACTGGACTGGCCGTAGCGGAGGAAGCCGCGCGCCGTCGTCGTGACCTGGCGCTGGAAGGCTACCTGGCGCTCAAGGACGCTGTCCTCAAATCCGGGCCGGCGGCGTTGGCGGGATTCCACGCCGCGGCCGCCCGGCTGGCGTCAGCCAGGGCCGGAGCCTGGGCCGGGCTTCTCGCAGGGGGCGCAGCCCGGCAGGCGGAGGTCACCAGGCAGCAACTGGTTTCCCTGGACACGGCGGAAAGTATCTATCTGGCGAACGCGCGAACTACGATGGGAAAACGGGAAAACCGCAGGATTTACGGCATGTGTGGCCGGATCCAGGCGTGGGAACTTTCCGATAATTAGCCCCGGGCGCGTGACCCGGGTGAAAGGGTGGTTTCCGTGGTGAGCAAACAGGACACCGGGCGCGCGACGATCAGCGAGATTGCCCGCGAGGCCGGCGTATCCGTTCCCACCGTGTCCAAGGTGCTGAACGGGCATGCCCACGTGGCCGCGGAGACCCGGGCACGGGTGGAGGAAATCATCGCCCGGCGGGATTACGCGCGCCGCCCTGCCAAGCGCCGGCAGAAAGCCGGCCTGGTGGACCTCGTGTTTCCCGGTCTGGGCTCGGAATGGGCCCTGGAGATCATCGAGGGCGTGGAACGGGTGGCGCAGGACGCCGGGTACGGAACCGTGGTGAGCAGCCTGAGCCTGGACGGGTCCCGGATCCGGCCCTGGCTGGCCAACCTCGCGGAGCGGAAATCGGACGGCCTGCTGATGGCCGTGTACCAGCTGGACGCCAAGCAGATCCAGCGGGTGAAATCGCTGGGGATCCCGGTGGTCCTGATCGACCCCGTGGGCCAGCCCGGACCGGACCTGATGACCGTGGGCGCGGCCAACTGGGAGGGCGGCTACTCGGCCACGGAGCACCTGCTCAAGTTGGGGCACACGCGGATCGCCATGATTGGCGGACGCGAAGACCTGCAGTGCAGCAGTGCCCGTGAAAACGGCTACATTTCCGCGCTGCGCCGGGCCGGCATTGCGCTGGACCCGGCACTGATGGTGCCCGGCGACTTCTCGATCGAAGCCGGCGAGGCGGCCACCCGCAAGCTGTTGGCACTGCCGGACCGGCCGACGGCGATCTTCACCGGAAACGATGACCAGGCACTGGGTGCCTACCGTGCTGCGCGCTCTGCCGGGCTGCGCATCCCGGAGGACCTGTCCATCATTGGATTCGACGACATTCCGGCCGCCGAATGGGTTGAGCCGGGCCTCACCACCATCCGGCAGCCGGTGGTGCAGATGGCGGAGACCGCCATGCGTGCCCTGCTCCGGCACCTGGACGGCGACGAGGAACTGCCGCAGCGGATCGAGCTGGGCACGGAACTGGTGGTCCGCGGATCCACGGCGGCCCCGGCAAAACACTGACCCGGCGCCGGCCCTGATTAGGCTGGAGCGATGGATTATGTACTTCGCCGGGCCACCCCGGAGGATGCCGAGGCCATCGTGCTCATGCATACGGCGGCGCATGAGGAAAGCTACGGACACCTGCTCTCGCCCGGATTTTTTGCTGAACGGCGGCGCTCAATCCCGGAACGCGTGGCCCGGCGTCGGCCGTATCTTGACGTTCCCCACCCACGGATCGTCGCCGAGGATGCCAGCGGTGAAATTGTGGGCCTTGCCGATGCCGGCCCGCCACGGGAGGACAGCCCATTTCCGCTGGAGCTGTACTCGATCTTTGTCTTGTCCCGGGCACAGGGGAGCGGACTGGGGAAGGCGCTGCTGGGGGCCGCCCTCGGCGATTCGCCCGCCTATTTGTGGGTGCTGGAAGAGAACGTGAGGGCGCAGTCCTTCTACCTCCGCCAAGGCTTCGCGTTCGACGGCGGTCGCGGCAACCTTCCGCCGGAGTGGGAAAGCGTGCCGGAACTGCGGATGGTCCGGGACCGGCCCGCTACCGCGCCGATCCTATCGGACCACATTGAGGTCTAGACAGATTGTTGAACAACTTTTAGACTGATGAACACTTCGGGGCACATCCACAACCCCGTCTACTTGGGATTTCTTCACCCCATATTCCAGAGGGAACTCCTCTGCCACTCCTGCATTTTTTTGGGCAAGCGCCCCCAATCCATGAGGTCATCATGACAAAAGTACAAGAGATCGGCTCCAACGAAGACGTTGGCAGATTTGCTTGGTATAAAACGCTGGGAGCCCGAGGCCGCAAGGCCTGGATGGGTGCCTTCGGCGGTTATGCGCTCGATTCCTACGACTTTCAGGTACTGCCACTCGCTCTTGTAGCGATTGGTACGTACTTTCACATCTCAACAGGCCAAGCGGGCCTGCTCACCACCGTCACCCTTGTCGTTTCGGCGGTTGGCGGTGCCCTCGCCGGCATCATGGTAGACCGGATAGGTAGAACCCGGACCCTCATGATCACGGTCGCGTGTTTCGCCGTGTTCACCGTGCTGTGCGGCTTTGCCACCAGTTTTGAGCAACTATTGGTGTTTCGTGCCCTACAAGGGCTGGGATTCGGTGGCGAATGGGCAACCGGTGCAATCCTTGTCGCCGAATACGCGAAACCCGAATACCGCGGCCGGGCCGTCGCTTTCATCCAGAGCTCCTGGGCCGTCGGCTGGGCACTCTCAGTCATTTCCTACACAGTGATATTCAGCTTCGTTCCCTCGGATATGGCCTGGAGAGTCCTGTTCTGGACAGGCGCGATTCCAGCCGCGCTGCTGATTTTCGTGCGTCGAAACGTCAAGGACGCAGATTCCGCGACAGAGCGGCGACTCGCCAGTTCGTCCCGGGGCCGGTTCTCCCAGATCTTTTCCGGCCCCCTCGGCCGGACCACCTTCTTCGCGTCGCTTTTAGCCACGGGAGTTCAAGGCGGTTACTACACGCTTGCATCCTGGGTGCCAACCTTTCTGAAGACGGAAAGGGGACTCAGTGTTGTGGGTACCGGCGGCTACCTGGTGTTCCTCATCTCCGGAGCATTCATCGGTTATATTTCCGGCGGGTACCTGACGGACAAGCTCGGGAGGAAGAAGACGTTCTTCCTCTTCTCGATCCTCTCGACTCTCATTATTTTCGCCTATGTGAACATTCCGGCCGGTGCGAACACCCTGGTTCTCGTTCTCGGGTTTCCCCTTGGCTTCTTCACCTCTGCTATTTTCAGCGGGTTCGGGGCGTTCCTCTCCGAACTCTATCCGTCCCACCTCCGGGGAACCGGGCAAAGCTTTACCTACAATTTCGGCCGTGCCGTAGGGGCCTTTTTCCCGGCGCTCGTAGGATTCCTCGCGGGTAGTTGGGGACTGGGCGGAGCCATGGTTTTCGGTGCCGCGGGCTACGCCATCGCCGTGCTTGCCTTGCTCGGTCTACCTGAAACCAAAAACCGCGAACTGGCCTGACAGATCCACTAAGGAAGACATGAAATCCCTGGACCTTCTAAAAGCTCGTAACATCACCCCGGAGGCCGCCCGGGCCGGCTTCCGGGCGGGAACTGCGGTCCCCACCTCGGGTTGGGCTGCCGGTTTTACGCAAGTCAACATGATCTCGGTACCGTCAGACTGGGCCTACGATGTCTTGTTGTTCTGCCAACGAAACCCCAAGCCGTGCCCCGTTCTCGACGTGACCGACCCTGGCTCCACGACAACGGCGCTGGCTCCTGCCGCCGACTTGAGGACAGACCTCCCCCGCTATCGTGTCTGGCGAGACGGGCGCCTGGAGGACGAAACCCCGAATGTGCTTAGCGAGTGGCGCGAGGACCTCGTCACGTTCCTCATCGGATGCAGCTTCACGTTCGAGTCCTTGCTGGTGAAAGAAGGAATCCCGCTCCGGCACGTGGAGCAGGGCAAGAACGTCTCCATGTACATCACTGATATTCCCTGCCGACCCGCCGGCCGCCTGCATGGACCAATGGTTGTTTCAATGCGGTACATCAAGGCTGACCTTGTAGAGACCGCGGTCCAGGTCACTGGGCACATGCCTGCCGTACACGGGGCCCCGGTCCACATCGGCAACCCCGAAGCCATCGGCATTCGGGATCTGAACCGTCCGGATTATGGTGATGCCGTAATTCCACAGAAAGATGACGTTCCCGTGTTCTGGGCATGTGGTGTTACCCCCCAGGCTGCGCTCCTGGAGTCCCGGCCGCCCTTCGCAATTACTCACGCGCCTGGCTACATGCTCATCACCGATGCCGCCGACTCGGACTATCAGATCTTCTGAGCACTCGCGGGCGTCCGTGGTCAGGCTTTGTGGGCGTTTCGGACTGCCGGCGGGGTTTGTCCCTGCATGACCCAGCGGTTGCCGTCGGGGTCGCTGAAGTAGGCGAACAGGACGCCGCCCAGGTCCTGGATTTCGCTGATCTCCGCCCCGCGGTGCACCAATTCTGTCCGGACGGCGGGGAGGTCCGGTACCACCAGCTGCAGCCCCTCCAGGCTGCCCGGCGCCATGGCGGTCATGCCGGTTCCGATCACCACCGAGGCGGCGGAGCCTGGCGGCGTCAGCTGGACAACGCGCATGCCGGGAATGTGCTCCACGTCGTGGTCCAGCACAAAGCCCAATTGTTCTGTGTAAAACGCTTTTGATTTCTCGACGTCGGAAACCGGGACCTGGACAACCTCGAGGCGCATCTGCATGCGGGCAACTCTACCTTTGCCCATGGCAACGGGGAACGGTTGTCCGCCGCGGGTTGAGTCACCTTCCCCTCGGAATTATGACGCGCGGGAAGGCCTCTTCCTCAAGGTTCCCTCAAGACTGGCTGAATGTTGGCCGAGTATTCCCGTAGACGAGAAATCCGCACGTCACAGGGCCGTAGGCTCAGCGGCATCGAGTGTTGCACGGCTTAGCAGAAGGCCAGGCAAACAAAGGGGTGCCGAATTGCTTGGCCTCCTCGTCATTGGGGAAAAATGTCCGACTACGAGACCCTTTTGGGGGTTGCTCCGTCCGCGCCGGCGCCGAAGCCGCCGCGGAATCCACGCGCTTCGACGTTCATCATCGGAGCTGTTACCGCCATCTTGATGCTCCTGGGCGCACTTAGCGGCGGTATTGGAGGCGCCCTGATTTTCCTGGGCATCTCCGTTGCGCTGACTGGTCTATACGTCCTGCTCACGGGGCGGCGTTCCTGGGCCTGGCTGCCGGCGAAACGCAAGGCCGGCGGCGTCGCGATCGCGGCGTCCCTCGCCCTCCTCATCGGCGGTGCCGTGGCGCTGCCCCGCGTCGCAGGCGCGGACCTTGAGGCGGCCTCCGCGGAGAGCAGGGCGACGGCGAGGGCCGCAACAGCGAGCGTCACTGCGCCAGCCGTGGAGGCGCCGTCGCCCACTCCCACCCCTGCGCCCGTGGCTGAGGAAACCGGCGAACCTCTGGACCCGGACACTCCGAATGCCGTGGCTGCGGGTGCCAACGTGGCAGCGCCCAACACGCAGCCCGCCTACGCCACCAAGGCGATCGACCTGCTGGCAACGCTTCCCATCAAGGGCCGGGCGCCGAAGACGGGCTATGACCGGGCGCAATTCGGGCAGGCATGGGCGGATGTGGACCGGAACGGTTGCGATACGCGCAATGACATCCTCAAACGGGACCTCACCGGCATCACATTCACGAACAGCGTGCCCTGCAAGGTGCAGTCCGGCACCCTCGCCGATCCGTACACGGGCACCACCATCAGTTTCGAGCGCGGTGCCGCGACGAGCACCGCTGTGCAGATCGACCATGTGGTGGCGCTGAGCGACGCCTGGCAGAAGGGTGCCCAGCAGTTGACCGCCGGGCAGCGGACGGCATTCGCTAATGACCCGCTGAACCTGCAGGCGACCGACGGGCCCATCAATCAACAAAAGGGCGACGGCGACGCCGCCACCTGGCTGCCGCCCAACAAAGGGTTCCGCTGCGAGTATGTGGCCCGGCAGATTTCAGTGAAGGCCACATACGGGCTGTGGGTGACCCAGGCCGAGCACGATGCGATGGCACGGATCCTGGGCGACTGCGCCGGTCAGCTGGCGCCGACCAACCAGCAGGACCCGGCGCCCGCGGCTGCCGAGCCCGCGCCTGTTGTTGCGCCTGCACCTGCTCCGGCTCCCGCTGCCCCCGCGCCTGCTGCCCCGGCCTCTGCTCCGGCTCCCGTTGCCCCCGCGCCCGCTCCGGTTGCCCCTGCTCCGGTGGCGCCCATTCCCGCGCCGGCCGCTGTGTATTACGCCAACTGCACTGCTGCGAGGGCCGCTGGAGCGGCGCCGATCTACGCGGGCCAGGCCGGATACCGTCCGGCGCTTGACCGCGACTCCGACGGCATCGCCTGCGAGTAGGCGTTCTTGCCCGGGATTCTCCGGGCCCTCTTGCCACCATCACCATCACCATCACACGCATTCCTAGGGGGAATCATGAAAGAAAACATCGGGCCTGCAGCCGGCAGGTTGAAGAAGACGCTGGCTATGGCTGTGCTGACCGGGCTTATGTTGACCGGTTGCGGCGGCGGCAAGCAGGCGGCGGTGGAGCCCGCCTCCGCCGCATCGGCGACTGCCACGGTGGAAGCCTCCGTCACCGTCCCGGGAGTTGTAGGACTGACCCTGGACAAGGCGACGGACCAGCTGGAAAAGCTCGGCTTCAAGGTTGACGCGAAGGACACCGTCGACGGCAAGGCCATCGGCGCGACGAAAAACTGGCAGGTGCTGACCCAGGACCCTTCAAACGGCATACAGGCAACAAAGGGCTCCACAGTGCACCTTGGGGTGAAATCCCTGGAGAAGGTCGCCGCTGAAAAGGCCGCTGCCGAGAAGACGGCAGCCGACAAGGCAGCTGCCGACGCCGCCGCAGCCGCGAAAGCCGCTGCCGACAAAGCAGCGGCGGACAAGGCGGCATCGGACAAGGCGGCGGCTGATCAAGCTGCCGCTGCCAAAGCGGCAGCAGACCAAGCTGCGGCAGCCGCGGCTCAGAAGGCAGCCCAGGCTCCGGCACCTGCTCCTGCGGCCGTTCCTGCTGCGCCGGCGCAGCAGGGCTACTACGCCAACTGCACAGCCGCGAAGGCCGCCGGTGCGGCCCCGCTGTACAGGGGTCAGCCAGGTTACAGGTCGGCTCTGGACCGCGACGGCGACGGAGTTGCCTGCGAGCGTTAGAACCGCGGGCAGGACGGCGTGCCGTGGAAACTTCCTCTACGCGGAGGTTTCCACGGCATTCCTGTGTCCGGGTCAGAGGCGGGCCGCCGGAATGGGCACCCACCTCCGCCACGGATTACGATTCGTGCGCTGTCGTGGCGGCGGGCGGGCGCCGGGAGACGATCACCGGACCCTTGGCATGGTGGAGGACGGCATGCGCCGTCGACCCGATGCTTCCCTTGATTAGGCCGTGGCCTTTGGTCCCGACGACGGTCAGGCGTGCGCCCTGGGACGCATGCAGGATGGCGCGGGGAACTGAGGTGTCGGTCAGCAGCTGCTGTTCGACCGTAAGACCAGGTGCCAACTCCTGCGCCTTCGCGACAGCCGAGTCCAACAGGGCCTCGGCCGCGGCACCGGGATCGACCGGGTCCCGGACAAGCCGGTAGCCGGCCGGAACTGTCCGGACGTGAATGATGACGAGCCGGGCTCCCGAAGACGCAGCCGCGGCGCAAGCATCTTCAAGTGCCGCAGGGGACGCCGGGTCATCAACGGCGACCACTACGGGACCGTCAGGGTCTTCGCCGGGTTTTATCACAGCCACTGGACACGAGGCGGTGGCTGCCATCTCGAGGCTGACTGAGCCGATGAGCAGGCCCATGAATCCTCCGAGTCCGCGGCTTCCGAGGACCAGCATGGCCTGACCTGCGGAGATCCTGGGCAGATGGGCGGTGGGGCTCCCGGACAGCAGGCTGGTCAGGACTTCCACCTCCGGGGCGGCCTGGTGCGCGTGATCGCCGCCCTCCTGGAGCGTCTTTTCTGCCGCGTGCTGGAGCCCGCTGTCCTTCACTCCGGGGACCGGACCGAGGTTCTTCGTCAGCAGCGGCCAGAGGGTGCAATGCACCAGATGCAGCTGAAGTTTGCGCCGGGCCGCTTCTTTTGCGGCCCATCGGACCGCGAGTGCAGCCGGCTCCGAACCGTCGTAGCCCACCACGATGGCTTTGGATTCCACAATGCCCCCAATCCTCCGGTACCGGCCGCCACGGCGTCGTGGACTGCCCGGCTCTATTTTCTTATGCAGAGCCCAGGACAGGCCAGGGGCCAATGTCCCGCGACGGACAGCATGATTTGCGCTGACCGCCCTGGAACCGAACTCCACTGCCGGCAGCCAACTGCAGGAATCAGCCGTGGATGCGTGCCGCCGGCCTACGTTAGAATCGACGTATCAAGGGGAGTACTCCCGTCTGTGATTGGCCCGTCAATACGGATGCAGCGAAGCATCCCGGGCCGTCGGCTCCGGATCAGTCCGGGCGGAGGAGACCTTGGCGTATCAATCAACGCCGACCCTTGGAGTACCCAAATGCAGGTAACACCACTGATCTGGATCATCACCCTTGGTGTGACAGTCCTCTTCTTCGTTTACGAGTTTTTCGCGCACGTGCGCAAACCCCATGAGCCTTCCATCGGTGAATCGGCGCGCTGGTCGGCTTTCTACATTGGGCTGGCCCTGCTGTTCGGAGTGGGCATCGGCCTGGTGTCCGGCTGGCCCTACGGCGGGGAGTACTTCGCCGGCTACCTCACCGAGAAAGCTCTCTCGATCGACAACCTCTTCGTCTTCCTCATTGTGATGAGCGGGTTCGCTGTCCCGAAGAAGTACCAGCAGAAGGTGCTGATGATCGGCATCGTCATTGCGCTGATCCTTCGCGGCGGTTTTATCGCCATTGGGGCCGGCCTGATCGAGAACTTCTCCTGGATCTTCTACATCTTCGGCGCACTGCTGCTCTTCCTGGCCTACAAGCAGGCTTTCGGCAGCCACGACTCCAACCCTGCCGACGGCAAGTTCATGCAACTGGTGCGCCGCGTCCTGCCAATCACCGACGAGTACCACGGCGACAAGCTCACCGTGAAGCAAGGCGGCACGCGCTTCTTTACCCCCATGATGCTGACCATCATCGCCATTGGCTTCGTGGACCTGATCTTCGCCGTTGACTCCATCCCGGCCATTTACGGTCTCACCAACGAGGCCTACATCGTTTTCACCGCCAATGCCTTCGCCCTGATGGGCCTGCGCCAGCTGTTCTTCCTGATCGGGGGACTGCTGGAACGCCTCGTCTACCTGGCCCAGGGCCTGGCCGTCATCCTTGCCTTCATCGGTGTGAAGCTTGTCTTCCACGCCCTGCACGTGAACGAACTGTCCTTCGTCAACGGCGGACAGCCGCTCCTGTGGGTGCCTGAGATCCCCATCTGGTTCTCGCTGCTGTTCATCGGCGCCACCATTGCCGTAGCCACGGTGGCCAGCCTCATGAAGACCCGTGGCGATAACGACGGAAGTGGGCGCCATACGGTGGGTGGCGGTCCGGTTGCTGCGGCCTCCGAGGAGGACCCGGAAGCGCATGGGCAGCCGGCGGAGGACACGACTCCTGCGGCCGGCACACCGAAGTAACAGCTGTGACTCACTGCATAAGACGAAGATCCGGCTGCTAAAGCCGGCGGCAAGCCCCGGTGGCCTCCAGAATCCCCGCAGCTGCAAGGATTTTGGAGCCATCGGCCACAGCGGATGGCTGATTTGCAGTGGGGTTGGTGGGCGTGTATTGTTTTCTGAGTCGCCGCCGCTGATGCGGAAAAATAGCGATAAAAACCCCTTCTGAACGGCCTGAAAATGGCTCGCCTTCGTGGTGTGCCTGATGGGCGGGGCTGGTTGTGAGGACCTGAAATCGACGGGAACGTTGATTTGCGGTGATCCTGATGATCGGGTAAGTTTGGAAAGTTGCTCCGGAGCGATCCTGAACGTGAGTTTGGGTGGTGCTGGGTGTGTCTGTTGTTTGAGAACTCAATAGTGTGCCAAGTTTGTTGATACCAATTGTTTTATGGATTGGTTGATTGTGCTGTGCCGCCACCCCGTGGTGTGCATGGTGTTTTTGGCTGGTTTCAAATTTTGTGCAGCTGTGGTCGCCGTTATTTCCGGTGGTTGTGGTTGTGTCTGTTTTTGTTTTACTTCAACGGAGAGTTTGATCCTGGCTCAGGATGAACGCTGGCGGCGTGCTTAACACATGCAAGTCGAACGATGATCTCCAGCTTGCTGGGGGGATTAGTGGCGAACGGGTGAGTAACACGTGAGTAACCTGCCCTTGACTCTGGGATAAGCCTGGGAAACTGGGTCTAATACCGGATATGACCT
>NZ_JBHVVN010000011.1:0-224601 GCF_042882685.1 Pseudarthrobacter sp. NPDC058196
GTGGAGATGACCCGTTCCCAGTCCGCCACGTCCAACTCCAGCATCGGCACCCGGTGCTGGATCCCGGCATTGTTCACCAGAATCTCCAACGGACCCACATGCTCTTCGATCCACGCGATGCTGCGGGCTGCCGCCTCACCGTCGGTGACGTCAAACGCGATGCTGGCGATGCGGCCGGCCGGGAAGTCGGCGGCGAGCGCGGCTTCGGCGTCCTTGAGCCGCTCCGGGTTGACGCCGTTCAGCACAACCGTGGCACCGGCGTCGGCCAGTGCCCGGGCGAGTGAGGAGCCGATGCCGCGGCTGGAGCCGGTGACCAAGGCGACGCGGCCGGTGAGGTCAAACAGTGAGCTCATGCGAACGGTCCCTGCTGCACCAGGTTGACTGGGGGTTCGCCGGCGGCGAGTGCCTCAAGCTGGCGTCTCAGGAGCTTCAGGATCCGTGGTTCGAAGGCAGACGCGTTGCCGCCAACGTGCGGCGTGATGAGGGCGTTCTCCGACGACCAGAGCGGGTGGCCGGCGGGCAGCGGTTCGGGATCGACGACGTCGATGGCGCAGTGCAGGCGGCCGGACACCACTTCAGCCGTGAGGGCGTCTGTGTCGATCACGGCGCCGCGGCCCACGTTGACCACCAGGGCGCCGTCAGGCAGGGCGGCCAGGACGTCCCTGCCCACCAGGTGGTGGGTCGCCTCGGTGAGGGGAAGGACGGAGACCAGGATGTCATGGCCGGCGGCGAGCGCCAGGAGTTCATCGGGACCGTGGACCTGACCATCCGCATCGGTCCTTGCGGCGCTTCCCACCCGGGTCAGGGTGACCTCGAAGGGCTCCAGGCGGCGGGCCAGCTCCTTCCCGATTCCGCCGATGCCCAGCAGCAGGACCTTCCGGTCGGCCAGCGACTGGCGGCGTTGCGGGTTCCAGCGTTCGGCCTGCTGGTCCCGGACAGCCTGGTCAATGCCGCGCAGTTTGGCGAGGATGAGGCCAACGGCCAGCTCCGCGGTGGCAGCCGCATGGACGCCCGAGGCGTTTGCCACCCCGGCGGCCGGACCTGCTGCCTCGCGGACGCCGTCGAACCCTGTTGACTGTGTTTGCACGAACTTCAGGTCCGGGACGCTGCCAAGGGAACCCAGCACGGCGCCGGCGTCGATGTAGGGGAGGATGACGCCGTCGATCCCGCCCAGGTGGGCGCCTGGTGCTTCCGTCATGTCCCACACCACCCCGCGGAGGCTGCCCGGAAGTGGCGACAGCTGGGCCAGGAGCTCGGAATCGGGGAAACTGACGGTTTGCACGTGCTGCATCGTTGAAGGCCTATCGGTTGGTGGGAAGGTGCTGCGGGCGGATCGTTATGCGTCGCGGCGGTCGAAGGTCAGGCCGCCGGGGACCTGGAAGGTGGGCATGAGCTCGAGCATGCCCACATTCACGTGTCGCGGGGTTTCGATGGCGTAATCAAGGGCGTTGACGATGTCGTCCGTGGTGAGCGATTCGTAGCCCTCGTAGTAGGTCTGCCAGGCTTCTTCCATGGCCTCGGGGCTGCCGCCCAGGTTGCGGCCGAAGATTTCGGTTTCCACCCGGCCTGGGCAGATTTCGGTGACGCGGATGCGCTTGCCGACCGTGTCGTTACGCAGCTGCCGGGAGATCTGGTGCACGGCGGCCTTGGTGGCGTGGTACGCGGTGTGGCCGTAGAAGTTGTAGAGCCCGGCGATTGAACTGATGTTGACCACGTGGCCTAGGTCCCGTTCCACCATGCCGGGCAGTACCAGCCGGGTGAGCTGCAGCAGGCCGCGGAGGTTGACGTCGATGAGTTCGTCGATGTCCTGTTCGGAGGAGTCCAGGATGTTGCCGGGCCGGGAGACGCCGGCGCAGTTCACCAGGACGTCCACCTTGAGGTCGCGGACGACGCCGGCAAGGGCGGCGGTGTCGGTCAGGTCCACCACATGCGGGACTGCCCCCGTGCGGTCGGCCAGTTCGGCGAGGCGTTCCCCGTTGCGGGCCACCGCGTGCACGGTCAGTCCGCGCTTGGCGAGGCGTTCGGCGATGGCGGCGCCCATGCCGGTTGACGCTCCGGTGACGAGGGCTGTGGTGTAGTCGGAAAAAGGCACAGGGACTCCAATAAGTGGTAAGTGGCGGGCCCTTAGGTCCGGCAACGGGCTGGGCGTAGTGGTTGGCAGGGGGTTAGGGATTCGCGTAGCGGTCAGTGGGTGCGGTCCCGGGCGGTTGGACGGGCATTCATGATGTTCAGGCTCCTGACGCCGGGCTGAGTTCGTACCAGCGCTGGCCGGCGCCGACCCCGAGGAGTCCGAAGACGGTGTTCACGGTGTTCCGGAGTCTGTCCAGTTCCAGGCAGGCTGTGCGGTGCATGGCTGTTGCTTCAGCCACGGTTGTCTTTCTGAAGGTGACGGTGTGTCCAGGCCTGGACTGTGCCAGGACATCCAGGGAGCGGCTCGTGACGACCCCCAGGACCGGATAGCCCGCCGTAACGCCGCGTCCCCGGTGCAGGACCAGCAGTTCGTCCCGGGACGGAACCTCGATGGCCCCCACCGGGACACCGCGGGAGAGGACCTCGGAGGTGAGCTGGCGTTCGGGCAGTGCGCCGCCGAGCCGGAGTCCGATGTGGTTGCTTCGGGGGCTCACGGTGTACTGCGTGGTGAAAAGAAGGTCTGCGGTGTCGCCGAATTCGGCTACGTCCGGCCCGTCGGTGACGTCGATGACCGGGTGGGTGCTGAATTCCGGCTTTGCCAGCCCCAGCCGGAACAGGGGCAGGCCGAAGTATGGCTGGGTGATCGGTGCGGTGGTCTTTTGCGTTTCAAGCCGGGTGCCCTCAACAAGTTTCAGTCCGAAGCCCACCACCGTGTCCGGTGCGCAACTGCCCAGCAGCGTGGGGACAGTGAAGGATCCGCGGACGGCGATGTAGGCCCGGAGACCGGTGCGGATTCCGCGGACCGTCACTGTTTCGCCGGCCCGGACGGAGACGGGCTCCCACTGGGGGCAGTCGCGGCCGCCCACCGAGAGGTCCAGCGGCGCGCCGGTCACGGCGATCAGCAGGTCCGTGGTGGCGCGCATCCTGAAGTCCAGGGCGGTGAGTTCCAGCAGCGGATCATTGTCCCCGTTGCCGGCCAGGATATTCGCGGCCTTTGCCGAAAACTGGTCCAGGGCCCCGTTGACGGGAAGTCCGAAGGCAGGACCCTTCGTCCGGCCAAGGTCGGTGACGACGGAGTGTCCGGGCTGAAGGATGACAAGTGACCCGGTCATGGCCGTGCCTCCAGGAACTGCCCCTCGTACTTTCCGAAGTCCTCCGGGGGAATGCGGTAGAAGCGCAGTTCATCGCCGGGGACGTAGGGCACCAGGGGTTCGCGTGCTGCGTCCAGGACCGTCAGGGGGGTCTGGCCGATGACGCACCAGCCTCCCGGGGCGACGGCGGGCGCGATCACGGCTTGGCGTCCGGCCACGGATACTGCACCGGCGGGTACGGACAGCCGCGGGTCTTTGAGCCTGGGGACGGGGACCGGGAAGTCTGGGCCGTCCATCATGGGCGAGCCTGCCGGCGCTCCGAGGCAGCGGATGACGTAGGTCTTGGCCGTGTGCCGGGCGATCACGTCCTGGACCTCCAGGCCCTGGTGTTCTGCCACGCTTTCCAGGTCAGGCCCGTAGCTGCCGCCGTACACGACGGGTACCTCGAAGCGGCGCGGCTCGCGCAGGGTGGTACCAACAAAGTCCAGCTGGCGCATCCCCAGGAGGATGAACGCCCTGACCTGGCGGGCGGAGGTGAGGTAGGGGTCGAATTCGACCAGGACGGAGTCGTAGGTGGGAACGGCGCCGTGGATGCCTTCGACGCCGACGGCCGCCAGCCAGCCGGCCAGGGAGTGGACCGTGGCCCAGTTGGCTTCTGCGTCACCGGACTGTGCCACCACGCGCAGGGCGGCGTCGCCCGACTCGTAGATGTCCAGCATTGTCCGGCTGGTTGTCGTGGGGGCGGCCATGGTCAGGAAACCTTTTGCTTGGCGGCGAGCACCTGTGCCAACGGGGCGATGGTGACGCCTGCGGCGATCAGTTCGCTGCGAACCAGGCGGGCAAGTTCGACGGCGCCCGGGTTGTCGCCGTGGAGCAGCACCGTGTCGGCATGGATGGCGATGTCGCTGCCGGAGACTGTTTCGATGAGTCCTTCGGTCACCATCCGCACAGTGCGCTGGACAATGACGGAGGGGTCGTGGATCACGGCGCCGGGCCGGCTGCGCGGCACCAGTGTGCCGTCATCCTGGTAGGCGCGGTCCGCGATGCCAACGATGGCCACCCGCAGGCCGCGCTCCGCCGCCGCAGTGGCGAGTTCACCGTCCTGCGCCAGGATGATCAGCTTCGGGTCCACCCGGGCCGCGGCATCCGCTACGGCTCCGGCGTAGTCCGCGCGGGTGGCCACCAGGTTGCCCAGGCGGCCGTGGGGAGCCAGGTGGGAGACGGTGCCGCCGTGGTAGGCGGCAAACGCCGACAGGGCTCCCAGCTGGTAGATGACGTCGTTGCGGACTTCGTCGGCGGTGAGGTCCATGGCCCGGCGGCCGAAGCCGCGAAGATCCGGAAAGCTCGGATGGGCGCCGATGCCCACGCCCTTGCGGACACATTCAGCCACGGTGGCGTCCATGATGTCGGGGTCCCCTGCGTGGAAGCCGCAGGCGATGTTGGCGCTGGAGACGACTTCCAGGAGGGCGTTGTCGTCGCCGATCGAGTAGGCGCCAAAACCTTCACCAAGATCCGCTACGAGATCAACTGTGGGCATTGCGGGCCTTCCTCTGCTGGTGCTGCGGGTGTAAATCAGTGTGGCATCGGGTTTGGAGCCACACAAAGACGAATGCCGTATCACGCTATAGGGAACAGTTATGACCTTTAGAGGCGCTATTGGCGACCCAAAAAATGCAAGCGGCCCTTATTTCGTGACGACAAGACTGGCCTTTCCAACAAACTATTTCCCTACTTATGCACAAAACATATGCCGGCATCAAAAACGGCGATGGCTTGGGTCGGGATAGAATGCTCTTGTCATTGGAAAGTCATCTGCAATTAACCTATGCCCGAGACTCGGATCACACAAAGACGTATTGCCTGTCCCGCCATAGCGCCAACGTATGACCCCGCATGCTGTGCCGTCCCCGGCTGGAAAAGAGGAGCGCTATGGACACCCGGAAGCTGGCGTACTTCGTGAAGATCGTCGACTCAGGAAGCATCACGAAGGCGGCCGCCGCCCTCCACGTCGCCCAGCCGGCGCTGAGCCAGCAGGTGTCGGCCCTGGAAACGGAGCTGAAGCAGCGGCTCCTGATCCGGAGCAAGCAGGGCGTGGAGCCCACGGCGGCCGGCCATACCCTCTACCGGCACGCCCAGACCATCCTGCGCCAAGTGGAGCAGGCAAGGATCGATGTGGCAGCTTCAGGGGCGGCACCTTCCGGGCGCGTCTCCATAGCAATCGCCCCCTACAGCATGGCCTCAAGCCTTACCCCTCGGATTATCCGCGAAGTAGGGCGGCGCTACCCCGACATCGTGCTGCACCTGACCGAGATATACGGCGGCGTACTCAGCGAGGCCATCAAGAACGGGCGGCTGGACATGGCCCTGATCTATGAACCGGGGCCTATCCGGGGTGTGCAATTCACCACCCTCATCGTCGAGGACCTGTACCTGGTGGTCAACGCCGCACGGGAGCTTCCGGTGGACCCCGGGGCCGGCACCATCGCCCTGGAAGCGGCGGCCACCCTGGGCCTGTTCCTGCCCGAACGGATCCACACCCTCCGCCAGGTGGTGGAGGCGGGCTTCGACAGCAAGGGCCTCACGCTGCACCTGGTGGGGGAAGTGGAATCGGTGCCGTCCCTGACCAGGCTGCTGCGCAGCGACCTGGGTGCCACCATCCTGCCCAAGTCGGCCGCGGATGCCCTGTTCCATGAGGAGGACTTCCGGGTCCTCCGGATCACCGGGCCTGCACTGCAGTGCAAGATCGCGCTGTGCACTCCGGACCACGAACCGCTCTCCGAGGCCGGTTCCGCCGTACTGCTGGTACTGAAGGAAATGCTCCAGGAAATGCTGCGCAGCAAATACCAGCCGCTTTCCGGCGGAACATCCTCCGCTGCCGCGGATGCATCATAAGCGGCCCTTATCAGGTCACGCTCCATTAGTCTTATCCACGGAATTTGCTGCGTCCTAGGATAAAAGCCATAAAGGTTCGCCAACGGCGTTTACCCGGCACAAATGATTCCCTTGGAGCCCAGCATGAAAAAGATCACCAGCCTGCAATACCGGAATTCCTCGGAACGAAGGATCCAGCTTAAGGCCAGCACCGGTTCGCATTGCCCCACCAATGGTTTCTGGCGGGCCGAGGACGGCGCTGCCTCGGATCCGGTGTTTGTCTTCGAGGGCAGCATGATGCCGCCGGGCAAACGGGGATCCACCATGTGGTACCTGGACGACTCCCAGGTGGGGCCGCCTGCTTACCTTCTTCCCGGGATGAACTGAGGTGGCTTGAACCACCGCGCCGCCGGCGGCCAAGAGAAGGCCCGGAGTTCCAGAAGGAATGAACCGGTCCCCGAAAGTTGGACTCGCAAATGTGCGAGTCCAACTCTAGCGGTAAGCGGTTGGCCCTTTGCTAAAGGCTCCGTCCCTTCCTGGTCGGAGCCTTTTCCGTCCCATGCTTCGGTGGCCGAAGTTCCAGACTGGCTGCTTCAGAGGCGAGTACCCAAATTTTCTGCCATTTGTAGACCCCTCGCGTTGTCGCTGTGTGTAGATGTATTAGCTCCGGGTGGTGAATTGGACTTGGACGTGCTTGAGCTCCGTGCGCGGAAGCACAGCGGTCACCACGCCGCCGCCGGACAGCTGGGCTCCGATACCGTAGACGAACGGGTCTGTATCAATCTCTGCGCCGGGCATGTCGACTCCGTTGATAACGGTCCTGGCCTGGCTGTTGACCATCCGGGCGGTTACTGAGGGTGCGTGCTGGTCCCACGGGTTGCTGCCCGGCCAGAGCTCTTGCCGGTATTGGTTCATGAGGATGTGGTTGACATGGTCAGCCAACAGGCTTCGAACCGAAGAGCGCTCGGATGGATCGCGGTGCCAGGTGGTTCGCACGGCCTCCTCAACTTGCGGGTAACGCAGGCGCTCCACGTACTCGATCAGCCAAGGGGGCCGCGGCCATGGCGGAACTTCCTCGATCGATCTGCGTGTCTTCTCGTTGAGGTCTGCGAGGTTTACCGGGTCTGAGCGGTCATCCGGGTTTCGCCAGAGCGTATAGGTGATGCTCGCCGTCATCTCGTTGTACCCACGATCATCTTGGCCATAGGTCACACCAACGCTGTCGGTGTCCTCCAATGACAGTTGGGAGATGAGCCCCATCACCGGAATGGGCATGAGTTTCAGGCGCTCGGCCCATCCGGCCCGCGGGTCGGGAGCGTCTGCGGGGAGAATTCCAGCCCCTCTCATACCCCGACTATGAACCACGCGAGGGTGCCTGTAAATGGGATTGAGTTTCAGCCCCCAAAGTCCCGGTGAAGGTTCGCTAAGAGGGACCTATGCCGCAAGCGTCTGAGCACGATACTGTAGCGGGCTCAAACCCTTGAGCTTGGTGGAGATTCTTTCGGTGTTGTACCAGTGGATGTACTCGTGCAAGGCCGCTGTTAGGGCCTCGGTGTTGAGGAAGCGGACGTGATGGAAGAGTTCTTCCTTGAGGTGCCCAAAGAAGTTTTCCATCACGGCGTTGTCGTAGCAGTTGGCTTTGCGGGACATCGACTGCACCGCACCGGCCTCCGCCAAGAGCGTGCGCCAAGAGTTGTGCTGATACTGGAATCCCTGGTCGGAGTGAACGAGGGGTTTCCGCCCGTCCGCTAGCGTGGCCAAGGCGCTGCGCAGCGAGGCGTTGGTCAGCTCCAAATTGGGGGACCTCCCGATGGCATAGGAGATGATCTGCCGGTCAAATAGGTCCATGATCGGTGAGAGGTAGAGCTTCCGGTCACCCACGCTGAACTCGGTCACATCGGTCACCCACTTCTGGTTTGGGGCATCCGCTTCGAACTGGCGATTCAGCAGGTTCGGGGCCACAGCGCCCTGCTCGCCCTGGTACGAGTTGTACCGCTTCCTGCTCCGGACCTTGCAGACCAGCCGCAGGGAACGCATCAGCTTCAATACGGTCTTCTTAGCGACCGTCCACCCTTGCTTGAGCAGATCAATATGGATCCGGCGGTGTCCGTACCGGCCATGGTTCTTCTCGAAAATCTCCGTGACAGCGGCCTTCAGAGAAGCCCGTGGATCTGGGCCTTGGAGGCGGGACTGGTGGTAGAAGAACGTGGACCGGGCTAACCCGGCTACGTCCAGGAGAACTTCCAAGCGGTGTTCAGCCCTGAGAGCGATGACAGCGCGGACCTTTAGCGCTGTTCCCCGTCCCTCAAGGCGTTTACTTTTCCCAGAAAGGCAACCTCTGCCCGCAGGCGTTCGTTCTCACGGCGCAGCCGCTCTACCTCAGACTCAGGTTTCCTTGCTGTCCCAGGATTCGTCTTCGGACGGCCCTTCGGCTTGGGGCGCAGCCCGTCCTCGCCTTCGGTCCGGTACTGACGCGCCCACTTCTCGAGCAACAGTGGAGAGGACAGCTCAAGCTCTTTCGCCAGGGCGACTTTGGGCTCACCCGCGCGGTATCGCTGCACAGCATCGAGTTTGAACTCAAACGAGAACACCGGTCGTGTCGGCTTCGCCACCAGCGTCGTACCTCCGCGCGTCCGCCATCGACCATAAAAACGTTTGATAGCACCCCTACCTACCCCGAGTCGGGTCGCTACCGCCCAAGCACCCCAACCCGTTTCAAACAACGCTACCGCGGCCTCGCGCTGCTCCACGGACAACGAACTTCTCCCATGCATAAAACTGCTCCCCGAAAGTCAGAACTGATTTCTCAGTCCAACTTTCGGGGAGCAGTTCAGAACGCCGGGCCTCTGTGGTTTAACCCCATCGGTGTGAAGTTACAGCGCGGGCTCCAATTCGGCGTCCTCCACCAGCAGGCCCTTGGCCTTCAGCACGTCGGTCAGTTTGCACAACTCGATGGTGGTGCCACCCTCCTTGTAGCCGCGGATGAGGTCGTCCTCAGCGTCCACGCGTGCCTGCGACAGCTTGATGACTTCCTCGATTTCATCCTTGCGGACCACCACCACACCGTCGGCATCACCCAGCAGGACATCGCCCGGGTAGACAATTTCGTCGCCGAACACCAGGGGATGGTTGATCGGGCCAATGGTTTCCTTGACGGTCCCCTTGATGCAGACACTGCCGGAGAACACCGGCAGTCCGAGTTCAATCAGGTCCTTGGTGTCGCGGACACCTGAATCCGTGACCATACCCGCCAGGCCTTTCGCCTTCATGGCGTTGCCCAGCACATCGCCGAATGTCCCGGCTTCCTCGTACTCACCGGCTGCCACCAGGACAACGTCGCCCTTCCGGGCGTAGTGGATGGCCACCTGAAGCATCAGATTGTCCCGCGGCGCACAGACCACGGTGACAACGGGGCCGCAGAAGGACATGCTGCGGTCAATCGGCTTGATCTTCGAACTCAGGGCACCTTTGCGGCCCTGGGCTTCATGCACTGTGGCAGAGGAGAACTTGGAAAGTCGCTGAACGGCATCTTCGGAAGGGCGGTCGAATTTCGTTTTGACATGGATCATGAGGTGCTCCTGTGTTGTAGAAGGCGTGGGCAAAATAGTGGTTAGGTCAGGCCAGCGCCCTGACGGCCTTTTCGATGGCAGCGAGGGAATCCTCGATCACCGGCAGCCCGGTGGCATAGGAAATCCGGAAGTAGGGGCTTAGTCCGTACGCCGAACCCTGGATGACGGCAACAGACGCCGCTTCCAGCAGGTACAGCGTGAAGTCCTCGTCGTTGCTGATCTGCCTGCCATCGGGCGTCGTCTTGCCGATGACCCCGGCGCAGTTGACGTACGCGTAGAAGGCGCCTTCCGGCGTCGCGCACTGCAGGCCATTGACCGCGTTAAGCCCGGAGACTGCCGCATCACGCCGTTCGCGGTACACCTCCACGCTTTCGCGGACGAATGCTTGGTCTCCGGTGAGTGCCGCGGCGGCAGCCGCCTGGCTGATCGAGGACGGGCAGGAGGACATTTGGGACTGCAGCTTGTTGATGGCAGCCACCAGGGGCGCCGGACCGCCGGCGTAACCCAGCCGCCATCCGGTCATCGCGTAGGCCTTGGAGACCCCGTTGGTGACCAGCACACGGTCCTTAAGCTCAGGGGCAACGGCCACGAGACCCGTTATGGGCTCTTCGCCGAAGTGGATCTCGTCGTAGATCTCATCAGTGAGGACATAGACGCCAGGGTGGTCCTTGAGGACGGCGGCCAGGCCTGCCAGTTCCTCCCTGGAGTACACCGCTCCTGTGGGATTGGAAGGCGTGTTGAGGATGACCCACTTGGTGCGCTCCGTCAGTGCGCCTGCCAGTGCCTCAGGGGTTAGTTTGAAACCGGTGTCCTCACCACAGGAAACAATGACGGGGGTGCCCTCGTTGGCGAGGACCATGTCCGGGTAGGAGACCCAGTACGGTGCGGGAATGACAACCTCGTCGCCCGGGTCGAGGGTGGCCATGAACGCGGTGAAGATGACCTGCTTGCCGCCTCCCCCGATGGTGATTTCGCCGGCGGTGTAGTGCTGCCCGGTTTTGCGGTGCAGCGTCTGCAGGATGGCCTTTTGCAGTTCGGGCGTCCCGGTGACCGAGGTGTACTTGGTTTCACCACGGTTGATGGCTGCGACGGCAGCGTCCTTGATGTGCTGTGGCGTGTCGAAATCCGGCTCGCCGACCGTGAGGTCCAGGATCCGGCGGCCCTCGGCCTTGAGCTCCCGGACACGGGCCGCCGCGGCAACGCTGGGTGAGGATTTGATACGGGTTACGCGTGATGCGGGCACGAATTCAGGCATGGTGTCTTCCAGGCTTCCGGTACGGATGAGGGTGGTTCATTCGAGCCTAGGGAAGGAGCCGCCCCCTTGGATAAGACCTAAAGTGCGTGGACAGATAAGCAGCCCTTATGACGGAGCACCTAGAACTTTCACCTATTGCTCCACGTACTTTCGGTATTGCCCTACCGGCTTGCCTGAGGCGTAACCTGCAGGGTGGATAACGGGGCCAATGAAGGCACACCGCCGGCCCCTCCCGCGACGCCTTCCGGGCCGACGGGCCGAACCGCAGGAGTTTTATGCCTGCCGGCGGGAAGCCGCGCGGGCATGGACACTCAAACGGAGAAGGAGCAGAGGTGCCCGGCAGAGAAAATCACGATCGGATACCTCCGCGTTCAGCCAGGACCGGCACGGGCGCGGCCGCCGTGGCAGCGTACCGGTACCGCGGCGTCCCGAAGCCGGACCCCGCCACGGCGCGAGCCCAACAAACCTTGGCCATGCTGGCCCAGCTGAGGACGACCCTGGCACTTCGGTCCAGCAGGGTACGTGCCCTCACCGCCGAGCTGGGTGATTGCCTTGCCCAGGCCGTGTGCGATGGCGTGAAAGTTGCCGCGGTCGCGAAGGCCGCCGGACAGCCTGCAGCCAGTATCCGGTCTGCCACGCTGGCACGCGGCGAGCTGTACCCGTCAGGCCAAACCCGGAGCGGGCATCTTCACCTCATTGCGGGATTGGCTTCAGAGCTGGCGGCAGCCGAAGGCGCCCGGAGTGACGCGGAAGAACAACGAACGCAGGTATTGGCCCTGGCCAGGAAATCCCGGCTCCTTGACGACTACCAACTTGCCGGGGCAAGCGGCCTTAAGTCCGACGAAATCCGCAAAATGACCAGGGGCGTCGGCTTGGGTGTGGCCCAGCCGCAATAATCGTCCCGGCTGATCCCCTGCCGGCGGCCCTCCGCTCGCCCATCCCCGTTCCACGGCGGGCTTCCTTGTTGCCCATGGCCTCCGGTCGTTCGACTCCAAGCCATAACAAATCGCTATGTAGGTACATAAAAGCCGACTTTGTGTGACCCATACCGCAAACGTTAACTTGATGTTTGAGGCCGGTCCGCAAAGCCGTAAACACGATTTGCGAGAGAGCTCACAGCAGGACCAACAGGACATTCCACTCAAGATCTCTTTCCGAGAGCCCAGGTTTAGCGGCAACCGGTGTTCACCCATCACCCACGGAGACGAAATGACAGAAACCACACTTCCCAGGAAGACCCCGGTCAAGGCCGCAATCGCGGCCTGGATCGGTACGACGTTGGAGTACTACGACTTCGCGGTGTACGGCACCTCGTCGGCGTTGGTTCTGAACGTGCTCTTCTTTTCACCTGAGCTTCCCCAGGGCCTCAGCGTACTGCTCGCCATGATCACCTTCGCGGTCGGCTACGCGGTGCGCCCCCTCGGCTCCCTTATCCTGGGGCCGCTGGGCGATCGTCGCGGCCGCAAGTTCGTCATGATGATCACACTGTTCGGCATCGGCGGCTGCACCTTCCTGATCGGGTGCCTCCCCACATACGCCCAAATCGGTCCTCTTGCTCCAGTCTTGCTCGTGCTGATCCGCGTCATCCAGGGACTGTGCCTTTCCGGTGAGCAGCCCAGTGCCATCACCATGAGCCTGGAGCATGCTTCCGAAGGCCGGCGCGGGTTCCTCGCGAGCTTCACCACCTTGGGTTCCTCCTCCGGCACGCTGCTTACCCTGCTGGTCTTCATCCCGATCGCCGCCATGCCCTCGGAGCAGTTGCTGAGCTGGGGTTGGCGGCTGCCGTTCTGGGCCTCCGCCCTCGTCGTCGTCGCTGCCTACCTGATCCGCCGCCACATCGAGGAGCCGCCGGAGTTCGTAAAGGCCCAGGCCGCCAAGGTGACCGTTGCTCCCCTCCGGCATCTTCTGCGTTTCCACTGGCGTGCGGTGCTGCGGATCGTGTTCTGTGCCCTCATCGCGGGCACGAGCTACATGATGCAGACCTTCTCGGTGGCATTCGGTACCGCCGGATACAAGCTGGATAAGCCGACCATGCTCCTGACGACTACCGTCTCGGCCGTGATCGCGCTCGGCATCACGCCCCTGGCAGGATTCCTTGTGGACAAGATCGGCCGCAAGACGATGTTCCTCATCGCAACGGGCGGCGTTGGCGTCACGATGGTCCCCTACCTGTGGTCAATCACGACCGGGAACTGGTCGCTGATCTTCCTGTTCGGCATCATCAACTACTCCCTTTTCTACTCAATGGTGAACGCGTCGTGGCCCTCGTTCTTCGCGGAGATGTTCCCCGGCCGCCTGCGCGTCTCCGGACTCGCCCTTGGGACTCAGGTCGGCTTCGCGATCTCCGGTGTCATCGGCCCCGTTCTCTCGACAGCACTCGCTGGCCCCGACCTGAAAGATTGGGTCGGACCGTCCATGGTGGCGCTCGGGTTCATGGTCCTGGCAGGAGCCTCAGCCCTGACCGCCAAGGAGACCAAGAAGTACACCCTCAAGGAGCTCGACGAGGTGCAGCAGAGCGAACGGGAAACGTCCGTCCTCACGGCCGCGGCCATGTCCCCAAGCTCAGCTGCCCGCGGCCTCGCCGGTTAGACCCAAAAGCGGGATGACGGGATATCTCCCTTGAGATGATCACGGACTCGCTGAACGTCCCACAACGTTGATTCCGTTATGAACAAGTGAAGACCTCTTAGTGGCGGCACCAACAGCCAACCACTAAGAGGTCTTCCTGTCGCCAGGGCCGCCGCACCACCAATACCCGCGTACCCTGGTTCCAGTCCGGAAGACCCTGGCCCGCCGCCCCGATAAGTGCTGGGATAGTGCCGGCAACTGCTGGCGATATGGAGGCGATGGCGATGGCACGGTTGGACGGGCGGATTGCGGTGGTGACCGGGGCAGCGGGCGGTATTGGACGGGCTGTTGCTGCCGGCCTTGCCCGTGAAGGGGCCGCCGTCGTGGTGGTGGCCCGCAGCCAGGCCCGCGCCCTGGCGGCCATGGCGGATATCCGGACCCGCGTCCCGGACGCCGAGCTGGAGCCCCTGGCCTGCGACCTGTCGCTGCAATCGTCCATCCGTGAGGCCATGGCCGAACTTCGTTCCCGTCACGACCGGGTGGACGTCCTGGTGAACACCGCCGGAGTATTCCGCAAGGAGCGCCACGAAACCGCCGAAGGGCTGGAGCTCACCTTTGCCACGAACGTGATGTCCTATTTCCTGGTGACCGGACTCCTCCTGGAGGCCCTCAAGAAGGGTGCCACGGCCGCCCTGCCGTCACGCATCATCAATATCGCCTCCAAATACGGCAACGTCAGGCTCCCGTTCGATGACCTGCAGACCGCCAGGGGCAAATACAGTTTCCTCCGTTCCACGCCACCCACCATGCTGGCCCGGATCCTCCTGACGCAGGAGTTTGCCGAACGGCTGCGCGGCACGGGCGTGGTGGCCAACGCCGTGCACCCGGGGCTGGTGCGGAATACGGGGCTGCTGCAGGACGTAGGCGGTCCGTTCCGCCGGCTGACCAACACGCTGGGCAAGTCGGCGGAACGGGCCGCGGACACGCCGCTGTGGCTGGCAACTTCGCCGGAGGCTGCAGCCGTGACCGGCAAGCTGTGGGCGAAGCGGAAGCAACTTCCCACCCCGGGCATGGGCTCGGACGCGGAGGCCCGGCGTCGGTTGTGGGAGGCGTGCGTGCGCCTGGCCGGTACGGATTTCGCGTGAGCTCCTCCTGGACGGCAACCGAGGGCCGGAGTACCGTGCAGGGAATTTGTTGACGCGCCCCTGCGTTGTCGATCTGTTCAGAACAATCTGGACAACTGCAGCTCGACAGGAGAAAACACCACATGTCAGTTGACTACGACGCTCCACGGGTTACTCCCGAGGAAGAGCCGAACGTCGCTTTGGAGGAGCTGAAGTCCGATAAGTCCGCCCGCCGGGAGGCCAGTCCCGACATGGACGAGACGGACCTCGCGGACAGCTTCGAGCTGCCCGGCGCCGATCTTTCCAACGAGGAACTCCTTATCCAGGTGGTCCCGGTGCAGGCCGACGAGTTCACCTGCATGTCCTGCTTCCTGGTCCACCACCGCAGCCAGCTGGCCCGGGAGAAGGACGGCAAGAAGTACTGCAAGGAATGTGAGGGATAGCCGGCAGGAAGGCTGGCCAGGTTCGGATTCCAACCATTGGAATCCGGGCTCGTGGAGGGAGCGTGCGACAGCCATGATGTAGGTCACGCTCCGGCAACGGCCGGCCGACTGGAAAGAAGGAAACCATGTCCCTCAGCGTTGAGGAAATGAACAAGCAGCTCCCGGTGGCCAACGCGCTGCCCGGCGAGGCAGTCCCGTATTACATGGCGTCCGGCGAGGGCGCACGCTACGAAATCAACGGCCAGCTGGTGACGGTCATCGCCCGCTCCGCCGATACGGGAGGGATCTTCAGCGCAGCCTACGTTTCCGGCGGCATGGGAGCCGAATCCCCCTTTGTCAGCCACAGCATCGAGCACAAGACGCTGTACGTGTTCGACGGAATCCTGCACGTCTGGCTGCCTGGCGAGAGCCGGATCCTGACGCCGGGCGACTCGGTGGTCATCCCGCCGAACACTCCGCACGCCTACCGGATGGCGAGCCACTACACGCGTTTCCTGAACTGGATGACTCCCGGCGGCGGCGAGGCCTACTACGAGCGGGTTGGCACCCCCATCGATTCGCACGTCCCGCCGGCCAGGCCCGGGCACAAGGCCAGCCTGCAGGAGCAGGCCGAGGTAGGTGCAGAGTTTGGCATCACCTTCCCGGACGTTGAGCGCGTGGCTCCGTCCTTCAAGCACGACGCCGGCCTGCCGCCCACGCAGAGCCCCTACTTCCTCAGTGCCGGGGAGGGTGAGCGGCTGGCCAGCTACCAGACGATGTTCACCTACCTGTCCCGGCCCGCCAACACCGGTTCCAATTACTTCGCCGTACACACCAAGGGCGCCAAATCCCCCTACATTCCACTGCACTTCCACTCGCAGCACACGGAGAACTTCCTCTGCACCGAAGGCCGGATGTGGCTCTACGCCAACGGCCGCGAGATGCTCCTGACCAAGGGCGACTTTGTGCATGCCCCCGCCGGAACCGTCCACTCGTTCGCGCTCGATGCCCACAACACCCAGATGGTGGGCTTCCTGACGCCATCGGTCTTCAACGGGTTCTTTGAGTACTTCAACAAGCCCACCGAGGACCACATGTACACCGAGGGCGGCGAACCGTACATGGACATGGAAGGCTTCGGCCGCGCCCAGGCCGAGATGGACCTGACAGTTGTGGGGCCCCCGCCGCAGCGCCGCGCAGCCCTGGACATCCTGTAAGCCGCACCACAAAAGGCCCGGACTTCCGAGAGGAATCCGGGCCTTCCTGGTGTTACCGGATGGCTTGCTTCACCAGTTCCCGGCCGTAGTCGTTGCCGTTGGGCGTGCGCACCACGGTGTGCATGTGGAACGGGGCAGGCTCCTCGTTGCTGAGGAACACTCCGGTGTGATGGTCAAGTTCCAGCACCACCACGGGGCTCTGCAGCCGGAAGTAGAACGCTTCCCCGCCTTCCCAGCCGCCGATCCAGCTGAAGTACGTCTCGCCGTAGTGCTCGCGGATTTCCCGGCGGCGGGCTGCGCGCGGGCCCTCCGGGAGGTACGCGATGAAATCATCCACCACCGCGTCCAGCAAGCTGCGCGCCCCGGAGGGCATGTCAGCAGCCCGGATGCCCTCGTACGGGATCACCCGGTTGTCCTGGAAACAGCCGCCCAGGTGCCGTTCGTCCCCGGGGTGGAGGCGGCCTTCCGGCATGGCCGGGTCCACCATGGACCCGTAAACAACGGCGCGGGAGCGCAACTCGGCCGGCAGGGCGCCCATCAGTTCCCGGGCCAGGGCGATGCGCTCCTTGAACACCTTGACGCCCCGGTGCGGGCCGGCGTCGATCACGTCCGGCTCAGCACCCATGAATACCGGCGAGATGGCCAGCTGCGTTCCCGCTACCAGGCAGTTCAGCGCCGCGTGGTGGCCAAAGAGCTGCCACCCCCAGGGTTCGGTTTCTGACGGCTCGCCATAGAGGGCGAAGTTGTAGCTGAACTCGTTCATCAGCAGGGGCAGTTCCACCAGGTCACCCAGGAAGCCGTTGATGCGCATCAGGTTCCGCACCAGTTCGAATCCTTCGGCGCTCAGGCTGGCCTCCACCACGCCAAGCACGGCGTCGCGGACCGCGGGTTCCAGTTCATCGAGCCGGAGGCCGGTGTCGTGCTGCATGAACTCCGGGTTGGCCCAGCTCTGCCATTCGGGGGCGTCCACGGCGTAGCTGAGCTTCCGGGCCCGGTCGGCGTCCAGGGTGCCCAGGAGCTTGCGGGCTGCCGCCACCATCTGCGCTGTGGGCGCTTCTTCGCCGGGCCGCGCCGGTGCGAGCGGGTACAGGCCTTCCCGCCGGACGCCGTCGCTGGTGATCCCGGTGAAGGGCTGCGGGTAGAGCTCCTGCCACCCTTCGATCATGGGCCCGGCGAAGGAATCGTTCTTGGCGGCTTCTGCGTACTCTCGGGCGTCCAGTCCGCGGATCTCCGCGACGCGCGGGTGGTCCGGGGAGAACAGGTAGTCACGGAAGGACGGCGTCTGCACGGATGCTCCTGGTGGTCTCGAGGGAAATAGGCGACCAGCCGGCCGCCACGGACAAGGCGGCGCCTGCGGCAGCGGCGGAATTGCCCCGCCACGCCACGTGCTGGTCCGGGCGGACCAGCAGGGTGCCGGCACCCCATACCTGCGAAAGGTGCGTGCCGTCGTCGGCTGGTCCGACGACGGCGATGGTCACCGGGACGCCGGTCCGGGCGGCGGCCGCCAGCACCGGCTGGAAGGCTTCCGACGCCGGCACCCCGGCCAGCGCGCCGGCGTCGGCCAGCAGCGTGAAGCCGGCTCCCAAATGGCTGTACAGGGAGGTGCCGTCCGCCAGCCAGGCGTGCGGCAGCAGGGCGCCGGGGGTGGCTGAGGGAATGTAGTCGATGGGGTCCTCGGCGGGGGCGGGCAGGGCGTCCGGCACCACCAGGGAAGAGTCCGCGTACGAATAGCCCAACACCAGGCCCAGGGAGTCGAACTCGCTCTGCTTCACGGCCAGCGCCGCGTTGGCGGCCTGCCGTGCGGCGTCGCCTCGTGCCCCTGCGGCCGCGAGGTGGGTATCCGCGAAGTGGTACGCCAGGGCCTTGCCGTTTTCGGCGGCGTCGCGGATGGTGCGGGCCGCCACCGGGCGGCGTTCTTCGCCGTAACTGGGGAGGAGCCCCGGGCCGGCCCATCCGTTGATGGCGGCGGCGAGCTTCCAGGCCAGGTTGGCGGCGTCGCCGATGCAGGTGTTGAAGCCGTGGCCGCCCCACGGCGGGTTCAGGTGCGCGGCGTCGCCCACCAGGAAGATGCTGCCGTCGCTGTACTCCGGCGCCAGCAGCATCCGGGCGGTCCACGGATCGGTGGCCACCACGTCGATGTCCACCTCCGCACCCACGAGGGAGCGGACCATCGCGGCGGCGTCTTCCGTGCTGACGTTGATGGCGGGATCCACGCCCTGGACGATCGCCCACCAGGTGCCGGCCAGGTCCATGGGCCCCACCATGCCGGAGGTCTCCGATCCCACCACCCAGTACTGCACGGCCGGATCCAATGCGATGGCCGATGCCAGGGACTGCGAGCGGAACAGGATGCTGACGTTGGACAGGGCCGCGGAGCCGCCCTCCAGCCGGAGCCCCAGGCTGCGGCGGACGGTGGAGGACCCGCCGTCGGCTCCGATCAGGAACCGGGCGGAGAGGGTGCGGCAGTCACCGGAGGAATCCGCGACGACGACGGCGTGCGGCCCGGTGGCATCGCCGCCGGCAGGGCTGGCATCGGTGACGGTCCACCCGGTCACGAACGTGACCAGGGGGTTGTCCGTTGCGGCGCTGCGGAGGACTTCCTCAAGGACCGGCTGCGGCACCTGCTGGCCGCATTCGGGTTGCGGGCCGTACCGGCCGGGGACCAGTTGGAAGGCATTGCGGAACCGGCGCAGTTCGTGGGCGGCCGGGCCGGTGAGCCCGGTGCAGAAGATCACGTCCTGCCCATAGTCCACCGGCAGCGGCGCCGCGTTCCGGAGCGGGTCCGCGAGCCCCAGCCGGCGCAGGTGGGTCATGGTGCGGGCGTTGGTGGTCTTGGCCCGCGGCCGGGTATGGTCCACGGCGGTACGGGGTTCGACGACGGTGCTGGCGATGCCGCGGGAGGCCAGGTCCAATGCCAGGAAGAGCCCGCTGGGGCCCCCGCCGGCGATCAGGACCTGCACCTCCGCCGGAAGGTCTGCGGCGTGATGGGATGCGGTCATCAGGCACGGCTCCGCAGGGAAAGGTCCCCCACCGGCGTGGTCAGCGTGCCGAGCTTCTCGATCTCCACTTCCACGGTGTCGCCGGGCTGGAGGAGCCATTGCGGGGTGCGGGCATAGCCAACGCCGTCCGGGGTGCCGGTGGCGATGACGTCGCCCGGGTGCAGCGTGAACGTCTGGCTGATGAGCGAGATGATGGCCGGGACGGAGAAGATCATGTCCCGGGTGTTGCCGTTCTGGGCCTCGATGCCGTTGACGCGGGTGCGGACCTGCAGGCCTTCGCGGAGGTCCCCCACCTCATCACGGCTGACCAGGGGACCCAGCGGACCGCTGAAGTCGCCGTTCTTGCCCAGCGTCCACTGCGAGGTCAGTTTCTGGGCCTTGCGGGAGGTGATGTCGTTGAACGTGGAGTAGCCAAAGACGGCGTCGCCGGCGGCGGATTCGTCCACTGACTCGACCCGGCGGCCGATGTACGCGGCCACTTCGCCTTCCCAGTCCAGACCGTCCTCGCCAGCAGGGACGGGGACCGGAACGTTGCCGACGGACAGGGACGCCGTCCAGCGGGCAAACAGGGTGGGGTACGGGGGCAGTTCCTGGTCCTTGAAGCTGCCTTCGGCAACGTGTGCCTTGTAGTTCAGCCCGACGCAGATAACCCGGGCTGAGGCGGGGACCAGCGGCACCTCGGTGACGCTGCCGCGCTCCAGCCAGGCGCCGGCGTCGGACGCTTCACTGCCTGCTGCACCGGCAACCAGGCCCGCGGCCTTGTCCTGCCAGCCTTCGGCGTCGGCCCAGAATCCGGGGATTGGTACGAGCGGGAGGACGCGGGAACCGGCGAGGGCGGCTGCCCAGGGCTCGCCGTGGTGGGTGATGCCGATGAACTGCATGGGGGGCCTTTCAGGTCCGGTTCCCGGAGGGCGCGTGCGCACCGGGCAAGGGTTGGGGAATCAGTGCTGGTCTGCGTGGCGGCGGAAGAACTCGATGGTGGCGGTGGTTGCCTGTTCCGCGGCCGTGGTGCTGCGGTCCGGGAGCTGCCACATGTGGTCCGCGTCCTCCAGCAGGAGGAGGTCGACGACGTTGCCCGCGGCTTCCAGCGCGGCGGCGAAGCCGGTGGACTGTTCCACGGGGACGAAGCGGTCGGCCGTGCCATGGATCAGCAGGAACGGCGGCGCGTCCGGGTGTACGTAGGTGGCGGGACTGGCGGCGCGTGCCTTGGCAGGGGCGTCCGCCGGCTGGGCACCGATCAGGAGGGATTCACGGGAGCCGGGGTCGTCGGCGCTTGCAACGGCATCAGGCCGCGCCTGTGACCCCATGGTCACAAGGTCAGTGGGCGGGTACCAGGCCACGACGCCGGCCACCTGGCTGTCCCCGTCAGCGTCGGGGCTACGGGCCGGGTCCACAAAATCCGCGCCTCCTGACGTCAGGCCGAGGAGGCTGGCAAGGTGGCCGCCGGCGGAGTCACCCCAGGCGTAGATCCGGTCCGGGTCCACCCCGTACTCGGCAGCGTGGGCCCGGAGCCAGCGGACGGCTGCTTTGGCGTCCAGCAGCTGCGCCGGGAAGGTGGCGGTGTCCGTCAGGCGGTAGTCGGCCGAGGCCACCACGAAGCCGGCGGCCGCGAGCTGCTCAATAGGGCTGAGGCGAAAACCGTCCACGCCAGGTCCCAGGGAGGACCGCTCCCCCGTCCGCCAGCCGCCGCCGTGGAAATGGACCACGGCGGGCAGGCCGGCCTGGCGGCTGCCCCCGCCTCCCGGAGGCGCCGCCTCCGGAAGGTAAAGGTCCAGGAGCAGCGGGTCCGTGTTCTGTGGCCGGCCGAACTCGATCCCCCGGAGGATCCGCAGTGCCGTCATCGTTGACTCCATGTGTGCCGCGCCGTTTCTGTCCTGTTGCCTCTGTCCCGGCGTTGCCGGGCGCCGGACCAAGGTGTGGTCCGCGTTCATGGACTCAACTGTGGGGCATGGGCAGGCCCGGACGCGCGGGTTGTTTCACTGAATGAAACTGGTTCGCTGAGGACAGGACCGTGAGCGAAGTGGCAGGGGCCCTGGGGTTGACCCGGACGATTCGGTCAGCGTGCTTCCTGCGCCGGCGGCTCTTCCTTCAGCGGACGCCTGGCCAGCCAGGCCGCAACGATGGCGCCGGAAATGTTGTGCCACAGGGAGAAGACGGCGGACGGGAGTGCCGCGAGCGGGGTGAAGTGCGCGATGGCCAGCGTCGATGCAAGGCCGGAGTTCTGCATCCCCACTTCGAACGCCAGGGCACGGCGGGCCTTGTCGTCCAGGCGGCCCAGCTTGCCGGCCAGGTAGCCCAGCCCCAGGCCGAAACCGTTGTGGAGCACCACGGCAAGGAACACGATGGCACCGGCGTCGAGGATCTTGTTGGCGCTGCCGGCCATCACGATGGCCACGATCAGGGAGATCACGACGGCGGAGGCCCAGGGCAGCGCCGGCAGCACCTTCGCGACGAGCTTCTTGAGGAACAGCCGGGCCAGCAGTCCGGCGACCACGGGCAGGAGCACTGTCTTGACGATGTCCAGCACCATCCCGGCGGCGTCGATCTGCAGGTAGGAGCCGGCCAGAAACAGGACCAGCAGCGGGGTGACGATCGGGGCGATCAGGGTTGAAACGGAGGCGACGGCGACAGAGAGGGCGACGTCGCCCTTGGCCAGGAAAGCCATGACGTTCGAGGCCGTACCGGAGGGTGCGCAGCCCACCAGGATGACGCCGACGGCGAGTTCGGGGTTGAGGTTGAGGGCTCCGGCGATGAGCCAGCCGGCACCGGGCATGATGACGTAGTGCGCCACGATTCCCAGCGCCACCGCCCACGGCCGCTTGGCCACTGCGGCGAAATCCGGGGGGGTAAGGGTCAGGCCCATGCAGAACATGATGATGCCCAGCAGGTAGGGCACGCCCTGTCCCATGGGCTTGAAGACACCTGGGAGCAGGAAACCGGCGATGCCTGCGGCCACCACCAGGAGGGGGAACACCGTTACCGCGATGCGGGCAATCCTGCTTTCCGCCTCAAGCGCAGGGTTGGCGGGTGCCCCGTCCGGGGAATTCTGGGGTTTAGTTGCCTCAAGCATCCAATCATGGTGTCACCGGGTGGTATGGCTCCGCCAATTGATGACCGGGAAGGGTAACAACGGCGAAGCCACACCGCGCCAGGACGTGGGACCGTCAGAGCTGTTTGCGGAGCTCCATCTTGCGGATCTTCCCACTGGCCGTGCGGGGCATCTCGGCCACCACCACCAGGGACTTGGGGATCTTGTACCGGGCCAGCCGGCCGTGGAGGAAGCTCCGCAGCTCGTCCGCCGTCAGGGATTCGCCCTCGCGCAGGGTCACGATCGCCTGCGGCACCTCGCCCCACTTCTCATCCGGAACGCCGATAACGGCCACGCTCCCCACGGCGCTGTGCTCGGAGATGACCGCCTCCACCTCGGCCGGGTAGATGTTCTCCCCGCCGGAGATGATCATGTCCTTGAGCCGGTCGGAGACAAACAGGAAGCCTTCCCCGTCCCGGTAGCCCATGTCGCCGGAGCGGAACCAGACCGAATCCGCGTAGCTTCCGGCCGTCGCCTCAGGCCCGTTCCAGTACTCCTTGATCACGTTGGGCCCGGAGATCTGGATCTCCCCCACCTCCCCGGGAGCCACGGCGCTGCCCATGGGATCGGCGATCCGGACGTCGGTGAAGAAGTGGGGCAGGCCTGCCGAACCGGCCTTCTCCCGTGACCGCGCCACGGGAAGCATGGTGACTCCCGGCGCTGTTTCAGTCATGCCGTAGCAGCTGGTGAACCCGATACCGCGGTCCTCGTACGCATCCAGGACCCGGCGGGGAATGGCGGAGCCGCCGCACGTGAGCTTGTCCAGGGAGCTGAGGTCCGCCCCCTCCCAGCCCGGGTGCTCGCAGAGCAGCTGGAACGTGGTGGGCACCCCGTTGAGGGTGGTCACCTTGTGCTGCTCGATCAGTTCCAGGACCCTGGCGGGATCGAATTTGGCCTCCAGCACCACGGTGGCACCCTTCAGGAGCATCGGCAGCAGCCCCATGTCCAGCGACGCAACGTGGAACAGCGGCGAGATCATCAGCGCCACATCGTTGCGGTTCAGGTCCATGTCCACGATGGTGTTGATGCAGTTCCAGGTGATGTTCCCGTGCGTCAGGAGCGCCCCCTTGGGCTTGCCGGTGGTCCCCGAGGTGTAGAGAATCATTGCCCCGTCGTCATGCCCCACCGGCACGTCGGGGTGGTCCGCCGCCGCCGCCTGCAGCGCCTCTCCGTAGTGCTCCACCGTGACGGAGTGTTCGACGCCGGCCGGTGACCCAGCCGCGGAAAGTTCCGTCCCGCCGTCGGCAGCTATGACCAGGCGGTGGGTGACCGGCGTTCCTCCCACGGCGGCGGAGGCGGACGGTTCCAGGGCTGCGGCGTTGACCAGGAGCCGGGCCCCGGAATCCTCAAGCTGGAACTGCAGTTCAGGCGGAGCAAGCCTGGTGTTGAGCGGGACGAAGATGGCGCCCACGAGGCCGCAGGCGAAGAAGGTCTCCACGAAGGACGGGTGGTTCTCCCCCAGGTACGCCACCCGGTCCCCCTTGGCCACTCCGTGGCCCATGAGCGCGTTGGCCAGGCGGTCGGCCCGCTCGGCCAGTTCCTCGTAGCCAAGGGTGCTGGTTCCGGAAATGAGGGCTGCCTTGGAACCTGATTTGTGCCGGCGGCGCTGCAGCCAGGATCCAACTCCGTTGTTGTCCATGGTTCTCCTAACGGACCGTGGTGAGGTCGTTGTTCTTAGATTCCCGCGTCAGGGCGATGAAGACAATCGAGACGAGGGCCATGACGGACAGGAACACCACCACCGGCAGGATGCTCTGGCCGGAATCCTTGTAGAGTCCGGCGATGATGCCCGGGGTGAAGCCTGCGCCGATGAGGGTGGCCAGCTGGTAGCCCACCGCGGCACCGGTGTAGCGGGACGTGGTGCCGAACTGTTCGGACACGAACGCTGCCAGCGGCCCGTACAGGGATGAGTGCAGGATCAGCGCCACGGTAAATGCCACGAAGACCAGGCCGACATTGCCGGAACCCAGCATGCCGAACATGGGGAACAGGTAGGCGATGAACAGGGCCAGGCCGGCGATCATCACGGGCCGGCGGCCGAACCGGTCGGACAGGCGGCCGCCCAGGAGCACGAAGATGATGGAGATGGCCGAGGCCCCGGCGAACGCGTACAGCACACCTTGCTGCGGTGCGCCCTTGGACACGGCATAGGTGACCGAGAAGGTGGGCAGCACCACCTGCAGGCCGAACCCGGCGGCGCCGGCGAACATGATCATGATCAGCGCTTTGGGCCGGCGCAGCACCTCGAGCAGCGGAATCTTGCGTTTGGTGCCGGCCTGGGCCTCCTCCTTGGCCACGGCTTCGGCGAAGATGGGGCTTTCCGAGACCCGCAGGCGGACGAACATGCCGACGATCAGGAGCACGAAGGACAGCAAGAACGGCACACGCCAGCCCCAGGCCAGGAAGGCGTCCTGCGGAAGGGCCGAGAAGGCACCCATCACCAGGGTGCCCAGCACGGCGCCGGTGGGGGCTCCGGCGTTGACGAAGGAGGCTGCGAAGCCGCGCCGTTTGGGGTCGGCGTGTTCCAGCGCCATGAGGGCGGCGCCGCCCCATTCACCGCCGACGGCGATGCCCTGGCAGACCCGCAGGAGTACCAGGATCACGGCGCCCCAGGGCCCGATGACGCCGGCGCCCGGGATCAGGCCGATGAGGGTGGAGGCGATGCCCATCATGGCCATGGAGATGATCAGCATCCCCTTGCGGCCCACCTTGTCACCGAAGTGGCCGAAGATCACCCCGCCCAGCGGCCTGGCAACGTACCCGGCGGCGAAGGTGGCGTAGGCCGCGACCACACCCACCCAATCGTCCATGCCGGTGAAGAAAACCTTGGGGAAGGCGACGGCTGCGGCCGTGGCGTACAACAGGAAGTCGTAGAACTCGATGGTGCTGCCCAGATAGCTGGACAGGATGACCGTGCGCGCTTCCTTGCGCTTGGCGGCCGTGCCCGCGGGTGCGAGCGTGGTGTGTCCGGACATGGCTGTTCCTAGGGACGGAGGGAAGGGGATTTTGGGGTTGCCTGAGGCGGCGGCGCCGGAGGGCGCAGCCTGGGTTTTGGAACTGCTGTTACTGGTGGAGGTGGCTTACTTGTAGAAGCGGGCCAGGAATTCGGCGACGACGGCGGGGCGTTCCTGGCCTTCGATTTCGATGGTGGCGTTGACCTTGATCTGGGCGCCGCCCTTGACCTCGGTGACATCGGCGATGGTGGCCTGCATCCGGACTTTGGAGCCGACCTTCACCGGGGAGGTGAAGCGGACCTTGTCCAGGCCGTAGTTGACCTTGGTGGTGACGCCGTCGACGTCGAACAGCTCGCCCCAGAACGGGATGATCAGCGACAGGGTGAGGAAGCCGTGCGCGATGGGGGCGCCGAACGGGCCGTCTTTGGCGCGTTCGGGGTCGGTGTGGATCCACTGCTGGTCGTCGGTGGCGTCCGCGAACTGGTTGATCTGGTCCTGGGTGATCTGGCGGTAGTCGGTGGTGCCGAGGTCCTTGCCGGACAGGGTGAGCAGGGTGTCGAAATCGACGACGAGATTGGGCATCGTTGCCTCCTGGCAGTTGTTTGTTGGGTGAAGAAGCAGTGGTTCAGCGGGTGAAGGCGCTTTCGCCCGTGAGGGCGCGGCCGATGATGAGGGCGTTGATCTCGTGGGTGCCTTCGTAGGAGTAGACGGCCTCGGCGTCCGCGTGGAAACGCGCGACGTCGGTGGCCAGGGTGATGCCGTTTCCGCCCACCACTTCCCGGGCCAGCGCTACGGTGTCGCGCATGAACAGGGATGTCTGCATCTTGGCCAGGGCCGAGTCCTGGTCGCGGTAGATGCCTTTGGCCTGCTGCTCGGTGAGCCTGACCACCAGGGACAGGCTGGCCGTGACGTTGCCCAGCATGCGGGCCAGTTTCTCCTGGACCAGCTGGAAGGAACCCAGGGTGCGGCCAAACTGACGGCGTTCGTTGACGTAGGCGAGGGCTGCTTCGAAGGCACCGGCGGCGATGCCGGTGGCGATCCAGGCGACGTCCGAGCGCATGGCCCGGAGCATCGCCGCGACGTCCTTGAACGAGTCCACGTTGTGCAGCCGCATGGACTCGTTGACACGGACGCCTTCCAACGTGATGTGGGCGTTCTGCATCATCCGCAGGGCCGTCTTCCCGTGGATCTTCTCCAAGGTGACGCCGTCGGCCTGCCGGTCCACGAGGAAGGCCTTGACCTGTCCGTCGGCGGTATCGCGGGCGAAGACGGCCAGGACATCTGCTGTGGAGGCACCGCCGATCCAGCGCTTGGCCCCGTCAAGGATCCAGCCGTCCCCATCACGGCGTGCGGTGGTGGACAGTCCGCCGGCGATGTCCGATCCATGCTCGGGCTCGGTCAGGGAGAAGACGCCTTTGAGCGAGAAATCGATGACCTTGGGCATCCATTCGGCCTGCTGTTCCTCCGAGGCTCCCACGCGGATGGCGGTCCGGAACAGGCCGGCCTGGGCGGTGTACCAGGTGGCCAGCGAGGCATCGGTGCGGGCAAGTTCGAAGATCCGGAAGCCCTGGTAGAGTCCGCGCGCAGGCCCGTCTTCGGTGAGCTCCGCAGGTTCCATCAGGTCCAGGTCGATCAGGGGGCGGGCGAGCTGCTCCGGGAACTCCCCGCGTTCCCAGTACTCGGCAAGGAGGGGCCTGGCTTCCGCGTCCAGGAAGTCCCGCAGCCGGGCCAGGACCCGGCGCTCGTCCTGAGTGAGCAGGGACTCGGCGTCGTACCAGTCCGCCGCTTCGTAGAGCCGGGCACCCACGCCGGGAGCCGTCGTCGTACTGCTTGTACCCACATCAGCCACCCAGCCCAAGGAGGCGCACCGCGTTGTCCTTGAGGATCTTGGGCCGGACCTCGTCCTTCAGCGGCAGGTCGGCGAAGGCTCCGAGCCATTTCTGCGGCGTGATGAGCGGGAAGTCGGTGCCGAACAGCACTTTGTCCTGCAGGTAGGAGTTGGAAGCCTTCACCAGGGACTCCGGAAAGTACTTGGGCGACCAGCCGGAGAGGTCGATGAACACGTTGGCCTTGTGCGTGGCGATCGAGTTTGCCTCGTCCTGCCACGGCACCGAGGGGTGGGCCATGATGATCTGCAGGCCCGGGAAGTCCGCGGCCACGGCGTCCAGCAGCAACGGGTTGGAGTAGGCGAGCTTGATGCCATAGCCGCCGGGAAGGCCAGCGCCCATGCCGTTCTGGCCCGTGTGGAAGATGGCCGGCAACCCCAGTTCCTGGAGGGTCTCCCATAGCGGGTAGAAGCGTTCGCTGGACGGATCGAAACCCTGCAGGGACGGGTGGAACTTGAACCCCCTGGCGCCGAGTTCAACGGCCTGGTGCTTTGCTCCGGCGATGGCGTCTTCACCGGTGCGCGGATCGACGCTGCCGAACGGGATCAGGACGTCGTTGTTCCGGGCGGCTCCGGCGATGAGCTCCGGGATGCTGTTGGGCTGGTGCTTGAGCTGGGTGCGGGCGTCCACGGTGAAGACGACGGCGGCCATGTTCAGTTCCCGGTACACCTCGGCGATGCGGTCCAGGGACGGGGTGCGGTCCTCGGCCTTGAAGTATTTTGCCGAGGCTTCGGTGAGGGCGTCCGGCAGGGAGCCGTGGCCGCAGCTGTCCACCTCGAGGTGGACGTGCATGTCGATGGCGTCGAGCTTGCTGGCGTCGACGCCCAGCTCGTAGCGGTCCGTTGCCATGATCAGCGGGCCTGCGCGGGTTCGGGCTTGAGGTCCTCCGGCAGGGGCAGGAATTCCTCGCCGAAGCTCTGCAGCGTTTCCAGGGTAAACAGCTGGCCGGCGTTTTCCTGCAACGCCTGGTAGCTCCAGCCGCCCTCGCGGTATTCGGTGGTGGCTGCCTCCGGGTGGGTCCAGACCTGCAGCCGGTCACCGCCGGCTCCGATGGCCTGGCCGGTGATGGTGGCGGCCTCGTCGGAGGCGAGGAAGGCAACCAGCCCGGCGACGTCGTCGGCCGTTCCAAAGCCCAGGTCATGGCGGAAGAAGGACGGCATGGCCTCGCCGCGCTCGTCCGCCTCCACTGCCTTCTGGAAGTAGGGGACGGTCTTGGTCATGGCGGTGGCCGCCACGGGGATGACGCTGTTGACCGTGACGCCTGCCTTTTTCATTTCCAGCGCCCAGGTGCGGACCATGCCCACGATCCCGGCCTTCGCCGCCGCATAGTTGGTCTGGCCGAAGTTGCCGCGCTGCCCGGTGGGCGACCCGATGGTGATGATGCGGCCCTGCACGTTGTTTTGCTTGAAGTACGCGAAGGCCTCCCGGACGCAGGTGAAGGTGCCCTTGAGGTGGACGTTGATGACCACGTCGAAGTCCTCGTCCGTCATCTTCAGCAGGGACTTGTCCCGCAGGATTCCGGCGTTGGTGACCAGGATGTCGAGCCGGCCGAACGTGTCGACGGCTCCGGCCACCAGCGCCTTGGCGGCGTCGGTCGTCCCTACCGGAACCACCACCGCGGTGGCGCGGCCGCCGTCGGCCTCGATCTGCGCCACAGCCTGGGCGGCAGTCTCGGCGTTCACGTCGTTGATGACGACGGCGGCGCCCTGGCGGGCCAGTTCCCGTGCGTAGGCAAGGCCAAGGCCCTGCCCGCTGCCGGTGACGATTGCAACCTTGCCGTTCAAGCTCATTGGCCTGCTCCTTCGCATGCGCCGGCCGAAGCCGTTGGGGTGGTCCCACTGCGGTGTGAGATCCTTGTTGAGATCAATGAAATTACGGATCATTGAAAAAGTCAACGATTGTTTTTTACACCGGAGTTGTGATGGCCACCTTGGGCACCGAAGTTCAGACCCCCCGCCTTGCGGCAGCGAGGATCGGCACTGATGTGGGCCTGCTGCTGGCCAAACTGCACGCCGCCGGCTCGGTGCTGAACAACAAGGCCCTGGCTGACTTTGGCCTGCGGGAGCGCTCCTTCTCGGTCCTGACGCTGGCGTGCAGCGGTCTGGAGCCCACGCAGCGGGAACTGGCGGACTTCCTGAGCCTGGACCCGAGCCAGGTGGTCACCCTGGTGGACGACCTGGAGCGCCGCGGCCTGGTGGAAAGGGCGCAGGGGAAACAGGACCGGCGCGCCAAGATCATCGTCTCCACGGCCGAGGGCCGCAGGATGCATACCAAGGCCCGGGCGGCCCTGGACGCCGCCGAGCTGGACCAGCTGGCCGGACTGACCGACGATGAGTCCCAGGAACTGAAGCGGCTTTTGCGCAAGGCGCTGTGGGGCGCGGCGGAATAGGTCTCTGGCTGGATTCCGGCTTTCGGGGAAACCGACTGCGGGCGGCGCGGGTCAGGCCTGGGCCCCTCAGGGGCCCAGGCCCACTCGCTAAGACCGGAAGCTGTTGCTGCGTCAGTCCGGTCAGGCTGCGATGTTCTCTGTGATCCAATCGCGCAAGGCGGTGACCGGGATTGAGTGTTGCGCGTTGAAGGTGCCGTCCTTTGCCCATGCCACCCCTCGGCCCTGGGCAAAGACCGCCCGGTACTTTCGCGTCATGTTGTTCGGGTCCGTGGCCAGCTCATCGAGCAGGAACGGCACGGTCCACTCCACAGTTTTGAACGGACGCCGAAGCACAGCCTCGAGGGTCGCCGCCAACTCTCGGTAGGTGATGGTGTCGCCGGCGAGGTAGACGATCTCGTTGCGGATGCGCGGTTCGGCGAAGAGTATCTCCGCTGTAAGGAAGCCGATGTCTTCGGGCGTCGTCACGGTGACAGCGGTATCCAGGCTGCCGAGGGCGTTGACGGTGTCAAGGGGTAGATCCACCATGCCGGAGCCTGGCTCGAAGAGATAGTTCATGAACATACCGGTGGAGATGATCACCCACTCGGTCTCGTTCTGGGAGCGGAGCAAATCCCGCACATCCAGCTGCGAGTCGAAGATGTCCTGGGGACTTCCCCGACCGATCACGTCGAAGTCGACGCCGAACTGCCAGGGGAAGTAGCGCGGAAGTTTTGCCTGAAGAGCGGCCTGGGCAACTTTCATGGGAGTGTCGATCCCTGCGGTGATGCCCGTGCAGCCGATCACGGTGTCGTAGTTCGCGAAGATCGATGCAAGTTCGTCGACCGAGTTCATTACCAGGTCTCCTTGGACAATCCTTACCCCCAGGTTGCGGATCTCAGCGAGGTCGCGCTGCTTCTCCGTCTTGGCGGACTCGATGGCACTCGCCCGCAGGAGCACACTGACGGACGAGCCGTCGACCTCTCTTGCCCGCCGTGCGACATTGCGCAGTACGGGCATGCCGAGTTCTCCGGCTCCGATGATGAGGATGTCCCGCGAGGGGGCAGATGGATTTTCGTCGTTCATTGGCACATTCCCTGATTGATTCGTGATTTGTCAGTGTCCATGTGACCGGCGGGATCCTTTGGAGAACCGCCCCGTCGACGGGCACGATTGCCAGCGTAAACTTTGACATCAGTGTCAAGGTCAAGTCGGTGACCAATGAGAAACGGTGGAGACGATGAAGATCGGTGAAGTCGCCAAGGAAGTGGGTGCCCCTACTCGGATGCTCCGTTACTACGAGCAGCAGGGGCTCATCCAGGCGTCACGTTCTACCAACGGGTACCGCGAATATTCCGACGAACAGATTGAACACGCCCGTCATGTCCGCGCTCTTGTGGAAGCAGGCCTGTCAACGCGGATGATCAAGATCGTGCTCAACATCGAAGCTCCGGCAACGCAGGATCAAAGCGACGAATGCAACCGCGCTCTAGCGGAGGAGCTTGCCCAGGAACTTCGCGTCGTGGAGAACAGAATTGTGTGCCTGGAGAAGAGCCGTGATGCCGTCATCGACTTTCTTCAGCGGACAAATCACTCAGATCTACTGACGCATGCCCCTTGATCACTCTGTCCAAGTGCTGACCCGGCGACGGCAGCCCCATCACCGGTTCAGCGAACGATGAAGACGGCGATCTTCACCGAATCCGGATAGCGCTCGCCGGTGCCCACAGCGAGGATATGGTTCAGCCACCCCCATGCCTCGGAGGCGGTGGAAAACCTCAACGAGCACCGAAAGTAGATGGCGCCCGGGTCCACTGCGTCACCGCGGTTGAGCCTGGCGATGTCGGCCGCGGCGCCATGCCGCAGGGCGCTGTTGTGCACGTGGATCAATGCCCCGTCCACCGCCTCGATGACGTAGCGGGCATCGAGCTCGGTCAGTTCCGGGCTGTGCAGGAGCTGGAAGTCGGCACCGCCGGGCAGCACCGTGCCGCTGAGGGCTGGCCCTGTCAGCGAACCGCCGGTGATCGGTATGATCCGGCGGTGTCCCGTGGGAGCCGGGCCGACGTCAATGGGTGTCTCCACCATGACACGCAGCTCCGTCAGGAACTCCAGGCGCGGCGGCAGCGGTGTGCTCACAGCACCCCCACCGTCAGGCGGCTGGGGTGGGAGGCGCCCACATGGATGCGCTGGTTGGCGGTTACCGCAATTCGTGATTCGTAGGCGAGCTTGCCGGTGTTAAGGTTCCGGTCCCAGCGCGGGTGGCAGCTGGAGGTGACCTGCACGCGCAGCCGCTCCCCCGGTGCAAAGGTCAGCGCCGTCTCCCAGAGGGAGATGGTGTACTCGTAGACCCGGTCCGGCTCTATGGCAGAGGGCGCGAATCCCTCCTTGAACAGCCCGGTTTCCGCATAGGCATCGCGCCAGGACGCCCGGACAATGCCGTCGGCAATGCCCAGTGAAACACCGTCCGCCGACACCTTGCAGAGCCGGACAACCCAGTCCGTGTCCACGGCACTGGATGATGCGAACAACGTTGCGGTGACGGCACCGAAAACGGTGGTGGCGGCGGTGAAGGGCTCCGTGGTGAAGACGGCGACGTCGGCCCGCGCCTCGACGGCGTCCTGCCGTGCCGGTCCCGCGGGATAGGCGCCGGCCAGCATGGTGGCCCCGCCGGTGGTGGGGACCGGGTCCAGCGGATCGTAGGCGTAGTCAACGTTTCCGTCCGCACCCGCCTGGTCCAGCAGGTCCCCCTCGGCGGAAAGGAACCACGACCTCTGCGCGGAGGGAACCGGCAGTTCGTCAAAGCCGCGCCAGCGGTTCTCGCCCAGGAAATACACCAGCACCGGGGGGACCTCAGCGATGGCCGCTCCGTCCTCCTTGAGGACGGCGTCGAACCAGGACGCGTGGAGGGACGACAGATCTCCGCGGCCATCGACGATGCCGGAGGACGCGGCCGCACCGAAGTGGATGTCCGGGTACCCGCCGGTGAGGTTGGTGTGTGTCCACGGCCCCAGGATGAGGCGGGGTTCAATACCGGGGAAGGTCTTGCTGAGGGCCGCCTGGCGGCGGTACTGGTCCAGCGTGTTGGGGGCGAAGATATCGAACCAGCCGCCGATGTGCAGCGTTGGCAGCGGCACCGCCGCATCGGAAGCGGCATCCCACAACCGGCAGAAATCACTCCCCGGCCCCTCCCCCGCGGACGGGGTGACCTCGTTGCGAAGGAAGGTGCCCACCCTGGGCTCCAGGTCCCGTAGCGGGAGGACTCCGTAGCAGGAACCATCGGCAAATCCAGCGTCCAGGGCAAGCCATTCCTGGAACTCCTTCGCGCGCCGCTCGGGATCGTCAGCATGTTCCCGCATCAGTTCGTTCAGCGAAATCGAGGCGTGCCCCCAGGCCAGGCGGCTGCCCAGCTCATGGGCACCGCCCCGATACAGGGCGCCGTTGTTGGCGTTGCCGCCCGCAGAGACACCGGGCGCCAGTGCCTTGAGCCCGGCCGGAGCGTACCGGGCGGCACGCCACTGGGTTTCGGCGAAATAGGACCGGCCCCACATGCCCACCCGGCCGTTGGACCACGGGAGGCGCGCGGCCCACTCCACTGTTGCGGCGCCGTCGGACGCTTCATTCACCGAAGGCTCAAACCTGCCGTCGGAGCCGAACCTGCCGCGGCAGTCCTGCATCACCACCACGTACCCGGACGCCGCGACCGTCACGGGATTGAAGTACGCCGAGTTGACCGCCAGGTCCCGCCCGTAGGGAGTGCGCGTGAGCAGCACCGGGAAGGTGCTGCCCGGCGCGTCCGGCCGGTAGACGGTGGACCGGAGGACGGTTCCGTCGGTCATGGTTGCTTCAACATCGCCGTCGACGACGACCGGGTAGCGCACGTGCGTGCCTTTCGTTTGGGTGGAGGCTGGTTTAGTGCTCAGGCGGCCTGGACGGGCCGCTTGCCGAGGTCTTCGGTCCGGGTCCGGTAGGTCTCCTTGACCCACGCGGCGGTTACGACGGCGGAGACCAGGCAGCAGGCGGCCGTGAAGACGGCAACGGGCAGCCATCCGTCAGGGCCGGGCTGGACGATCGCGGCGGCAATGGCGGGAGCAAAGCCGGTGACGACGAGCCCCAGCTGGGAGGCAGTGGCAGCCCCGGTGTAGCGGATCCTGGTCTCGAACATTTCCGCGGTCATGGACGGGCCAAGCGGGTTGACCATGCCGTAGCCGACGGTCATGAAGAGGATGGGCGTGGCAAAGATCAACGGAATGGAGCCGGCGCTGATCGACCAGAAGAAGGCAAAGACAGCCCCGGCGCAGACGATGTTGCCGGTGATGAACACCGGTTTACGTCCGATCCGGTCGGCCAGGATGCCTGCGTACGGCTGGACGATGATACCCAGGGCCGCGGTGACGATGGTGACGGTGAGCATGACGGCCGCGGGGACTCCGAGCTTGCCGGCGTAGGCAAGCCCGAAGGCCGCGAACACCGAGGAGACCACGCTCCACAGGCCGAAGAGGATCACCTTGAGGATGGTGGCCCAGTGGTCGCGCAGGACCACCTTGATGGGCAGTTCCTGGGCGCCCGCAGATTCCTTGGCGGCCTCGAACACTTCCGATTCCGGGAGGCGGAGCCTGATGTACAGGCCCACCGCAACCACCAGGATGCTGGCAAGGAACGGCAGGCGCCATCCCCAGGCGAGCAAATCGTCCTGCGGCAGCAGCGATACTGCAAGGAACGCGAGCGACGCCAGCATGATGCCGGCCACCGCGCCGGTGTTGACCCAGCTCGCATAGAAGGCACGTTTGTGGGTGGGGGCGTGTTCCATGGTCATGGTCACGGCACCCACGGACTCGCCGGCGGCCGAAGCCCCCTGCAGTGCGCGCAGGAGGACCAGCAGGACGGGTGCGGCGGCACCAATGGCGGATACCGGGGGAAGGCAGCCGATCAGGAACGTGGCCACGCCCATGAGGACCAGCGTGAGGACCAGCATCTGCCGGCGCCCGATCCGGTCGCCAAAGTGGCCGATCACGCCGGCGGCCAGGGGCCGCACCACGTAGCCGATGCCAATCGTGGCCATGGAAAGGACCATGCCCAGCGCGGGGTCGATGCCCGGGAAGAAGATCTTGTTGAAGATCAGCGCCGAGGCTGAGCCGTAGATGAAGAAGTCGTAATACTCGAGGGTGCTGCCGATGAAACTGGCCACGGCGGCCCTGCGGGCATTCTGCGTGCCCTGCTCGGTAGATGCGGGAGCGGATATGGCGTCCGGGGACAACGGTGTCACCGGACTGGGACCTGCGGTCATTGCGGATCTCCTGGAAATGATGGGGTAGCAGGCGCCTGCTGGAGGATGGTCGCGCCGGCACACTGTTGTGGGCCGGATCACTATCTAAATGCTATGCGCAATTTGATACGACCGTCAATAAAACTGCAAAAGATTGTGTCCTGTGCGTGCCGGGCCTGAGAAGATGGACCGTGACCCCAGAGCCCCATGCCCCACCCGGCCACCCCGCCAGCGCCCGGATTGCCGCCGAACAGGTCAATTTCCCGCGGCCGCTGAAAGGGTCTGCATCCCAGCACCTGGTGGTGACAATGCTGGCGGACTACTGGCGGGGCTCGGCGGCGTGGCTGCCGTCCCGCATGATTGTGTCGCTGGCGGGCTCCCTTGGCCTCAGCCCCTCCGCAGCCTCGACCGCGTTGAGCCGCCTGGCCGGGCGCGATGTCCTGGAGCAGTCGAATGCGGGCCGCACGTCCCGCTACCGGTTCACGCCCGAGGCGAAGGCCCGCCTGGACATCGGCGTAGGACAAATCGGCGGTTTCGGTTCCGAGGAGCGCCGGTGGGACGGGATGTGGACCGTGGTGGCGTTCACCGTGCCGGAGAGCTCCCGGGAAATGCGTGAGCTCCTGCGCAGCCGGCTCAAATGGCTGGGCTTCGCTCCGCTGTATGGGGCCGTCTGGGTTTCGGCATGGGACACGGCGGACGAACTGGAGGACTCCGTCCGCCACCTGGGCGTCGAAAACTACGCCATCTTCCGCACGCCGGAGTCGGCTCTGCGCGGCCGGCCGCTGCTTGAGGCGTGGGATCTTGACGACGTCCGCCGGCAGTACATGCCCTTCATCGATACTTATGGTCCAACGGCCCGGTCCCTGGACCCGCACCAACTCAGGGGTGAAGAGGCCTTCAGGCTGCGGACCGAGGTCATTGACGCGTGGCGGGCGTTCCCCTGGGAGGACCCCGGGCTGCCGCCGGAACTCCTCCCCCGTGAATTTCCGCTGTTCGAGGCGCGGCGGATCTTTGTCGCCCTGTACAACTCGCTCGCCGAGGTCTCCGCCGCGTACGTGGAGGAGACCGCCGTCCGGCTGGCCCCCGACGTCGCTGGCGAGATCCACGCTTTCCGGGTCAGGCCGTAGGACCTCACCGCCTATGCCGCCCGAACCGCCGCCAGTTCCCGGGCCAGGAAGTCCAGGGCCGGCTGCCCCTCGGGAAGCCCCGCCGTGTGGTTGAGATGGCCGTGGACGGCGCCCCGGGCCAGGAAGGAAGACACCGGAACCCCGGCCCGCTCCAAAGAGGAGGCAAAAAGCTCGGTCGAGCCGCGGGCGTCGTCGTATTCGCACGCAAGCAGGGCCGTGGGCGGAAGCCCGGCAGGGTCGGCATACCCGGGCATCGCATAGGACGGCGCCATGCTGACAGGTCCGCCCACGTAGTTCTCCGCCGTGCGGATGCAGTCCTCCAGGGTGAACCGTAAATGCCGGGGCAGGCCGGCCATGACCGCCTGGTCCAGGCCGCCAGCCGGCGGCGGGAGTTCGGCATGCAGGAAGGGGTAGGCCAGCAGGAGCTTGGCCGGTAGCGGCTTGCCCGCGTCAATCAGATAGAGCGCGGCGCCCACGGCAAGGTTGCCGCCGGCACCGGCACCGCCCAAACAGAGCAGGTCCGGATCCAGCCCCAGGGATGCGGCGTTCTTCCGCGCCCAGAACCATCCGGTCAGGGCATCGTCATGCGGAATGGGGTAGGAGACCCCGTCCCGTGCCAGCCGGTAGTCAACGGACAGCACCGGCGTCCCCCGGTCCGCCAGCACCCGGGCCAGGTAATCAGACTCGGGAATGTCCACGCTGCCGCTGACGAAGCCGCCGCCGTGCAGCCACACCAGGGCCGGGCTGCCGGTTCCGGCTGCTTCGCCGTAGATCCGGAGCGCCACCGGCCCGTGCCGCCCGTCCGCAGTGACCGTGTGGATGGGGACGTCGGGGCCAGGCGTCCGGACGGCGTCGGGATTCAGGAACCGCGGGCCTTCAGGGCTGGCAAGGTATTCGGCGAAACCGTCGGCAGTACCCTCCCGACCGCCGGCCGTGGAAGCCTCCGTGGCAACCGCCACCGGCTCTGTCCCTGGTGTCATGGCGTGCCCAGCTTCCTGGAGAAGTAGCGGACGGCGGAGTCGAGGATGTCCGCCATCCTGTCCTCCGCGCCGAAGAAGCAGTGGTCGGCGCCCTCGATGGTCACCACCACGTGCTCCACCCCCGCCTCGGCGAGCGCGGCGGCCAGCAGATCGGTCTGCGAATGCGGCACCAGCACGTCGGAGTCACCGTGCACCAGGAGGAACGGGGCGGCGCCGGCATCCACGTACCTGACCGGGCTGGCCGCAGCCAGCAGCTCCGGATCATCCGAGCCGCCCACCAGCATGTACTCAGGCTGCAGGGAGATGCCCGGCGGCACCGCCGCGGTCAGGGCGGCGGGAAAGAGGCCCTCAGGCATGGACATGGGAGGGATGTCCACCAGCGAGGAAACACCGTAAAAGTCGACGACGGCGCTGACGCCGCTGGAGTGCCCTTGCGCACCGAGTCCGCCTTCAAGGCCGCCGTGGTTGCCGGTCAGTCCAAGGAGGGCCACAAGGTGGCCGCCCGCAGATTCACCCCAGGCGCCGAACCGGCCGGGGTTGATGTTCAGCTCTGCGGCAAATTCGCGCAGGTACCGGACGGCGGCTTTGAGGTCGTGGAGCTGGGCGGGGAAGGGTGCCTCAAGGGAGTGCCGGTAGTCAGCGGTGGCACAGGCGATGCCGGCCTCGTTGAGCAGCCGGAACACCGAGTTGGGCGCGAACGTGGGCGGCAGTTCCCGGCGGTCGCCCAGCTGGAAGGCGCCCCCGTGCACCCAGAGCACCAGCGGTGTGGGGCCGGACGCTTGGCGCGGCAGCCAGATGTCCAGCTTCAGTGGCCGGAATCCGATGGCCCGGGCATACGTGATTTCCCGGTGCACGGCGGACACGTCCGAGACCTGCTCCGGTGTTCCGGGTGCGTCGAAGACCGGGAACGCCGGAACGTCCCTTCCTCCGGGGCGGGAAACGTCCGGGCGCGACGGGTCGAGTACCCCGGTAGCGTCATCCACTGTCATAGTGTGCTCCTCATCAGTTCGGGTGTGGCAGCGTCCCCACCGGTGGCGGCAACGAAAGTATGGATTCCCGGCCCGACGACGGCGGCCGGTTCGCCGGGCAGCAGCACCTCCGCGGTGGTGCCGGCGGGGATCGTGGCAGTGAGCGTCAGCCCGGCGTCGTGCTGTTTCCCCGGGGACGCTGCCCCCTCCGCCACGGCCCACTCCACCCGGATCAGGCCGCGCGGCCCCAGATGGGAGGTGGAGGCGGAGGCCAGTCCGGCGCCGGGGCGTGGCTCGATGATGATCCGTTCCCAGCCGGCGCTTCCCGGTGCCTGGCGCAGCCCGGCCGCATACCGGTGCAGGAAGGTCACCACGGCGCCCTTGCTGTAGTGGTTGAGGGACTGGTGTGCCGTGCCGGCGGCATCGATGCCGTTCCACAGCTCCCACACGGTGGTGGCGCCGCGGTCCACCATGGCCAGCCAGGACGGTTCGGTGTCCTGCATCAGCAGTTGGTAGGCCAGGTCCAGTTCACCATTGGCGGCCAGGACGGGGAGCAGGTAGGGCGTGGCCAGGAAGCCCGTGCCCAGATGGGTGCCGGCGTCCCGGATCAGCTCCGCCAGCTGCGCCGTGACCCCGGCGCGGCGTTCGGGGCCAAGCAGGTCGAAGGCCAGGGCACGGACGCAGTTGGCCTGGCTCGGTTGGGTGACGCGGCCGTCCGGGCCGAGGTATTCCGTTTCCCAGGCGTCCCGGATCCCGCCCGAGAGTTCTGCCAGCCCGGCGGCCTCGTCGTGGCGGCCCAGGACACTGGCGATGCGTGCCATCAGGTCCGTGGTGTGGCGGTAGTAGGCGGTGGCCACGATGCCGTTGTCGGCGCTGCGGGCGGCGAAGAGGTCCGGCTCGGGACCGTCCGGCTCCATCCACTCGCCGAAGTGGAAGCCCGTGTCCCACAGGTATTGTTCGTGCGGTGCCGGGGTGGGGCGTGCGGCGGCCCTGGCGGGGTGCCGCCGGTTTTCGGCGGAGGCTTGGACGAAGCCGAGCCAGCGCTTCATCGCATCGAGGTTTTCGGCCAGGATCGAGGCGTCACCGGTGGCCAGGTAGAGCTCCCACGGCACCATGACGATCGCGTCGCCCCAGCCGGCGGAGCCGTTGGTGAAGCCCATGAATTCGGCGGAGGTGACGGCGGGCCCGGCCGACGGTGAAATGTTGGCGATGACGCCGTTCTCCCATTGGTCCGCGCGGACATCCCGCAGCCACTTGCGGGAGAACCCGGCGACGTCGTACAGGTAGGCGGCGGCGGGGACGAACAGCTGCCAGTCTCCGGTCCAGCCGGCTTTCTCGCGCTGGGGACAATCGGTGGGGACTTCGCAGGAGTTCCCCAGGAAGCTCCATTCCACGATGTCGTGGAGCGTGTTCAGCCGCTCGTCGCTGCAGCGGAAGGTGCCGATGCGTTCCAGGTCCGTCCGGACCAGGCAGCCGGTGATGTCCCGGGGCTGCAGGTCCTGGCGAAGGCCCTGCACGGACACGTACTGGAAGCCATGGGTGGTGTGGCGGGGTTCGAAGACCTCGCCGGGCGCGCCGGAGGAGATGACCGTGTCCACCTGGCCGGCGTCGAGGAACGCCCCTGGTGAGCGGAAATTGTGCGGGCGCAGGTGGTCCCGGGTGGCGTCGCCGTCCCCGCCGAGGGCCTCGGCGTATTCCAGCGTGACGATTTCGCCCGGCGCCCCCAGTGTGGTGAGGCGGATCCAGCCGTGGATGTTCTGGCCGAAGTCCACCACCTGGTTGCCGCTTGGAAGGCGGGTGATGGAAACGGGGGTGAGTTCGCGGGTGATCCGGGTGGGCGGGGCGAGGGGCCCGCCCAGTGCGTCCAGGCTGCCGGGGCGGACGACGGCGGGACGGGGCCTTGGTGCCGTGCCGCCGGCAGGTGCGCGGCCGGCGTCGTCCGTTCGAAAATCGACGCGCTGGCCTGCCATGAGGTCCGCGCTGGTGATCTCCGTGCCGGACACCTGCCACGTCGCGTCCGTGCCGATGACCTGCCTTCCGGCGCCGGACTCCAGTTCGAGCTGCGCCAGGAGGGCTGTGTGCGTGCCGTACATGTCGGCGTCGCGCGTGTAGCCGAAGCTGCCGCGGTACCAGCCGTCGGTGAGGATGGCGCGGATGGTGTTGGCGCCCTCGCGGAGCAGGCCGGTGACGTCATGGGCCTGGACCTGGAGGGTGGTGTTGTAGCTGGTGGAGCCGGGGGTGAGCTGCTGCTCTCCGACGCGGCGGCCGTTGATGAAGAGCTCGTAGATGCCGTGGGCGGTGGCGTAGGCGCGGGCCTGCTCCGGGGCGGTCTGCAGCGTGAAGTTCTTGGCGAGGGCCCAGCCGGGCCGCTCCCCGGGAGCGGGGACTTTCTCTTCGCCGGGCCCGATCCACTGCGCCGCCCAGTCGGAGGCGTGCAGGAGGCCGAGCTCCACGGGCATCGGTTCGGACCAGCCGCTGGCTGTTTCGGTGCCGGTGGGGTCGATGTTCCAGGTGCGGACCCGCCATTCGAAGCGGCTGCGGGAATCCAGTGCGGGGCCACTGTAGGGGATGCCGCCGCTTTCAGCCGACTCAACCCTGCCGGTATCCCAGCCGTTGCCGGCCGTGATCCGGTACGCGGCCTGGCGGACGGTTCCGCCGGGCGGTGTCCAGCTGAGCCGCGGCTCGCGGATGGTCAGGCCCATCGCCTCGGACAGGTGTTCGGCCCGAAGCCGGGTGGGGGCGGTCATGCGGCGGGACTCCTGGAGTGCGGTTGCTGGGAGTTCCAGCTTCGTGTGCCGCCACCAGTCCCCCACAGGGTGCTTTCAATGGTTGGAATAGTATTGTGGTTCAGCTCACTGCGAGCCACCGCAACTATCGACGGCGCTAGGAACCACTGCCATGACTGCCACCCCGGAAACGGATACCCCGACTGCCCGCGGCAAGCGGCCCAAACAGGGCGAACCGGTCATTGACCGGGCGCTGAGCCTGCTCGCCGTCTTCTCGGACCGGCGCCGGGCACTGACCCTGTCCGAGTTGGCCCGGTACGCGGACATGCCTGCGCCCACGGCGCTGCGGCTGATCGCCCGGCTGGTGGCGTGGGGTGCACTGGAACGGCTGGACGACGGCCGCTATGTGGTGGGCGTCCGGCTGTGGGAGGTCGCCTCGCTGTCGCCGCGCGGGCACGGGGTGCGGGAGATCGCGCTCCCCTACCTGGAGGACCTTTTCGAGGTCACGCGGCACCACGTCCTGCTGGCGGTGCGGGACAACGAGCAGGCGGTGCTGATCGAGCGGCTGTCCGCGAAGGACGCCACCGAGGTGGCGTACCGGGTGGGCGGCCGGGCACCGCTGCGGTCCACGGCCATCGGCCTGGTGCTGCTGGCTGGAGCGGACCAGCAGTTCCAGGAAACCATCCTGAAGCGGCCGCCGGAGATCGAACCCGGCGTATCCGAGATGCCGGAGGGCCAGTTGCGCCGGACCTTGTCCGATGTGCGGCGGACCGGCATCGCCATGATCCGCCGCAGCCTGCCGTCCCGGACCGTATCCGTGGCATCGCCCATCTTCGACGCCCAGGGTGCCGTGGTGGCGTCCCTGTCCATCGTGGTTCCGGACGGCTCCACGCCGCCGAACGTCCTGGCCCCAGCAGTCCGCGCCGCCGCCAGGGCCGTGTCCCGCAACCTGGGCTTCCAGGCGCAGGCAAGCGCGGACGTCAGGACGCACTCGCAGGGGTAGCGGAGCGCCCGGCATCGACTGGCGTCCGCCGCGCTCCCGCCCCGCCGGGAGAGCCACCGGAGACTACCCTACTGCGCGTTGGAAGTGACCCTTGACACGATTCAATTTCTTCCCGCATAATTTTTGAAGCGCTTCAATTTCTGAGAAGCACAATTCAAGGAGGAACTGTGGTTTCTGTTCTCGTGCGGCCGAGGCTTCGTGTTGCCGCTCCGGTGATCGCCTCTGTTGGCGCTCTCGCCCTGCTTCTGACCGGCTGCGGCGGGGGCGCCGGCGGCGGGTCCGCCACGCAGTCGTCCAAAGAGTTCACTTATCTGACGAACGTGGAAAACACCACGATCCGCAGCGAGCTCGAAACCCTGAGCAAGGACCAGTGCAAGGCTGAGAACGACAAAGCGCCCCTCAAGGTGGACACCGTCCCGCAGACCGGCCTGGACCAGAAACTTCAGCTTTTGGCCGGCCAGAACGCCCTCCCGGTCCAGTTCGCCGCGGGTAACGCGCCGGCCTTGACCCAGGATCTGGACAAGTCCGGAAACGTGCTGGACTTTGAGAAGGCGCTCGGCGATCTGGGCATCTCCGACGCCATCCTTCCGGGTGCCGCCTCGACCATCAAGGCCCTCTACGGTGGCAAGCTCAACGTGCTGCCTTACCAGTACAACGTGGAGGGTGTCTGGTACAACAAGAAGCTCTTCTCCGACAACGGTATCCAGGAACCAAAGACCTGGGATCAGTTCGTCGCGGCCGGAGCGAAACTCAAGGCCGCAGGCGTCCAACCGCTGTCCGCCTCCGGCAAGCAAGGCTGGCCGCTCACCCGGCTTGTCAGCGGCTACCTTTTCAGCGATCTCGGGCCGGACGCGCTCAAGAAGGTTGCCGACGGGCAAGCCAAGCTGACTGACCCCGAGTACGTTAAGGCGGCCCAGGCAGTTGCCGATCTCGGATCCAAGGGCTACTTCGGCGACGGCGTCGGTTCCATCGATTACGACACCGCGGTGAACCAGTTCCTCACCGGAAAAGCCGGCATGTTCTACATGGGCAGCTGGGTCCTCTCCAACTTCAACGACAAGACAAAGAACCAGATCGGGGAAGAGAACATCGGCTTCCTGCCCTTCCCCAAAGTCTCGGGCGGCACCGGAATCGATAACCAGTACGCTGCCAACGTCGGCCTGCCCATGACATTCAATGCCAAGAAGTACGACGCGAACGCCAGCGCCTGGCTCAAGTGCATCGCCACCAACTACGGCAGCTCAGCGCTGAAGGACAAGGCCTCCATCTCCGGCTTCAAGGTCAATACCCCGGTGGAGAGTTTGGACCCGTTGGTGAAGTCCACGCAGGAAACGGTCAACAACACCCAGCAAAGCGTGCTCTGGTTCGAGGCACTCTTCAGCACCAAGGCCACCACCACCAGCCAAACGAACGCTGCCGGCCTGGTCACCGGGTCGGTGTCGCCGCAGAAGTTCATGGAACTCGTCCAGGCCGACCTCGCCACCAAGTAAACCAGGCATAGCTCCGGGGTGCGGATCCCCTTGCGTGGTCCGCACCCCGGAGCGAGCCATTCCAATGAAGGAAAACCATGAACCACGTTCTCGGTGACAAGCGGGCCATCATCCTGCTGCTGGGGCCGGCCCTGCTCGTCTACACAGTGGCCATGCTGCTGCCCGTGTTTTGGTCTGTCGGCTACACATTCTTCACAGGAAACGCGATCACCGGGTTCAGCCCGGCCGGTTTCGCGAACCTGCAAAAGCTTTTCACGGATCCCGCTGTGGGGGAGGCCCTGGTCTTCACACTCAAGTACGCGGTCATCATTACGGTTGGCCAGGTCGGCCTCGGGTACCTGCTCTCATTGCTCTATGTCTTTGCGATCAAGAAGGGCTCCAGCCTGATCCGGACCCTCGTCTTCTTCCCGGTGGTGTTGCCTACCGTCGCCGTCGCGTTGCTGTTCCAGAAGATGTTCGAAATCGCGCCACAGAGCGGGGTGGTGAATTCAGCCATGAACGCGCTGGGCCTCGGTTCCATCGACTGGTTCGGCAACGGAACCTCGGCGTTCTGGGTCATCGTCATCATGGACCTCTGGCGTTCCATGGGCTTCTACGCCGTACTGCTCTACACCGGACTGGTGGATATCCCGGAGGACATCCTCGAGTCCGCCCGGCTGGATGGCGCCCGCGGGTTCCGGCTGATCAGCACAATAGTCCTGCCGCTATCACTGCCGGTTCTGCTCTCGTCCATCATCTTCAGCATCAACGGCACATTGAAGGTCTTTGACTCCATCGTCGCCTTGACCAACGGCGGCCCAGGGAGCGCCACCACTCCCCTGACCCTGCATATGTTCCGCACCTCATTCACCTACGGCGACTACGGCTACGGCAGTTCCATCGCGCTGCTCCTGACAATGCTCTGCCTCATCGTCACGCTGTTTATCTTCCGGTCCTCCCGCCGCGACCTCACCAAGGACTGATCCATGACAACTTCAACAGCCAGCAGCACCGGTACCGTGCCCTCGCACCTCGCGCCCCCGGCTGCACGGCCGCGCCGGAACACCGGAAGGATGCTTCGCGGGCTCCCCGTCAAAGTCCTGGTGGCCCTGCTCCTGATCGTGGAAATCTACCCGCTCGTGTGGCTCTTCCTGGGCTCCTTCAAAACCCAGCAGGAGTTCCTGGAAAGCCCCACCTGGGCCCTGCCCTCCAGCTTCAGTTTCGACAACTACGTCGAAGCCTGGACCACTGGCAACATCGCCACGTATGTCGCCAACAGCCTCATTGCCACCCTGCCTTCGCTGTTCCTGATCGTCCTCCTTGGCGTCGCGGCCGGATTCGCCCTCGAGGTAATGGTGTGGAAGGGACGCAACGGGGTGCTGCTGGCGTTCCTGGCCGGCATCATGGTCCCCGGGCAGATGATCCTGCTGCCCCTGTTCTCGGCCTACTTCCAGGTCGGCCTGACGGGAACGTTGTGGCCCCTGATCATCACCTACACCGCCACGGGCCTCCCGCTGACCGTCTTCATGATGGCCACCTACTTCCGTGCCGTTCCCCGCGAGGTCTTTGAGGCCTCCACGCTCGATGGTGCCGGCATCATCCGGTCGTTCTTCCTCATCGGCTTCCCCATGGTCCGCAATGCCGTTTTCACCGTCGCCTTGGTCCAGTTCTTCTTCATCTGGAATGACCTTCTGATCGCTTTGACCTTCACGAACAGTTCAGACCTGAGCACCATCCAGGTGGGCCTGCTGAACTTCACGGGCGAATTTGGGGCCGTCCAGTACGGGCCCTTGTTCGCCGCCATCTGCATCAACGTCTTCGGCACCCTGGTCCTGTACCTCTTCCTGAACCAGCGCGTCATGAAGGGCCTCGCCGGCGGCGCGGTGAAGGGCTGACCGGATGACCATGCCAGCCCGTCGCCCCGGCCGCCGTCGCCCGCAACCATGAGGTCCTGGAAAACACCGCCGACCCCTCCGCGGCATCCGGCGCCCACCCCACCCACACCACAGCATTCATACGACGACAAGTCACCTCAGGAGCAGCCAACCATGCCAACGACCGTCAGGCCGGCAACGTTCGAACACCATCGCGAAGCCATTGGCATTGGCACACCCGCTCCCCGGATATCGTGGAAAACCACCGCCGGGCCGGGCTGGACCCAAGAGGCGTACCAAATCGAAGTGACCCGGAACCGCCAATCCTTCCTCAGCGACCGGGTTGAGTCCGCTGAATCTGTCCTGGTGCCGTGGCCGGACAGGCCGTTGGACTCCGGCGAGGAAGCAACCGTCAGGGTCCGGCTTTGGGGCGCAGGACAAGCCGACCCCAGCGACTGGTCCCAAGCTGCAACGGTCGAAGCAGGACTCCTTGCCCCGTCAGATTGGACTGCCGTGGCCATCTCCCCCGGCTGGGAAGAAGACCCTGACACGGACCGGCGGCCGCCGCTGCTCAGGAGTGAATTCACCATCGCAGGGAAAATCCTCAAGGCGCGCCTCTACGTCACGGCCCACGGGCTCTACGAAGTCGAACTCAACGGCACCCGGGTAGGCTCCGACATCCTCTCGCCGGGCTGGACCGTATACGGGCAGCGCCTGCGCTACTACACGTATGACGTCACCGCCCAGCTGCACGAAGGTGCCAACGCGATCGGCAGCTGGCTGGCAGACGGCTGGTACCGCGGCAGGATCGGCTTCCACGAGGGTTACCGCAACCTCTACGGCGACAAAGTGGCACTCCTCGCCCAACTGCACGTGACCCTGCACGACGGCTCCGTGGCTGTCATCGGAACCGGCGCGGATTGGAAGGCTGGGTTCGGTCCCATATCGTTCACAGGACTCTACGAAGGCGAAACCTACGACGCCGGGAGCCTCCCCGCGGGCTGGAGCGAACCGGGGTTCGACGACGCATCCTGGTCCGGCGTCATTCCGGTAGACCGGGACCCGCACACGCTGGTGGCACCGGAAGGGCCGCCGGTCCGGTGCACGGAAGAGGTACGCCCGGTCGCGGTGCTCAATACCCCGTCGGGAAAGACAGTGCTTGACTTCGGCCAGAACCTCGTCGGGCGGCTGCGGATCACCGCCAAGGGAAGCCCGGGGCAAACCATCACTTTGCGGCACGCGGAAATCCTGCAGGACGGAGAGATTTACACCCGCCCGCTCCGGCGCGCCATCTCCACTGACACCTACACGATGGCAGGCTCCGGGACAGAAACCTGGGAACCGCGCTTCACCATCCACGGCTTCCGCTACGCCGAGGTCAGTGGCTGGACAGGAGGCGACATCTCCCGCGACGTCGTTGCGCGCGTCTACCACACGGACATGGAGCGCACCGGCTGGTTCGACAGCTCAAACCCCGCATTGAACCGACTGCACGAAAACGTGCGGTGGAGCATGCGTGGCAACTTCGTGGACATCCCCACCGACTGCCCGCAGCGCGACGAGCGGCTCGGCTGGACCGGGGACATCCAAGTGTTCGCACCAACGGCGAGCTTCCTTTACGACTGCTCCGGCATGCTCTCATCCTGGCTTAAAGACGTCGCCGTCGAACAACTTCCCGACGGAACAGTGCCCTGGTATGTCCCGATCATCCCCGGCGGGTCCGAGTGGACGCCTGTTCGGCCCGGCGCCGTCTGGGGCGATGTGGCCGTATTAACCCCGTGGACCATCTACCAGCGCTTCGGCGACACGAAGGTGCTCGACGACCAATACGGCAGCGCCAAGGCATGGGTGGACCTGATGGATTCCCGGGCGGGAGAAAGCCACCTGTGGAATACCGGCTTCCAGCTCGGAGACTGGCTCGACCCGACAGCCCCGCCAAACGACCCTGCCGACGGCAAAACCGACCGGTATCTGGTCGCCACCGCCTACTTTGCATGGTCGGCCCTCCACTTGGGCCGGATGGCATCAGTCCTGGGAAACACAACGGACGAGCTGCATTACACAGAACTTGGCCGGGCCGTCGCCAGTGCATTCGCCGAGGAATTCATCTTTCCCAGTGGCGCCGTTGCAGGAGACGCCCAAACGGCGTACGCCCTTGCGATCGTGTTTGATCTCTTCCCAACAGCCGAGCAAAAGCAGAAGGCCGGGGAGCGTTTGTCGGAACTCGTGGCCATCGGGGGCAACCGGATCGCTACCGGATTCGCAGGGACCCCGGTCATCTCGGATGCGCTGACCACCGTCGGGGCTCTCGACACCGCCTACGACATGCTGCTGGAAAAGAGCTGCCCCTCCTGGCTCTACGCGGTGGAGCAGGGAGGGACCACTATCTGGGAACGGTGGGACTCCCTCCTGCCGGACGGCACCGTCAACCCGGGAGGCATGACGTCCTTCAACCACTACGCCCTCGGAGCTGTCGCCGACTGGATGCACCGCGTCGTTGCCGGCATCGCACCACTGGACCCCGGCTACCGCAGAATCCTGTTCAAGCCGCAACCGGGCGGCGGGCTCACGCATGCGTCGGCACGCCATGAGACGCCCTACGGAAGTGCTGCCATCAGTTGGCGTGTTTCGAACACGGGGCTGGATGTCACGATCGAAGTTCCCACTGGAACCACCGCCCGGATTGAGCTGCCTGGTCAGCCACCGGTCGAGGTGGGCTCGGGGACGTTCAGGTATGAGGTCGCTTCCGTGGCGTAGCAGGACTGCAGAAGCAGGGGCGGCAATGCCTGGCGTTTACGGGCTCCGCCGCCCCGTTTCTCTATCCCCTGCCGCCGCCTGTCAGCGGCCCTCAGCGCCCCACCGTGCTCTGGCGTGCAATCAGGTTCGGCTCAAGCATCAGCACGCGGTGTTCGTGTCCCGTGGATTCGGCTGCTTCTTCCAGCAGCAACTTCGTAGCGACCCTGCCCATCTCGTGCCCCGGTTGGCCTATGGTCGACAACGGTATGGCGCCCTCAGTGGCGAATTGGTTGTTGTCATATCCGATCACGGCCACATCCTGCGGAACACGCAGACCGTAGACCGCGGTCAGCTCGTGAATCATCCCGGCAGCCAGTTGGTCGGAAGGAGCAATGATGCCGTCCGGAAGGTGACTGCGCCCGCGGCTAGCCAAGTCCCCCGCGATCCGCCGCCCCTCAGGGCTGTTCAGGCTCCGCCCGATGACGATCTCCAGCGAAACACGGCCAGCTTCCTCGGCAACGGCGCGGCGCGCACCGCGTCGCCTGTCATTCACGGCACGCAGGTTCTCCGGGCCACCGGCAAACACCAGCCGGCGCCGGCCCAGATCGATCAGGTGCTTGGCTGCGAGGTAACCACCGTGTTCCTCGTCCACCAGAACACTGCAGCAGTCAGCCCGGTCGCCCGCGTAGTTCACCAGAACGATTCTCCGGCCGTGGCTTCGCACGCGATCCACCCCCTCAAGGCTGGCATCCAGGGGGGCAAGGAGAATCCCGGCCACACGGGCCTCGTCAAAAATGTCCAGGTACGACTCCTGTTTCTTGAAGTCGACGTCACTGTTGGCCAGCAGCAAGGCGTGACCGGCCTCCGTGGCAGCCTGTTCGGCACCACGCGCGATGTCCACGAAGAGCGAGTTGCCCACATCGGTCAGTACCAAACCGATCGTCCTGCTGCTTCCCGCAGCCAAGGAACGGGCAGCGTCATTGCGGACGAATCCCAGCTTTTCGATGGCTGCCTGGACACGTTCCCTCGTCCTGTCCGAAACGATTTCCGGCTTGTTGAGTGCGTTTGAGACCGTGCCCAGCGACACACCCGCGGCGCGGGCGACGTCGGACATACTCGGCGGAGCGGACATCTCGTCCGATTTCACCGATCCGCTCTCACGTGGCACCCGGGCAACTCCTAAGTATGATGTTCAGCAATTTTTTCATACTTTCCCCGAGTAAACCGCGCGCCCCGCTGCTGGTCGGCTCTTCGTCCGGTGCCGCTCTGCCAAGCCGGGTGCTGGCTTGGCACGGTGTGGAGTCCTCACGCCAGCCACTGGATGCCGAAACCCGTCAGTCCTTGCCGCAATAGTCCAGGCGGCGAACCACTACGTCTCCTTCCACGGCGTAGGCGCCGAAGGCCCGCCCGGTGAACGCCTTGGCGGTTTCAAACGCCCAGTGCCGGCCGTCCAGTTCGGTGAGCAGCACCTCACCGGCACGGCCATCCGAGGCAGCATCAGGTGCCGCAGGCCGGGCGAGGAGGCGGATCCTGTCGCCGCCCACGGCCCCGGCCCTGAAGTCCCGCGACGGCGGCTCGGCCAGGATCGCCAGTTCAACGTCACCGTTCGGGAGCGTTGCCTCCCAGGTGCGGTCAAAGCCTGCGACGACGGCCCGCGCGGTGACCGTCACGCCTCCGCCGCTGCTGCCGGCTTCAACGCCGAACCAGTTGTCCTCCGCGTTGCGCACGGCGATGCCGCCGCTCCCGGCAGTGACGTCCAGGACGGCCCGCAATTCGATGCCGAGGTGGCGCTGCCGCTGCGCGACGAAGGCGGGCCGGGCCGCGTCGAGGGTGTTCCCGTCGCCCCTGATGACCAGCCCGCCGTCTGTTGGCGTGGTGAAGTCCGCAGGTGTCCGCCGGACTCCAATCCAGTGCGGGTGGTCCAGGCCTGCACCCCCGGTGAAGTCGTACCCGGACCGTTCCGGCGGGACGGCGGACGGGACCGGCAGGCTGGCGTGCGGCCAGCCGTCAGCCCAGTCCACCGAGGTCAGGAAGGTTTCGCGGCCCAGCGGGGAGAACGCCTGGGTGAGGCCCACCGGACGGACGCCCAGCAGCACCATGGCGGTGCCGCCGTCGGGAAGCTCCACCAGGTCTGCGTGCCCGGTGTTCTGGATGGGCGAGCCTGTGCCGGCCGCGGTCAGGATGGGATTGTGTGGCGCCGCCTCGAAGGGTCCGTTCGGGCGGCGCGAACGGGCCACGGTGACGGCGTGGCCCCTGTCCGTCCCGCCCTCGGCCGCCAGCAGGTACCACCAGTCGCCGCGCCGGTAGAGGTGCGGCCCCTCGGGCGAGTAGAGGCCGCTGCCCTGCCAGAGCGGCCTGGGCTCCTCCAAGGCTGTCCCGGTCTGCAGATCCACGCGGACCTGCTGGATCGCGTCCGGGTGCCGCGCAAACGTCACGTACGCGGTTCCCTCCTCATCCCAGGCCAGGTCCGGGTCGATGCCGTCCACCGCATCGATGACAATTCCGTCGCTCCAGGGGCCGGCGGGGTCCGTGGCAGTGAATACGACGCAGCCGCGGCCTCCGAGGAAGACCGAGACGATCAGGTGGAACACGCCGTCCCGGTACCGAAGCGTCGGCGCCCAGACCCCTCCGGGCGTCGGGACGTTGGCCACCTGAACCTGCTCCTCACGAGTGGCCACATGCCCGATGAGCTCCCAGCTTTGGAGGTCGCGGCTGTGATAAATGGGCAGCGCGGGGAGGTACTCGAACGATGATGTCACCACGTAGTAACCGTCCGGGGTGCTGACAATGCTCGGGTCCGGATTGAAGCCGGGAAGGATGGGGTTGGAGTGCATCCAGCCATCATTTCGCCTGACCCACCCCACCGCGTGGCCCTATTTCATTCGTTGGAAGGCGTTCTGGGGCCGGCGGCGCAGACCGCTAGGCGAAGGTGTCTCGGCTGACCTCAACTTCTTCCGTGCCGGACAGGCGTACCGTGGTCCTGCGGCCGTCCCAGACGACCTCCCGGTGGACGGGCGCCGCAGACCGCAGCACGGCGCTGTGCAGGACGCCCCCGGACCAGCGGATGTCCACCTCGATTCCGCCCACGGCCCGCAGGCCACTGACCGATCCCTCGCTCCATGATTCCGGCAGGGCAGGCAGCAGCCGGATGGCGGCCTGGTCTGACTGGAGCAGCATCTCGGCGATCCCTGCGGTGGCACCGAAGTTCGCATCGATCTGGAACGGCGGGTGGGCGGTGAACAGGTTGGGATAGACCCCGCCGCGCCCGTCGAAGCCCTCCCCCGCCACCCGGAGAGCCAGGTTGAGGCTCTCCTCAGCTTTTGCCGCGTTGCCAAGGCGCGCCCAGAGGGCGATGCGCCAGGCCATGGCCCAGCCTGTGGACTCGGGGCCACGGAGTTCCAGGGTCCTGGCAGCAGCGGCGGCGAGCGCCGGCGTGGCCTCACTGTTCCACTGCCGCAGCGGATAGACGGCCGCCAGGTGGGAGGTGTGCCGGTGATCCGGTGCGTGCTCAGTGGCAGGGAACGACCATTCCCGGATTTCTCCGCGGTCACCGGTGGCCGGTTGGGGAAGGGCCTGCACCTTGTCCGCGAATTCCGCCAGCCAGGGTGGTTCCGCCGCCAAGGCTGCGGCGGCGTGCCGTGCCGCATCGAGGAGCCCGCGGAGGAGGGAAACATCCATGGTGGCGGACCGGCTCACCGACGCCGGCGCCCCATCCGTGGCGACGTACTGGTTCTCGGGAGAGGTGGACGGCGACGTGTGCGTTCCGGTGCCCGTGTCCCCGACGATCCAGTCCAGGGCGAAGAGGCATGCCCCTTCGATGGCCGGCCAGGAAGCCCGCAACCGGCCGGCATCCCCGGTGTAGGCGTAGTGCTCCCAGACTGACTGGACCAGCCACGTGCCTCCCATGGCCCAGCTGGCCCACATGGAGTCGCCTTCACCGGCGCCGGCGGCAAACGGGTAGCCCCAGGGATCCGTATTGTGGTGGACCGCCCATCCCCGCGCCCCGTACAGGGCCGCAGCGGGCCGGCCGGTACGGGCAAGCGTGTCCACCAGCTGCAGCAGTGGCTCGTGGCATTCGGCAAGGTTGGCGGGCAGCGCCGGCCAGTAGTTCATTTCCGTGTTGATGTTCACGGTGTAGTTGCTGCTCCACGGTGGCGGCAATTCCTCGTTCCAGATGCCCTGGAGGTTGGCCGGGAACCCGCCGGCGCGGGAGGAGGCAATCAACAGGTACCGGCCGTAGTGGAACAGGAGCGAGACCAGGGCGGTGTCGGTCTTGTCCTCTTCGAAGTCGCGGATGCGCTGGTCCGTTGGCTTCCACGGACCGGACCCTGCCCCGGCTTCCGGGCCAAGATCCAGGCAGACCCTGCCGTAAAGCCCGGCGTGGTCGGCAACGTGGCGTTCCAGCACGGCCTCCGCGGAGTCCTGGAGGGCCCGCGCCACCCGGCCGGTGAGGAGCACGGAAAGGCCGTCAGGGGAACCCGCGGTGTTCGCGTGCCGGCCGGCGTGCGGATGGGCCAGCACCGTTCCGGTGGCAATGGCCAGCCGCACGGAACGTGCGCCCGTGACTGCGAGGACTCCCGCGGTGACGTCCGTAGTCCCGTCGGTGGCAATGCCGGCATGGACTGCTCCGGCGCGGGAGTCGCCGTCGTAATGGATATGCTCGGCAGTCCGCTCAAAGGCGGGCGCCACGTCGCTGGGCAGCAGCACCCGGAGGCGGAGTTCGTTCCCCCACTGATGCTCTGCGGCGTCCTGTCCAAGGGGCCGGATGGCGTCGGGGTGCAACCCGATCCGGACGTTGATGGGAGCGTCGGCAGTGATCTCGTGGATGATGACGGCATCCGGGTGGGAGGCGAAGGTCCGGTGCCGGACCTCGGAGCCGTCAACCACATATCGGTGCCCCGCGGTGCCGGTCCGGAGGTCGAGCCAGCGGGCGGGACCACCGTCAACAGCTGCCGCGGACCCGGCAACGTCCACTGCCAGGGCCGCAAACGGCAGGTAGGCCTGCGAATGCGTGCCCTGGAATGCCAGCAGCAGCTCTTCCGCCCGCCGCACATCCCCGGAATCCACCGCCGAACGGACAGCCTGCAGCGTTGCCGGCCCGGCGGATGGATCCAGTACCGGTGCGGACCGGCTTGTTGGCCCGGACCACGCCGAACCCTCATTGAGCTGGAGGCGCTCGCCACCCACCAGGCCGCGAACTGTGGCCCCTGAGAGTCCGTTGCCCACCGGCAGGGACTCGACGAACCGCTCCGCCGGATCCCTATACCAGAGCACGTGGGCGGGATCGGGGCCGGGCGCGCCGACCGGACCCGCGGATCCGGGCGATGCCCCCGCTTCAGCGCTCAGTACTGGCCCTTGATGACGAAGTAGGAGCCGCGGATGGTGCCCGCAAGCTTGGACTTCTGGCGGGCGAACTTGAAGCTGGACGCCAGTTCCTCCGGAACGTCCATGCCGTCCGAGAGTTTGAACCCGACCGCCCGCTTGCCGCCTTCCTCAATGCCGTACATGACGTTGATGGACAGCCCGGACTCATAGAACACGTAGGCCATCCGCAGCCCGTCCACCTCGAAAGAGGACACCTCGAGCGGCTTGGAGGAGATCACCAGGTTCCGCTCGGTGGAGAGGATGTTGTGGACATAGTCAACCGTTTCCGGCGCCTCGTCCGCGGGGACCACGGTGAAGTCGTGGTCGTATTTGGTCTTGTAGTAGCGTGCCTCGTTGGCCCGCAGCCCGGCCAACGCGTCGGCAACCGGCGACGATTCCAAACCAACGGTGGACACATTCTTGAAATCCACGGTGTACGGCATGAGTCCTCCTGGGAATGGTCTTTGCCACATCGTTGCAGATCAGCGCCCCCGCCGCACCTCATCGAAGCAGGCGGATGCTGTCCCCGTCGATTCTTACACTCGTGAGCCTGACCCGTTCGTTCGGTGTGTCGTTCGGCCCGTGAAAGACCAGGTAGTCCCGGCCGCCGGAGGTTCGGAGGACCATGCCGTGGCCGCCGTTGTCCGGCCACAAGGGTTCATCCTGCTGCACCCAAGGCCCCGTCAGCGTTCCACCTGCTGACTCGGCGATACCCATGGCATATCCGTCCTCGCCGTGGCTGGACCACAGCATCAGCAGTGTCCCTTGTGGTGAACGGATGAGGAACGGCCCATCGGTGAACATCGGGTCCTTGGCAAGGTTCAGTGCCGCCGGGGGTTCTGCGCCATCCGGGAGACGCAGCGGCCTGGCCCAGGGGGCTGAGGAGGCCGTGAACAGCAGGACCGGCTCGCCAACGGCGGCGCGAAGATCATGGGACAGGCGGACCGCGCACATGTGGCCGTCGGCGGTGCCCGGTTCTTCCCGTGTTCCTTCCGCCCCGCGGCTGTAGACCAGCCAGCGCGTCCCATCGCCGTCGATATGGAGTGTTCCATCCAGGCAGGGCTGCGCAGCCGGGGTGACCGGTCCGTCGCTCCATGGCCGGTACGGGCCGGTCGCCGCATCGGCAGCGAGCACCACAACGCCCCGAGGGCGCGACCGGGACGATGTTGCGAGCGTGGCAAACATGAAGAACCGTCCGTCGAGCGCGTATACCTCCGGAGCCCAGAACTGGGTGTCCGCCCAAAAATCCGCCGGCGGCCGGAAGGCGGCAAAGGGGCCGTCCCAGTGTTCCAGGTCCTGGCTGGTGTAGCAGTCAAAGCCGGTGGCCGGTCCGCCCCACACATTTTCATCGCTGGTTCCGAACAGGACGAACCCGCCGGGAGCGGACTCCAGGATGAACGGGTCCCGCATCCTGATGGCGTCGAGGCGCAGGGCAGGTTCCGCCCGGGCGGCGGCCCCCATCAGTGGGTCACCGACGGTTCCCGCACCGCAGCAGGGCAGTCAAAGCGGTGCGTCCCGCCCTCCATGGCGTGCCGCGCACCGTCCGGAAGCACGACGTCGGCCGCCACCCCGGCGGGGACGGTCGCCTCCAGACGGAACGCACCGCCGTCGAGCGTCCATTCCACCCGTACCTCACCGTGCGGAGTCTTCAGGGAGGTCTTGGCCCAGCTGATCCCTTCCCCAGGTTTCGGGGCGATGAGGACGCGCGCGTAGCCCGGTTCCAGCGGCCGGATGCCGCCAATGGCCTTGTGCATCCAGTCGGCCACCGCGCCCAGGGCGTAGTGGTTGAAGCTGGTCATCTCACCCGGGTTGATGGTGCCGTCCGGGAGCATGGAATCCCAGCGTTCCCAGACCGTGGTGGCTCCCATCGTCACCGGGTACAGCCAGGACGGGCAGCCCTCCTCCAGCAGCAGCCGGTAGGCCTCGTCCACGTGCCCGGTGTCCGTCAGCGCGTGGGTGATGAACGGGGTACCGGCGAACCCTGTGGACACCCGGTAGTCGTTGTCCCGGACCAGTTCGGCCAGGCGGGTCCCGGCGAACTCCCGCAGCTCCGGGGTCGGCAGGACATCGAAGGCGATGGCCAGCGCGTAGACGGTGGTGCAGTCGCTGCGGATGGTGCCGTCGGCTGCCACGTAGTGTTCGGCGAAGGCGCTGCGCACCCGGGCGGCGAGCGCCTCGAAGTACGCTTCGTCGTCGTGCTTTCCCAACAGCCCGGCGGCCTGCGCGGTGAGGCGCGCGGTGCGGTACATGCAGGCGGTGGCCACCACGCCGGTGTCAGCCTTGGCCGCCCATGGCTGGTCCGGCGCGGCGTCGGGGTCCAGCCAGTCGCCGAACTGGAAGCCGGAGTCCCACAGGCCCGTGGGCGAGAGCAGCCCCTCCACCCGGCGGGTGTGCGAGGCCATGGACTCGTACTGGTTTCGCAGGACGCTGATGTCCCCGTAGGCCTCCCAGAGGGCCCAGGGCACCCACACGGAGGCTTCGCTCCAGAGCGCCGAGGATTCCGGGGCCGGGAATTCCGGCGGTTGCGGGCAGTACTTCAAGGCATCGGGCACGGTGATGGGCACCAGGCCGTTCGCTGCCTTCTGCTCGGCGGCAAGGTCCAGCAGCCAGTCCTGCAGGAAGCCCTTGACGTCGTACAGGTAGGCGGCGGTGGGGGCGAACACGGCGATGTCGCCGGTCCAGCCCAGGCGTTCGTCGCGCTGCGGGCAGTCGGTGGGGAGGTCCAGGAAGTTCCCGCGGAGGCCCCAGACGATGTTGCGGTGCAGCTGGTTGACGAGTTCGTTGGAGCATTCGAAGGTTCCGGTGCGTTCGAGGTCGGAGTGGACCACCACGGCTTCGACGTTATCCGCGGTCAGTGTTCCCGGCCAGCCTGTGATCTCGGCGTAGCGGAAGCCGTGGAAGGTCTTGGTGGGTTCAAAGACGTCGTCCCCGCCGGAGAGGATGAACGTGTCCGTGGCCTTCGCCGACCGCAGGGGCCGGGTTCCGAGTTCGCCGTTCTCCAGGACCTCGGCGTGCCGAATGGTGATTGCCTGCCCGGCCTCGCCCCGCACCGTGAAGCGGAGCCAGCCCACCAGGTTCTGGCCAAAGTCCACCAGCGTCTTGCCCGAGGGTGAGGTGAAGATGTCCACAGGACGGACGACGCCGGCCCGCACCACGGGCGGGCCCACCGGCTCAGCCAGCCGGCCGTCGTCGAACGCCAGTTCACGCACGCCGGTCCAGTCAGCGCCGGGCGCATAGCCGGGCTCCGCCCAGCCCTTCTGAGAGCGGCGGGCGTCGATGGTCTGGCCGTCGTACAGGTCGTTGAAGGTGGTGGCGGAAGGCCCTGCCTGCCAGGAGGTGTCCGAGGCGACCGACTGGACGTGGCCGTCCGCGAATTCGATGTCCAGCTGCCCGTAGAACCCCAGCTCGCTGCCGTAGAGGTTGGCCATGCCGTGCCAGGCCAGCCGGCCGCGGTACCAGCCGTTGCCCAGTTCCACGCCCAGCACGCTGGTGGGCGCCACCAGGGACGTGACGTCGTAGCTGCGGTAGCGGAGCCGCCACTCGTAGGAGCTCCAGCCCGGGCTCAGGACGTCGTCCGCCACCGGTGAGCCGTTGATGAACGCCTCATAGACGCCGAAGGCAGTGGCCCGCAGCGTCGCCCTCACCACGCCGCCGTGGCCCTCCTCGAGCGTAAATTCCTTGCGGAGCAGCGGGGCGCCGTCGAAGTCCTGCTCGGGCGAAATCATGGCGGCGAGCCAGGGAGTGGAAGTCATGGAAGAAGGGATCCGTTCTGAAAGTTGAAGCAAGGAGGTTCAGGCGTAGTGGCAGGCGACGTCGGCCGTCCCCACCCGGCGCAGCGCCGGCCGTTCGGTGGCGCACAGCTCGGTGGCCAGGGGGCAGCGGAGCCGGAACGGGCAGCCGCCGGGTGCGGGCACCGCCGCCGCCCCGGTGCGGACGCCCAGTGATTCGCGGGCCTCGCGGCGCGCCGCCTGCTCCGCCGGACGCGGTACCGGGGAGGCTGCCACGAGCGCCTGGGTGAAGGGGTGCCTGGGGTCTTCGGTGACGGCGGCCGCAGGGCCGCTTTCCATCACCTGGCCGCGGTACAGCACCACCACGCGCTGGGCCAGGAATTGCACCACGGCGATGTCGTGGGCGATGAACAGGTAGCTCAGGCCCCGCTCGTCGCGGAGGTCGGCCAGCAGGTTGAGCACCTGCGCCTGGGTGGAAAGGTCCAGGGCGCTGACGGCTTCGTCGCAGACCACAAGCTTGGGATCGCAGATGAGGGCACGCGCCACGGAAATGCGCTGGCGCTGGCCGCCGGAGAACTGGCTGGGGTACCGGTCCACGGCGTCCCGCGGCAGGCCCACGCGTTCGAGCATGTCCTCCGCCTTGGCGCGCGCCTCTGCCGCCGACACGCCGCGGAGGCGCAGCGGTTCCGCCAGGGACGTGCCAACGGTGTTCCGCGGGTTCAGTGAGGAGTTGGGGTCCTGGAAGACTGCCCGCAGGTCCCCGCCCAGGGCCCGGCGCTCCGCGGCGCCGGCGGAAGTGATGTCCTTCCCCTGGTAGGTGATGGTGCCGCCGGAGACCTTTTGCAGGCCAAGGATTGCCTTGCCGATGGTGGACTTTCCGGATCCGGACTCCCCCACCAGACCCACGGTCTCCCCGGGTGCGATGCTGAAGCTGACATGGTCGACGGCGGCGGGGGCCGCGGCTGCCTTCCGGCCCCGGCCGTAGCGGACCACCAGGTCCTTGACCTCCAGCATGGGGGTGGCGGCGGAAGGCGGCGTGGAATCGCGGCGTTCGGTGACTGCGGTGCTCATGCCAGGTCCTTTTCGACGATGGTCTGCAAACTGCGCGGATTATGCGTGGGGGTGATTTCCAGGGCGCGGGCGGCGGGTACGTCCGTGGCCAGCCAGTCCATGCCTTCGACGGCGAGCTGGTCCGCTTTGACGCACCGCACCACGCCTGTACCGGCACCCGAGGACAGCAGCGGGACCGGTTCCAGGCAGGCGGACCCGGCGAACTGGCAGCGGGCGGCGAACCGGCACCCGGTGGGCCAGTCCTTGGGCTGGGGTACCTGCCCTTGAATCGTGGCGAGGCGTTCCGGCATGTCGTTTGCATGGTTGGCGTGCGGGTCTGCGGCAAGCAAAGCCAAGGTGTAGGGGTGCCGGGGATTGTCCAGGATGCTGTCCGTCCTGCCGTTCTCCACCACCTGGCCGGCGTACATGACGGCAACCTGGTCACAGATGTCCGCCACCACGCCGAGGTCGTGCGTCACCATCACCACGGACATGCCGGTGTCCGTCACCAGGGCGCGGAGCAGGGACAGGATTTCGGCCTGGACCGTGACGTCCAGGGCGGTGGTTGGTTCGTCAGCCACCAGCAGTTTCGGCTGCCCGGCAAGCGCCAGGGCGATGGCCACGCGCTGGGCCATGCCGCCGCTGATCTGGTGCGGGTAGGTCTTCAGGATGCGTGCGGCGTCCACGATCCCCACCTTCTCCAGAAGGTTCCGGGCTTCCTCCCGGGCCTCCGCCTTGCCCATGCCGCGGAGCCGCCGGATGGTGGCGGTGAGCTGGTAGCCCACAGTGAACATGGGATCCAGGGCGCGCATGGGTTCCTGGCTGATCAGGGCAATTTCCCGGCCGCGGACGGTTTCCATGGCCTTGTCGGTGGTGGCGGCAAGGTTCCTGCCGTTCCAGAGGATCTGGCCGCCCGTGACGGAGACCCCGGACGGCAGGAGTCCGAGCAGGGACAGCGCGGTCATCGTCTTGCCGCAGCCGGACTCCCCCACCAGCCCCAGGACCGTGCCTTGTTCGACGTCGAACGAGACGTCGGTGACCAGGCGGACGCCGCTGCCCGCACCGCTACTGTCGACGCCGACGGACAGGTTGCGGACGCTGAGCGTCCCCTTCGCCCCACCGTCCTGTGCGGCGGCGGCGGGGGCTGCTGAAGCGATCGCGGCAACTGCCTTGGCGCGCTGGCGCCGGGCAGCGGCGGAAGGCAGATGTGAGGCGGTGGCGTTGGGCGCCTTGCCGAGGGCGTTGCCGATGGCGTTGGCGGACAGGACGGTCAGGGCCAGCACGGCGCCGGTGGGCACCATCATCCAGGGTGCGTCATAGACGTGCTGGGAGGCGCCTTGGATCATTCCGCCCCAGCTGGGTTGCGGGATGGGCGGCCCGAATCCGATGAACGCCAGGCCTGCCTGGATCAGCATGCCGACGGCGAAGATCAGCGCCGCCTGGACGACGATGGTGTTGGTCAGGCCGGGCAGCACATGGCGCAGGCTGATACCCGCGGTGCTGACGCCGTCCACTTTGGCGGCGTCCACGTACAGCTGCGACTGCAGGGATTTGGCCTGACCCAGCATCACCCGGTAGATACCGGCCGAGATCAGCACGCCCAGGATTCCCATGATCATCGGAATATTGGTTCCCACGGCCCCGATCACGGCCAGGATGATCACGGTGCCGGGCAGCGACATCATGATCTCGGTGATGCGGCTGACGGCGTTCTCCACGCGCTCGCCGGCGGCTGCGGCCAGCATCGCAAGGAGCGTTCCGAGTCCGACGGCGACAATCACCGTGATCATTGACGTTCCGAGCGTGCCGGCGGCGGAGGCGAAGATCCGGCTCAGGAGGTCACGGCCCAGTTCATCCGTGCCAAGCCAGTGCGCGGCGGTCGGGCCGGAGAGAACGGCGGTGAAGTCCTGGTCCTCGGTCTTGAACGGCAGCCACAACGGCGCGGTCAGGGAGGCGGCCACGAGGACGGCCAGCCAGGCCACCCCGGCGATGCTCCCGGGCGAGCCGAACAGCTTGCTGCCGGTGAACTTCTTCGGCGCGCCTTGGCGACGTGTCTTGCGAAGGTCCGCGGCCGTCGTCGGCTGTGCTTGGTCTGCGGGCGCGGGGGCAACGTTGGGAATCATGAGGCACGCAACTTCGGGTCGAGGAACTTGGTGGCGAGTTCCAGCACCAGGTTCACGGCGACCACCACCACGGTGGCGATCACCACCACGCCCTGCACGGACGGGGCGTCATGGGTGCTGACGGAGTTCTGGACGGCCTGGCCCAGGCCGGGCATGGCGAACAGTTGCTCCGCGATGACCGAACCGCCGAACAACTGGATGAACTGCAGGGCGATGCCGGCCACAATCGGGAGGCTGGCGTAGCGGAGGGCATGGACGTAGAGGATTTTCCAGGTGGGTGTGGCCGTGGCACGCAGTGTGCGGATGTGTTCCTGCTGCAGGGCCTCGAGCATGGAGGCACGGGTCTGGCGGGCGATGAATGCCCCACCGCCCACAGCCAGGGTGATCACGGGCAACGCCAGGGACAGGGCCCAGTCCTGTGGGGAGGCGTCAAAGGGAACATAGCCGGTCGCCGGGAACACGGAGGACTGGACTGCCAGAAGGTAGACGAAGATGATGCCGATCCAGAAGGCGGGCAGGGCAACGGCCATGCCTGCCACCCCACCGATGATCCGGTCCACGACGCCGCCGCGGACCGCTGCGGTGACGCCCAGGCCGATGCCAAGGACCGCGCTGAGAACGGTGGCGCCGGCAGCCAGCGAGGCGGTGACGGGAAGCCGGCTGGCGAGGTCGGCGCTGACCGAGCGGCCGTCGATGAGCGAGACCCCCAGGTCGCCCTGGACCGCGGAACCGAGCCAGGTGAAGAACTGCGCCGGCAGCGGATCGTTCCAGCCCATCCGCTGGTTGACCTCGTCGATCGCTTGCTGGGAGGCGCCGGCGCCGAGGGACACGGCCCCGGGGCTGCCCGGCATTGCGTGCACCAGCAGGAATGCCAGTACCGCAACCACCAGCACGGTGGCCAGCGCCATCAGAAGGCGCTTGGTAATGAATAGTGCCATGGTGACCTCCATCGGTCAGGCCCGTCCCGGGGGGCCCTTGCCCTGGTGGACAAGGGCCGCCCGGGACGGTGCGGGTATCAGCTGGCCGGCGTGTAGGACGAGAGGAGCGGGTAGGCGTTGGTGCCGGCGAACTTCACCTGCGCCACCTTCTTGGTGTTGTAGCCCTGGATGGTCAAGGCCTCGTACAGCGGGATCATCCAGCCGGATTCCACCAGCCGGGTGTTCAGCTTCGTGGCGGCGGCTTTCACGGCGGCGTCGTCCTTCGCTGCGGCCAGCTCGCCGGTGGCGGCGCTGAGCCGGTCATCGGTGGCCTTTTGGACGTTGGTGAAGCCGTTGAGGATGGCGCCGTACATCACGCCGACGGGGTTGTCCCAGTTCAGCGGCGCGTAGCCCAGCGGCGTGGTGGCGACGGCGGCGAAGGCTTCGTCGGTGGAGGCGGCCATCTTCACGTTCATGGTGATGCCCACGGCGGCGAGGTCCTTCTGGACTGCCTGCAGGTCCGTCTGGGTCTGCGCGCCGGCGATGATGGTGAACTCGAAACCGTTGGGGTAGCCGGCCTCGGCCAGCAGGCTCTTCGCCTTGTCCGGGTTGTACGCGAACTCGGTTTCGAGGTCCTTGGTGAAGCCGGCCGAATCTTTGGGGAGGGCATTCCAGGCGGGGATGTCACCCTTGTGCAGGGCGTCCACCAGGGCCTGGCGGTTGATGGCGTACTGGATGGCCTGGCGGACCTTCTCCTGGGCGAACGCCGGGGCGGTCTTGCCGATCTTGTCGAAGGAGATCATGGTGTTGACGGTGCCGCCGATCTGGGAAACGCCGACGCCCTTGGACTTCGCGAAGTCAACGGTGTTCGAGGTCAGCATGGCCACGTCGGCCTGGCCGGAGACCAGGGCGTTGGCGCGGGCCTGGGGATCCAGGACAACGCTGAACACCACCTTCTTGTAGGCGTACTTGGAAGCGTCAGCGCTCTTGTCGTTCTTCACCAGGACATACTTGTTGCCCTTCACGGTAGAGGAGTCAAGGGTGTACGGGCCGGAACCGTCAGGCGTCGCAGCGAGGCTGGAGGTGTCCGTGACACCGTTCTTGCCCACGATCATGCCGGTGGTGGAGGCCAGGTTTTTCTCGAATCCGGGCTGCGGCTTGGCGAAGGTCAGGGCCACCTGGGTGGGGCTGACCACGTCCACGGAGGTGATTTCCTGGGCGCCTCCCTTGGCGACGGCGGAGTAGGCGCTCAGCGCGGGATCGGACCGGCGGTCCAGGTTGGCTTTGACCAGGGCGGCATCCAGTTTGGAGCCGTCGGTGAACGTGACGTCGTCCTTGAGGTTCAGCGTCAGGACGGTGTTGTCCGCGTTGTAGCTGAAGTCCTTGGCCAGGCCCGGACCTGCGGACCCGTCCGGCTGAAGGGTCATCAGGCTGTCGTAGAGGCCTTCGAAGAACTGGCGCTGGGCGGCGGAGACGCGCAGCGGGTCGAAACCGAAGGAGGCTGAGTCGCTGTCGATGGCCAGGGTCAGGCTGCTGGTGTCAGCCTTCGCGGCGGCCTGGCTGGACCCGCCGCCGCAGGCGGCCAGGGAACCCATCAGCAGGGCACCGGCCAGAACGGCGGAGCTCGCACGGGCGGTGGAGTTCGGAAGTTTCATGTAGTGCGCCTTTGCATTCTGATGTGATGACGGAGGAACGGTTCTGGGGGCTGGCTGCTCGCCGGCTCCCTTCAAGAATCAGCCGCGGCCGCAGGCGCCAAACATGACAATGTCATTGATTGAAAAGGTATTGTGGCGGCGGTCACGCCGGGCGACAGGATGGAGGAAGGGCAGCGAAGCCTCGGACGCCTGCATGCGTCCATCACGAAAGGAACCCCATGACCAACCCGTTCCCCCGCGACTTCCTTTGGGGCGTGGCCACCGCCGGCCACCAGGTGGAAGGCAACAACGTCAACAGCGATACCTGGTTCCTGGAGCACCTTCCCGGAACCATTTTCGCGGAGCCGTCCGGGGATGCCGTGGACCACTACCACCGCTACCGCGAGGACATCGCACTGATCGCCGGCCTCGGTTTTACCAGCTACCGCTTCTCCGTCGAATGGGCCCGGATCGAACCGGAGGAAGGCCAGTTCTCGGTGGCAGCACTGGACCACTACAAGCGGGTGCTGGAAGCCTGCCACGAACATGGACTCACCCCGGTGGTCACGTTCCACCACTTCACGTCACCGCTGTGGCTCCTTCGGATCGGCGGTTGGGAGGGCAGCCGGACGCCCGGACTCTTCGCACGCTACTGCGACCGGGTCATGGCCCACCTCGGTGATCTGATCGGCGTCGCCTGCACCCTGAACGAGCCCAACCTCCCGTGGCTGCTGGAGTCATTCGGCATCGGCGGCGAAGCTCCGGAGAACCGCGGTTCAGTGCCCATCTGGGCCGCCGCCGCCGACCGTCTGGGCGTGGCTGCAGCCACCATCGCGCCGTTCCAGTTCTGCTCCACTGAAGCCGGTTTCGACGTCAAGCTGGCCGCGCACCGGGCCGCCACCAAAGCCATTAAGGCCCATCGCCCGGACCTTCAGGTGGGCTGGACGCTCGCAAACTCCGATATCCAGGCCATCCCCGGCGGCGAGGACATTGCCAACCGGGTGCGCCGCGACGTCAACGAACGGTTCCTTGAGGCTTCCCGCGGCGACGACTTCGTGGGCATCCAGACCTACGGGCGCACCGTGTACGGCCCGGAAGGCCATGCCCCGGCACCGGAGGGCGTCCCCACCAACCAGATGGGCGAGGAAATCTATCCCCAGGCGCTGGAGGCCACCATCCGCGAGGCCCACAGGATCGCCGGCATCCCGGTGATCGTCACCGAGAACGGCCTGGCCACCGAGGATGACACGCAGCGGGTGGCGTACCTGCAGGCAGCCGTCGACGGCGTTGCTTCCTGCCTTGCGGACGCCATCGATGTCCGCGGGTACATCGCCTGGACCGCGTTCGACAACTTCGAGTGGATCTTCGGCTACGGGCCCAAGTTCGGCCTGATCGCCGTCGACCGCTCCACCCAGGAACGGACGCCCAAGGAGAGTGCGCGCTGGCTGGGGAACCTGGCCAGGGAGCACGCCCAGGCCGGGGCGCCTCAGCCCGCCTAGCACCAAGGGCAATGGTCCGGGTTTCCATGGGAAGCCCGGACCATTGCCTTTCGTGTTGCGCCTACCCAAGCATGCGCAGCCTTGCGGCCAGGTCCGCCACGACAAGCCTCGAATCCACTGAAGTGTAGGTCCGCCGCTGCGGTGCGGTTCCCGTCTCCGTGAAAGTGCTCGTGGCGCCGTCCAACCCGGTGACTGCCAAAGGTGCGCTGTCTCCCAGGCACCACAGCGGTCCGAACTGCACGAAGTCCGGCACCTCCAGGCTGTTGAAGTGTTCCCACAGCCACCTTCCGGCAGGCCCGGCATTCTGCAGGGAGTGGTCGAGTTCGGCCACCGAGGCCACAACCTGCCGGTAAGTTTCCGCCGGGAACTGCCAGATGGCCAACTCGGGGTTTCCGAAGACGAAGTCCGCGGCTGCCGGGTCGGTGAAATAGTTGTACTCTTCCTCGTTCCTGGCAGCCCCGCCCACCCACGCCAGCGTGAGGGAGGAGGCGAGGCCCGGATCCAGCAGGAGTGCATCAGCCACGTTCGTGAGGGGGCCGGCGCAAACAAGGATCAATGGGAGGTCCCCACCGGTTGCGGCCGCCTCCACGATGGCCTGTGCGGCTGGATTCCCTCGCGGCTTCCCGGTGAAGGTGGTATCCGGTCCGGAATCCACCTCGGCGAGGTCTGCCAGGTTCAGGGCTCGGAGCAGGCTGCCCGCCAGCTCCGAGCCCCGTTGTGCCATGCCGGCGGGCGGTCCGAACATGGGGTTGGTCAGCGAGCTCGTGACGGCGACAATCCGGTTGGCGGGGGACAGCGCATGGTGGGCCAGGGCCACCAGCCCGTCCGGATCACCGGCCCAGTCGTTGTCGATAATCACCCTGCAGCGCGTTGCAACGCGGATCATGTCCATCCTGGTCCATTCTCTTGGGTCCGTGTCAGCCAAGCGCCGGCATGGGCGCGGTTCCCGGCTCAACGGGTAGTCTCAGGAGCAAGTCTTGCCGCCAGGCGGATGGCGGCGGACGCAGCTTTCATTCACCGGAACGCTGCCTCAGAAAAGACAGACCAGGCCGATTCAGTCCTTGTGCCTGCTAGAGATTCGGGGGGATCTGTGCCGCGGTCAGTCCAGTGGGGCAGGGCGTACTTTGCCGTTCAATCTGTCGCCGGGTGTTTGTGGTGGATTGCGGTCTTCTTGGACCCAGCGGTGCGCCGGGCAACGCTGGGAGGGCTGGACCCGTTCCTTGTTGCCGTATTCGACATTCCTTTATTTGTTCTTGCCTCTGCGGCCGCGGCCTGCGGAGTGCGGTCCGCAGCGGTTGCCGGCACCGCGTGGACCACACTTGTGGCCGGCACCCTGGCCGTCTATGCCACGGTGAGCACCCAGGCGGGCCTCGGTGTGCTGGCCATGGGCGCCGCCACGGCGGGGTCGGTTGCCGGACTGTGCCTGGTGCTGTTGGGCCGCGTCCCCACGACGTGGATAGTCCGGGGGCCGTTTGCGTTCCGTCCGGCCCGGAAACGCACGAACGCAGGAGTCCATGTGGCCGCCACGTTCGGACAGATTGTCCTGTTCTGGGGATTCTTCCTGGGGCTGGTGCCGGCCTGTCTGGCCGTTCTCGAACAGCGCTGGAGGTTGGGCCTGGACTTCCCGGCAGTTGCCGTCCCGGCCGGCGTCGCCATCCTCATCCTTGCGAGCGCTTTGGGGATCTGGTCTGCCGCCGTCATGTCCACCCTCGGGGACGGGACGCCGTTGCCGTCCGTGATGGCAAACCGCCTGGTGATTGCCGGGCCTTACCGCTGGATCCGAAACCCGATGGCGGTGGCGGGCATTGTGCAGGGGGCCGCCGTGGGGCTCATCCTGCAGTCGTGGCTGGTGGTTGGCTATGCGGTGCTGGGCTCACTGGTGTGGAACTTTGCCGTCAGGCCACTCGAAGAAGCAGATCTCTCGGAACGTTTCGGTGAGGAATTCCAGCACTACCGTGAAACCGTACGGTGTTGGATCCCGGCTTTTCCCGGCACCCGCCGTACCGGCACCTCTAACCAACGGCCGGTTCGCGGATGACCAGCACAGGGCAGTGTGCATGGTGGATGGTCTGGTGCGAAACGGAACCAAGCATCATGCCGGTGAATCCGCCGTGGCCGCGGGAGCCCACCGCTATGAGGTCGGCGTCCCGGGAAGCGTCGATGAGCGCCGAAGCCGGGTTTCCCTCCACGATGCGGCCGGTGATGGCCACGTCCTGGTCCTTGACGCGTTCCAGCTCCGCCTCCAGGATCGCCTGCGCGTCCTTCTCGAAGATTTCATAGTCCCAGGCGGTGCCGAGGGCATCGCTGACGTAGGGGAAGTTCCAGGCGGTTACGGCCTGCACCTCACCCTGCCGCAGCCTGGATTCCTGCACTGCCCAGTCCATGGCGGCCCGGGACTGATCCGATCCGTCCACTCCCACCACGATCTTGTATTTTCCGTTACCGGCCATGGTTCCCCGTTTCCATTCCAGAGTTCCGGGCCGGGTCAGCCCTGGCCGGCCGGGGTGCCTTGGGCCGGAACGGCCACGGTCGAGTGCTCGGATTTGGCGGCCTGATGCGGATTTCCCGCCTCCTTGGCACAGTGGAGGCAGCAGTAGATGCCTGCCTCGCTTTCAACGGGGTGGCCCAGGATCCGGCAGCCGCAGTGCTCGCAGGCCGGTGCCATCATGTGGATTGCACATTCAAAGCTGTCGAACGTGCCGGTCTGGTTTCCCATACTGACGGTGAACATGCGGCCCTCGCTGCTGCCGCAGACATCGCACGCGCCCATGGTCCCTGCCTCCTGTTTTGTTGCTGCCTGTTCCGGACAATCAAGTTGACCGCTTGGGGCCTTTTCCTGCCTAGGGGCGAAGGTCCTCCGGCAGCTAGAGGTGGCGGAGGTAGCGTTCGGGCGAGTCCATGAACCCTTGCCAGTTCGCCACGAGCTCCAGCTCCGCCCAGGACCGGGCCCGCAAACCCCAAGGCCCCGCTTCCAGGATGGTCGCGCCGGGCAACGCGGCCAGCAGCGGCGAATGGGTGGACATGATCACCTGGGACTGGCCGCCGGCCAACAGGTCCTTCAGGACGGACAGGAGCCCCAGGCAGCCGGAGAAGGACAGGGCGGACTCCGGTTCGTCCAGGACCCACAGCCCGGCTCCGCGGAACCGGTCGGCTGCCAGCTGCAGGAAGGACTCGCCATGGGACATGTCATGGAACGGGATGTCCGGCATGAACGTGCTGGGATTCTTTTCCAGGTACGTGTACAACCCGTGCATGGTCTCGGCCCGGAGAAAGTAACCCCGCCGGGTGGCGCCTGGGTTCCGGACCAGCTGCAAATGGTCGCCGAGGACGGATTCGGTAGGCCGGGTGGTGTGCCTGGCCCCTGTTGACCCGCCCTCCGGGGAGAGCCCGTAGGCGAGCGCGATGGCTTCCACCAACGTGGATTTTCCCGAGCCGTTCTCGCCCACCAGGATGGTGGCCGGCCCCAGGTCGAGCCCTTGGTCGAGGATTTGGGCCACCGGCGGCAGGGCGGCCGGCCAGCGTGCGCGGTCAAGGACGTTCGAAGGGTCCTCTGCCAGCCGCCGGATCGGCTAGGTGCGCAGGGGCATGGGCCCATTCTTGCAGGAAAAGTTTTTTTCGTATTTCACCCATCCACCCCCGGCTTCCGCTCCGAAGTAGTTCGGAAGAGGTGTACCGAAAGCTAGGACGGGACAATGGATGCCGTGGACCAGCAAGCCCTGACGGGGGCCGTCATCAAAGAGCACCGGCTGGATATCTCGCAGCTGTGGCTCGAGTTCGTGGGGCTCGGCGGCGACGCCTCGGAACAGCTCATCCGTGCGTATTGCGCCGGCGAAGCCACCCTGTCGGCCAAGGAGCGGGACGCCTTGGCGTTGGCCGTCAATGAGCACTGCACTGCCGAGGGCCTGCCGCTCCGGGCACCACTGAGCAGTTCCGCCCTGCTCGTCCTGGGCACCCGGAAGGACTCCCCGTCGGGAGGCCTGCCGGGCTAGGCAGGTCCCCGGGGCCGCACTGGGCCTCGGCCACAACGTAACCTGTCAACCATGACCCTCCTCTCCACCCCCGGCGGTTCCATCCGCGGCACCTCCCTCGGGACTGGCGGGACCACCGTCCACCGGTTCCTTGGCATCCCTTACGCCGGCCCGCCGTCGGGCGCCAACCGCTTCCGTCCGCCCGTGCCCGTGGCGCCGTGGGACGGGGTGCTGGACTGCACCGCCGCCGGTCCCGCGGCACCGCAAAACCCCGAATCCCCGGCACCTCCAGGCGCCGTGCCCCGGACATGGAGCGAGGATGCCTGCCTGAACCTGAACGTCTGGACGCCGGAGACTGACATCCCGGCACGGCCGGTGATGGTGTGGATCCACGGCGGCGCGTACCTGCTCGGTGCCAACAGCGATGCCATGTACGACGGCGCCAGGCTCGCCGCCGCGGCGGGCGCGGTGGTGGTGTCCATCAATTACCGGCTAGGCGCGCTGGGCTTCCTGCACCTGGCAGACCTGCTGGGGGACGGGTACGGCGAGTCGTCCAACCTGGCCCTGCTGGACCAGCTGGAGGCCCTTCGCTGGGTCCGCCGCAACATCGGCGCCTTCGGCGGCGACCCGGGGAACGTGACCATCTTTGGCGAGTCGGCAGGAGCCGCGGCGATCGGCACCCTGCTGGGGATGCCGGCGTCGGAAGGGCTGTTCCGCCGGGCCATCATGCAAAGCGGAACGGCAGAGCGGTACCGCCACCCGGAGGAATCTGGGCGGATCAGCTCGGCGTTCCTGGACCTGTGCGGCCTGGCCCCCTCGGCCGCAGCGGAACTCCTCACCCTCCCGGTTGAGCAGCTGCTGGCAGCACAAAAAGGCCTCGAGAAGCGTTTCGCCGCGCAATCCTACGCAGTCCCGCTTCCCTTCCAGCCAACAGTGGGGACGCCGTCACTGCCGGCGCCGCCGCTCGACGCGGTCCGGAACGGGGTGAACAGCGGCGTCGACCTGCTGATCGGAACCAACCTCAACGAGGGCTCGTTTGCGGTGGAGATGCGTCCGCCCTCTCCGGCCGATCCCGGCTACCCGGAGCGTGCCGCCGCCGTCCTGGCCGGGGCCGGGATTCCTGCCACCCACGCCGCCGGGTACGCGGCCGCGCTCCAGGAGGTACTGCAGCGGGAACCGGCGGGCAAGGAACTCCTGGAGGCGGCCATCGCCGATTCCCTGTACCGGCAGCCCAGTAACCGGCTCCTGGCAGCCCGGCGCGCGGCAGGGGCCGCCGGGAAGAGCTTTGCCTACCTGTTCACGTGGCGCAGCCCGGCCATGGGCGGCAAGCTCGGAGCCTGCCACGCCCTGGAGATCCCGTTCGTCTTCCGGCACCTGGACGAACCGGCGGCGGCTTTCCTCACCCGGGGCCGCGCGCCACGCCAGCTCAGCGACGCCATGAGCGCGGCGTGGGCATCCTTTGCGCGGACGGGGTCACCGGACACGGCTCAGCTTGCGTGGCCCGAGCACGGGGACGGGCACAGCACCATGGTGCTCGACGACAAGACGCGCCTTGAGAGGGATCCGCGCGCTGCGCTCCGGGCGTTTTTTGAGGCCGTCAGCCCGCTGCCAGCGAGTTAAGCGTGTCCCGGATGCCGTTCAAGGCGGGGTCCCGCAGTGAATTGAAGGCCGGTTTCAGCAGCGGCTGGATGATCTTGGCCGGCCCGTTAATGCTGAACTCGGCCGTGTAGGTGACCACAGAACCTGCCCCGCTGGCACGGACGTCGATGGAGTCGAACGAGGTGACGGTCTTGTTCTCGCCCCGGAGCTTGATGTGGTTATCCGAGAGCTCGACGACCACGTAGGTCAGGGACTGGCGTTTGCCGCGAAACTCGGATTCGGCGTGGTACTTGTGCCCCACGGCCACCGGTCCTGGCGTGATCTTGTCCATGACGGGGGTGTTGGGGTCCCATGTGCTGGTGTTCTCGAACTCACTCAGGAAGGCAAAGGCCTTCTCCGCTGACAGGTTGGTTTCCACACTTCCGGTGACTGTGATCATCACCCCAGTGTAGGAGGCCACGGAGCGGCGCGGCGGCCATTTTGCGGGCCTGCGCGCGAAGCTGGGCGGCTGGAGACCACCCAGCTCCGGGGCAGGACCTGTCAGCAGGACTCGAAGTCGGTGAGGACCTTCACCTTTCCGGCGGAGGCCGACGCCGGGTCGAACGTGTAGCCGATCCATTCCCTGGCGAGGCGGCGGGCGAGTTCGATGCCCACCACACGCTGGCCCATGGTGAGGACCTGGCAGTCGTTCGACAGGACTGAACGCTCCACGGAAAAGGAGTCGTGGGCGGCGGTGGCGCGGATGCCTTCCACCTTGTTGGCAGCGATGGCGACGCCGATTCCGGTACCGCAGAACAGGATGGCCCGGTCAGCGGCGCCGTCCCGGATCATCTCGCCGGCGGCAATGCCCATGTACGGGTAGGGCCTGGTGAAGTCATCCGGCGCGTCGCTCCGGTTGACGCCAATGTCGATGACCTCGCTGACGCGCGGATCGTTCCGCAGGTCCGCGAGGACCTTGTCCTTGTAGTCCACGCCCGCTTCATCCGCGCCGACAATGAGCCGCAGCCCCATGGTGTTTCCTTCCGTTGTCATGACTCAGCGGCCGCCGCCGCAATGGTGATCGGACTGCCCTCGGACCCGGCGGCACCGGTGAAGTGCGGCCCCATGACGGCGAAGACCATGGCCAGCGACGTGGCGCCAGGATCCGCCGTGCCCAGGCTCTTTTCCGCGAGGGGCCGGGCCCGGCCCTTGAGCGGCAGGAGGTCCGCGGTGGCCTCCGCGGCGATGGCCGCCTCGCGTGCCGCGTCCTGCCATGCCCGGCCCGGTTCCACGCCGTAGCCCACCGCGCGGCTGAACCCGGCAACAAAGGGCAGCAGGGCGTCCACCATGGTCTTGTCCCCCATTTCGGCTTTACCCAGCTGGACAATCCGGTCCGCGAACGCCGTCACTGCTGCCGCCAGGGCACCGGGTGCGGGTGCGGAGGCATTGCCCACCGTCTCGCCGAAGGCCCGCAGCCCAGCGCCCCACAGGACACCGGACGTGCCGCCTGCCTTGTCCGCCCAGGCGTCCCCGGCGGCAGCCAGCACATCGCCGGCTCCGGCGCCGTGGCCCAGTGCGGCGGCTGCGGCTGCGGCGGCCGCGTCCACGCCGCGGACCATGCCCCGGCCATGGTCGCCGTCGCCGGCAATCGCATCCATGCGGCCCAGCCGTTCTTCGGCGTCGTGCAGCGACGAACGGGCGGCGTCGATGGCCGCTACGCAGGCCGTGGCATATCCGCGGGAGGACTCGGTGGCGACGAACGCAGCAGCGGCCGCGCCGCCGTCGGACGTTTCCTCGACGCCACGGGCCCCGGTTTCCCGGGCAGCGCTGCCGCGGCGGTACGCGGGGGTCTCTGCCGGGGCAGCCCACAGGGGTTCCAGTTCCCCATCAAGCCAGGTGACGGTCAGCGAGACGCCGGCCATGTCGAGGCTGGTGACCAGTTCGCCCACCTCGGGCATCACCAGCGTGTAGCCGGCCGCACGCAGCAGCGGCGCCACGGTCCCCCAGAGGACGAAGAGCTCCTCATGCTTGGTGGAGCCGAGGCCGTTGAGGATGACGGCGATGCGGGTGCCGGCGTCCGGCGGGGTTTCGGAGAGTACGCGGGCCACCAGTTCGTGGCCCAGTTCCTTGGCCGGGGGCAGGTCGGTGTCGTGCAGGCCGGGTTCGCCGTGGATGCCCAGGCCCAGGCCCATCTGCCCCTCGGGCAGGGTGAACAAAGGCGATTCGGCGCCCGGGAAGGTGCACCCGGCGAAGGCGCTCCCGATGGTGCGGGTGCGTTCGTTGGCCTTCCGGCCCAGGCGGACCACCTCGGCCAGGTCCGCGCCGTTCTCGGCGGCGACACCCATGACCTTGAAGACCGTGAAGTCACCGGCGATGCCGCGGCGTTTGGCGGCTTCCGACGGCGGGGCGCTGGCGATGTCGTCGGTGACCAGGACGTTCTCCACGGCGATACCCTCGGCGGCCAGGCGCTCGCTGGCCATGCCGAAGTTCATCACGTCGCCGGCGTAGTTGCCGTAGGTGAAGACGACGCCGGCGCCGGACTCGGCGGCCTTGGCCACCGAGTAGGCCTGCTGCGCCGACGGCGAGGTGAAGATGTTGCCCACCACCGCGCCATCGGCGAAGCCGGCACCGATCAGCCCGGCGAAGGCCGGGTAGTGGCCCGAGCCGCCGCCGGCCAGGACGGCCACCTTGGGCTGTGCCGGCCGGAAGCGGCGCACGGCACCGCCGGGAACCTGCCGGACCAGGTCCGAGTGGACGTCGCAGAACCCTGCGAGGGCTTCTTCGGCGAAGTCGGAGGGGTCGTTGAAAATCTTTGTCATGGAGGGAGCTTTCTGGCTGGCGCCGGGGCCGGCTGTTAGTGGATGTGGCTGCCGCCGTTGATGTCGATGGTGGTGCCGGTGAGGTAGGCGGAATCCTCGGAGGACAGGAAGGTGATCACGGAGGCCACTTCTTCGGTGGTGGCGTTCCGGCCCAGCGGGATCCCGGCGTTGATGGCGGCTTCCTGTTCGTCGGTGCTGCCCACGCGGATGTTGGTGTCCACGGCGCCGGGTGTGATGGCGTTGACGGTGACGCCGGTGGTACCGAGTTCACGGGCGAGGGCCTTGGTGAAGCCCAGGATCGCTGCCTTTGCAGCGGAGTAGGGAACCTTGCCGAAGACGCCGCCGCCGCGCTGGGCCGAGACGGAGGACATGTTCACGATCCGGCCCCAGCCGTTGTCGATCATGCCGGGCAGGAAGGCCTTGGTCACGAGGTAGGTGCCGGTGGCATTGACGTCCATGACCTTGTGCCACAGCTCCAGGGTGGTCTCCAGGAACGGAATCGGGGAGGTGATGCCGGCGATGTTGGCCAGGGCACCCACCGGCGGCAGGTTGCCCGCTGCCACTTCGGCGGCAACGGCGGCCTGGGCTGCGGTGACGGAGGCTTCGTTGGCGACGTCGATCTCGTGGCCGAACGCGGGGACATTGAATTCGTTGCCGATGTCGGCGGCGACCTTGGCGGACTTCTCGCCGTCGAGGTCCAGGATGACGATGCCCCAGCCTTCACGGGCGTAGCGGCGGGCGGTGGTGATGCCGATGCCCCGGTCCGAAGTGGCTCCGGTGAGGACGGCGGTGCGCTGGATGGTGGTCATGGTGATGCTCCTTGGTTGTTTCAGGTCAGATGAGGTCGGTGATGAAGCTTGCCGCTTTGGCGGCGGCGGCCGGGCGTTCGTCATGGGTGACGTCCCGGGTTTCGAGCTCGAGCGAGAAGCGGCCGGTGTAGCCGTCGGCCGCGAGACGCTTCAGGCCTCCGGCGAAGTCGGCGTCTCCGTTGCCGATGCTGAGGTTGATGTTCCCGGGCACGGCGTCGCGCAGGTGGACGTGGCTGATGCGGCCGTGGTGCCGGTCAAGGTACGCCTGGATGTCTTCCCCGGAGGCCACGATGTGGCTGAAGTCCATGACGATTCCGACGCCGGATCCGGCCAGCCGGTCCGCGAGCAGTCCGGCGCGGTCCAGGTTCCAGCAGAACCGCAGGAAGTGCAGCGATTCAGTCCAGAGTTCGACGCCGAACCCGGCAGCGCGTTCGGCCGCGTCGATGAGCTGTCCGGCGACGAGGTCCAGGTCCTCGTCCACGCTCCGGACAGGGTTGTGGTCCAGGGCGCCGCACGGGAGGACCAGCGCTTTCGCGCCGACGGCGGCGGTCAGGGCGAGCAGGGCGTCGAGGTGGCGTTGCCGCGCCGCCTGGCCGCCGGCGTCCAGGACCCGGTTAAGGTCCCCGACGTCGCCGTTTACGGAACGCACCCGGAGTCCGGAGGCGTTGACCTCGGCTGATACCTCCGCCACGGCCGCCGCGTCCAGCTCGTAGGGGACGTGGTCGCACACGCCGGGCAGGGCACCGAGGTCGATTTCCTCGAAACCCAGCGCCGTCATGGTGCGCAGGGCACTGCCCAGATCCTGGTGCCGGAAGCTGATGGAGGAGCACCCAAGTCTGGAATGGAACATCGTTGATCCTTTGGTTCGTGCCAAGCGGTAGTGATGGGCACCACAGTAGCGAAGTTAACTGTCAACAGTCAACCCTAAAAGTTGACTGTTGACAGTGCAGCATGATGGAGGTCACACTGGGACGTACCATTTGTTAACAGTCGACAGCGGCCGACCTCCAGCAGCCGCTTTTCGAAAGGGAACCACCATGAGCAAAGATGCTCTGACCATGCGCGGTCCGGTCCACGGCACCAAGGACGCCCGTCGCGTTGCCATCGGATCCGGCGTGGGTGCCGTGATTGAAACCTATGACTTCATCGGCTTTGGCACCGCTGCCGCACTGTACTTCGGCACCGCCTTCTTCCCCGGCAGCGATCCCGTCTCGGGAACCCTCGCCTCGTTCGCCACCCTGGGCGTCGGCTTCGCCGCCCGCCCACTCGGGGGCATCATCGGCGGCCACCTCGGCGACAAGGTGGGCCGCAAGCCTGTCCTGGTCTCCTCGCTGATCCTGATGGGCCTGGCCACCTTCGCCATCGGCCTGCTCCCCACCTACGCCGCCGTCGGGCTGCTGGCTCCGGCACTGCTGGTCTTCGTCCGCATCGTCCAGGGCCTGGCCTTCGGCGCCGAATGGGGCGGCGCCATCCTGATGAGCTACGAGCATGCCCCCTGGAAGACCAAGGGCAAGTACACCGGCATCGTCCAGGCCGGTTTCCCCGTGGGCCTGCTGCTGGCCAACCTGACGTTCCTCGCGAGCGCCGGCCTCGGTGGTGAACTTGCCTGGCGCATCCCGTTCCTGGCCAGCATCGTGCTGGTCGCCGTCGGCCTGGTGATCCGGTCCAAGGTTCCCGAGTCCCCCGTTTTCGACGAGGTCAAGGACAGCGGCACCATCGTGAAGGCACCCATCGTCGAGGTCCTCAAGACGGACTGGCGCAACATCGTCAAGGGCATCGGCCTGCGCATCGCCGAGACCGCCGGCTACGCCGTATCCATCACCTACATGATTTCCTACCTCAACAGCCAGCACCTGGCGGACAAGACCCAGACCCTCGTCGCGCTCTGCATCGCCTCGGCGATCGGCATCTTCGCCACCCAGGCCTGGGCTGCGCTGACGGACCGCATCGGCCGCCGCCCGCTGTACATCTGGTCCACGGCCTTCGCCGCACTGTTCGCGATCCCGATGTTCCTGTTGGTCAACACAGGCCTGTTCATCGCCATCATCCTCACCATCGTGATCTCCTACGCGGTCTGCCAGAACTCCCTGGCCGGCGCCCAGGGCGCCTGGTTCCCCGAGCTCTTCCAGGCCAAGACCCGCGCCTCCGGTGCCAGCCTCGCTTACCAGATCTCCGCCATGGTTTCCGGCTTCACGCCGTTCATCACCACCCTGCTGTTCGTCAGCTTCGGCTGGATGGGCCCGGCGCTGCTCTTCGGCGCCTACGCCCTGATCGGCCTCTGGGCCGCCATCGCCACCCGGGAAACCTGGGGCAAGCGGGAACGGCAGCTCGCTGACGAAGCCACCAAAAGCACCCCCAACACGGTCAACGCCTGAATGACCACCATGCACCAGAGAATCACGGAGCCAGCAATGCCTACAGATACCGTCCAGGACGCCGCCCCGCAGCGACAGACACATCAGGCCGGCGTGACCCCGGAACGGGTGGACAAGATCAGCGCCGCCGCGTACCGCATCCGGCACCACGCCCTGAACATGGGCGAGGTCCAGGGCCAGGGCTACGTGGGCCAGGCCCTGGGCGCCGCGGACATGCTCGCCACCGTCTACGGGGACCAGCTGCGGTTCAAGGCGGAGGATCCGCACTGGGAGGCCCGCGACCGGTTCCTCCTCTCCACCGGCCACTACGCGATCGGCCACTACGCCGCCCTCGCGGAGGCCGGGATCGTCCCGGTTGAGGAGCTGGAAACCTACGGCTCCGATGATTCGCGGCTGCCGATGTCCGGGATGTCCACTTACACCCCCGGCATGGAAATCTCAGGCGGCTCCCTGGGCCACGGCTTGAGCATCGCCGTCGGCATGGCCCTGGGCCTGCGCTGCCAGTGCTCCAACGCCCGGGTGTTCAACTTCCTCTCCGACGGGGAACTGGACGAGGGCTCCACCTGGGAGGCCGCCATGGGCGCGCATCACCACCAGCTGGGCAACCTCACCGCCATGGTGGACATCAACGCCCTGCAGGCGGACGGCAAGACGGACACCGTGCTCCGTACCGAGCCGGTCACCGAAAAATGGGAAGCGTTCGGCTGGTACACCCAGCGGGTGGACGGGAACGACGTCGGCGCGCTGCTTGCAGCCTTCGACAACGCAGCCGCCCAGGCCGCCGCCGTCGGACGTCCCTCCGTGATCCTGTGCGACACCAAGGTGGGCCGCGGCGTCCCGCTGCTGGAGGAACGCGAAAAGGCGCACTTCATGCGCATCGAAGAAGACGAATGGCAGGTGTGCCGCGAGCAGCTCACCGCCGGTTATGAAGGAAAGGCTTCAGCATGAGCACCACCACGACGACGGCCACGCACGCCAAGCCCAAGCTGAAGACTTCGGCAATGATCGCCTCCTTCGCCGACCCCGGCCAGAAAACCTCCTCCGCGCCGTTCGGGCACGCCCTGGTCAAGGCTGCGCAGGAGAACGACAAGATCGTGGGCCTGACCGCTGACCTCGGCAAATACACGGACATGCACATCTTCGCCAAGGCCTTCCCGGAGCGGTTCTTCCAGATGGGCATGGCCGAGCAGCTGCTCTTCGGCGCCGCAGCCGGCTTGGCTGAAACCGGGCTGGTGCCGTTCGCGTCCACCTACTCGGTGTTCGCGGCCCGCCGCGCCTACGACTTCCTGTGCCTGGACGCTGCCGAACCAAACCTGAACGTCAACATCGTAGGCGGCCTGCCGGGCCTCACCACCGGCTACGGCCCCAGCCACCAGGCCACCGAGGACATGGCAATCTTCCGCGGCATGCCCAATCTGACCATCGTGGACCCCTGCGACTCGGTGGATATCGAGCAGGCGGTGCCGCAGCTGGCAGCGTCGGAAGGCCCCACCTACCTGCGCCTGCTGCGCGGCAACGTTCCCACGGTCCTCGACGAGTACGGCTACACCTTCGAACTCGGCAAGGCCAAGGTCCTCCGCGGCGGCAACGACGTCGTGTTCGTCTCCTCGGGGCTGATGACCATGCGTGCCCTCCAGGCCGCCAAGGCCCTCGCGGCACACAACGTGGACGTCGCCGTCGTGCACACCCCCACCATCAAGCCGTTCGACGCCGAAACCGTCCTCGCGGAGATCAACACGGACCGCCTGGCCGTCACCCTGGAAAACCACTCCGTCGTGGGCGGCCTGTTCGAAACCGTCGCCTCCGCCGTCGTCACCGCCGGCCTGGGCAAGCGCGTGGTGCCCGTGGCATTGCCGGACCAGTTCCTGGACGCCGGCGCCCTGCCCACCCTGCACGATCGCTACGGCCTGGCCGTGGACCGCATCGTGGCCAAGGTACTGGCCGAGCTCGGCTAAAGGCACCCCCGATGGAGAAAGCACGGCACCGGTCCGAGGCCGGAGCCGTGCTTTCTGCCGTACTATCGAAACCACTACCGACTGTAAACAGTCGACTTATGACATTGAGGACAGAAGCCATGGCCGGACTGACCGCCCCGCTGCTGGGACTGGAAAAGAAAAGCCTGCGCGAGCAGGCGCTCTCGGCACTGAGGACGGCCATCACCAGCGGCGAACTGGAACCGGGCCGGCACTTGGTGGAAACCGAATTGTCCGAGATGCTGCAGATCAGCCGCGGCACGCTGCGGGAGGCGCTCCGCCAGCTGGAACAGGAGGGCTTGCTTTCCGCAGGCCCCCGCGGCCGGCTCTCGGTCCGGCACCTGGACGAGAAGGAAATCCGGGACATCTACGCCGTCCGCGCCGCGCTTGAGTCGCTCGCCGCCCGGACCCTGTGCGAGCTGCCCGACCGGCAGCAGGTCACCGAGTCCCTCCACAAGGCCATCGACGCGATGGATGCCGCAGCCAGCGGCAGCCTGGAGGAGCGGATCGAATCCGACCTCGAATTCCACCGCACCCTGTGCCGGCTCACGGGCAACGAAACGCTCCTCCACTCCTGGGAGTCACTGGAGGGCTCCATCCGGATGTCCATCATGTTCGCCGGCCTGGAAAAGGGCGTCAGCAACATGAGCGTGGACCGGCACAAGGACATTGTGGCCGCCATCGATACCGGCGATGCCGCGCTGGCCCGGAAGACCATCCTGGAACACATGGACACGGCTGCCGCCAACCTGGTGGCCTGATGCCCGGCGGCGGCACCAAAACCGCCCCGCCTGGGCCTGTTTGGGAATCCTCAAAAGCTCCCGGCCGTTAACCTACTGTGCGGTAGAGTGCCGCAGCGTTAACGAGGGACGGTATGACCGCAAAGTTTGTGTCAGTTGAGGACGACGCCGGAAAAGTCACCCGGTATGCCCGCCATGACAACGGCGGCGGACTCATCGCTCCAGGAGCGAAGGTGGCTGACAGCGCCCGGATCGGCCCCATGAGCTACGTGGAACACGGCGCGCAGGTGGGTTCAGGCTGCAGGATCGGGCACGGCAGCTGGATTGACCGTGACGCACGGATCGGTGACCGGACGGTGATCGGCGACGGTGTGCGCATCGGCCGCGGCACGGTCATTGGCAACCGGGTCCATATTGGCAGCCATTCCAGGATCGGCTCCGGCGTCCTGGTGGAGCACGGCGCCCACCTGGTCACGGACAGCACCGTGCCGGACGGCAGCGAGGTCCTGGCCGGGGCGCACTCGCGCCTGGCCGCCACCGCGCACCGGCCGCACCGCAATGCCAAGGGAAAAATCGCGGCATAGGCCCCGGCCTCTACAGGGACGCGGGCCGGAGCGGTCATGGAACCGTACTTGCGCGCACCACCAGTTCCGCCGGATAGATCACCGGGTCCACATGCTCCCCGGGGGCTCCGATCGCGCTGACCAGGAGTTGTCCTGCCGCAGCCGCCATGTCCACCATGGGGTGCGCCACCGTGGTGAGTCCCAGGCCGTTTGATGCCTGGATGGCGTGGTTGTCGAAGCCAACCACCGCCACATCCTCCGGTACGCGCCGACCCATGCCCCGAAGGGTATCCACGACGCCGAGCGCCATGAGGTCTGAGGCGGCGAAAACCCCGTCCACCCCGGGCGCCTGGGCCAGCAGGCGCTCCGCCGCGGCGGCGCCTCCCGTCGTCGTAAAGTCCCCGTGGATGACGGGCCCGGGCTGCAGGCCCGCTTCCCTGAGTCCTTGGAGCCAGCCTTCAAGGCGGTCGACGGCGGCCGTCATGTCGGTGGGGCCGGCAACACTTGCGAGCGTGGTGCGGCCCATGGCCGCCAGGTGCCGCGCCGCCAGCCGGCCGCCCTCGAAGTTGTCCAGGTCCACGTAGGGAATTCCCGATCCCGTGTCCCAGGGCCTGCCGATAAAGACGGTGGGCAGCCCCGTGGCACCCAAGGTTTCCACCCAATCGTCCGTTCGGTGATGGGACACCACGATGGCACCGTCCACATGCCCGCCGCGCAGGTAGCGGAGGGTCCGGGCGGAGTCGTCCCCGGCCCGGGACATCAGCAGCACCAGCTGCAGGTCGGTGTCGCGGAGTGCTTCGTTGACTCCGGTGATCACGGCGGCGAAGTAGGGGTCCATCATGACCCGGGCGTCAGGTTCAGGGATGACCAGCGCCACCGAACCCGCGCGCCGGGTGACCAGGCTTCGTGCAGCACGGTTCGGCGTGTAGCCCAACGCCACGATCGCGGCTTCGACCGCGGCCTGGGCCTGCGCACTCACCTTGGACCCGCCATTGATGGCGCGCGATGCGGTGGAACGGGACACCCCGGCGGCCGACGCCAGGTCCTCCAGCGTGGGACTGGGCCGCCCCGCCCGTGGCGTGCCCGGGCGGCTGGAGTTTGCGTTCATTACACCGACAATACGACACCCAGGGTTTGTGGGAGCGCTCCCGCAAAGCCTTGCCGGGGCAAAAAGGCAATGCTACGCTTCCCCGACGGGAGCGCTCCCACCACCCGGCCCCGGCTGCCACCGGCAGCCGCCATGGCCGTCCAGCCCCATCACTGACAGGACCAGCAATGCCGCTAGCCCCACGCCCTGATACACCCCACCCCATACCGTCACAGCGCCTGCATCGGGCCGGAACGATTGCCGCCGTCACCGCCTTGCTCATGGGGATCTTCGCCGCCGGCGGGGCAGTTCCCGCGCAGGCCGCAGCACCGGCCGTGGGCCCGGCAGGCCAGGCCCCGGCGTCGCCACCGCCCGCAGCCCCGGCTCCGGCCCCGGCCCCGGCCCCGGCCGCAGGAAATCCCTTCGGACCAAACACCTACGTGTTCGATCCCAGCATGCCGGTGGCCCGGATCAAGGCCACGGTGGATTCCATTGCGGCGCAACAAGTGGACGACGAAATGGGGACCAAGCGCTACTCCCTGCTGTTCAAGCCCGGCACCTATGGCACGCCCCAAGAGCCGCTGATCATCCAGGTGGGGTACTCCACCGAGGTTGCGGGCCTGGGCGCTGCCCCCACCGACGTCACCATCAACGGGCACGTCGACGTCTACAACCGGTGCCTGGCCGCTGACAACTGCATCGCGCTCGACAACTTCTGGCGCTCCTTGTCCAACCTCACCATCAATGTCACGGGCCTCGAGGGCTGCCGGAGTTCCGCCAACTTCTGGGCTGCCTCCCAGGCCTCCCCCATGCGCCGGGTCAACGTCACCGGCGGCAACCTCTCCCTGATGGACTACTGCACGGCCGGTCCGCAGTACGCCAGCGGTGGTTTCATCGCTGATTCAAAGACGGGCACCGTCATCAACGGCTCCCAGCAGCAGTACCTGGTCCGCAACAGCAGCATCGGGAGCTGGTCCAACGGAGTCTGGAACCAAGTGTTCTCAGGCGTCAACGGCGCACCGGCCGATTCCTTTCCGAACCCGCCCTACACCACCCTGGACAGCACCACGGTCAGCCGCGAGAAGCCATACCTGACCGTGGATCCGGCCAGCCAGTACAGCGTCTTCGTACCCGACGTCCGGCGCGATTCGGCCGGGACCACCTGGGAGAACGGCCCGACAGCCGGCCGCAGCATCCCCCTGGCAGACTTCTACGTCGCGACGCCCGCCGATTCAGCGCAGGCCATCAACGCCCAACTGGCCCGCGGAAAAAACCTGCTCCTGACCCCCGGGGTGTACGACGTTGACCGGAGCATCGAGGTCAAGCGGGCCGGAACCGTGGTCCTGGGACTCGGGATGGCAACGCTTTCGGCCGTCAACGGCTCAGTTCCCCTGACGGTGGCAGATGTGCCCGGCGTGGACATCGCCGCCGTCACGGTGGACGCCGGCGAGGTGAATTCGCCTGCCCTGATGCGCATCGGCAAGGGCAATGGGAGCGGGCCGTCCAACTCATCCGTGCACACTGACCCGGCAAACCCCACCACGCTCCATGATGTGTTCTTCCGGGTCGGCGGGCCGCATGGCGGCAAAGCCTCGGTCAGCCTGGAAGTCAACAGCGACAACGTCCTTTTGGACCACATCTGGGCCTGGCGAGCCGACCACGGGAACGGCGTCGGCTGGACCACCAACACCGGCGCGAACGGCGTGATCGTCAACGGCAACAACGTCACCGCCACGGGCCTGTTCGTGGAGCACTACCAGCAGTACAACGTCATCTGGAATGGAGAAGGCGGCAGGACGGTCTTCTTCCAGAACGAGCTGCCCTACGACGCCCCCAACCAGGCCGCGTGGCAGCACGAAGGGGTCCTGGGCTGGGCAGGCTACAAGGTGGCAGACACCGTCAGGACCCACGAGCTCTGGGGCGGCGGCAGCTATGTGTACACCAACGTGGATCCCACCATCCACGCCACCCGTGGCTTTGAGGTGCCGGCAACGCCCGGCGTGAAGCTGCACAGCCTTTTGACGGTGAACCTCGGCGCAGGCACGCTGGATCACGTGGTCAACGACACGGGAGCGCCGGTCTCAACCAACGCCGTGGGTGTTCCCAGCTACGTGGCCGATTTCGGCTGACCAAGCTGATTCCGTCCGGTAAGGTCCGGACCTGGCGGGGCGCGGTGCCGGCGGTACCGCGCCCCGTCACTGGGTTCGGAACGCCTTGCCCTTCAGCGCCGCGCCGGCCCAGACGGCCAGCAGCAAGGCCACCAGCAGCAGGCCGGCGTCGCCCAGGTCGACCGATCCGAGCCACTCCGTCACGGGGTCGTCAAGGGACAACGCGGCATGCAGGAAGCCGCCCAGCGTGATCACGGCAATGAACAGGGCGGACACCGCCGAGATGCCCGTAACCAAGGCGTTGAAACCGAGCTTCCGCCGGGGGGCGTCCAGCGCGGAGCGGTACATCCGCAGCATGGCCATACCGTTCACCGAGTCGCAGAGGGTCATCGCGGCGGCGAAGGCGACCGGCAGCGCAAGCAAGGCGAACGGCGGCACCCCGGCCAGCGAGGCCGCCGTCGTCATCATCAGCAGCCCGATAGTGGTGGCAGTGTCAAAGCCCAGGCCGAACAGGAACCCGATCACGTAGATGTTCCGCGGCCGACGCACCCTGGACAGCGGCCGCGCCAGCAGCCGCGCCACCGCGCCCTGCGGTTCCAGGTCCCGGGGCTCGACGGCGGCGCCGTTGCGGGCGCGGCGGTAGGCGCCGGCGGAGCGGACGAAAGCGGAGCCGTTGAACAGTCCCATGGCCAGCAGGAACAGGCCGGACACGCCGCTGCCGATCAGGCCCAGGACCAGGTTGCCGGCCGAACCGTCCTGCATCAGTCCGCCCACCAGGGATGCCCCAGCGATGACCAGCACCCCGGCGAGGGTCACCACGGAGCTGTGCCCCAGGCTGAAGGCGAAGCCAACGCTGACGGGGTCTTGACGCTGCGCCACGAATTTGCGGGTGGAGTTGTCGATGGCGGCCAGGTGGTCCCAGTCGTAGCTGTGCTTCACACCGGCCAGGTAGGCGGTGAGGAACAGGCCCCAGGTCAGCGGTTGGCCGCCGCCGTCGGCCGTGCCGGCGAGCAGGAGGACGACGGCGGCGGCGTGCAGGGCGGCCACCGCGCCGAAAGTGAACAGCGCGCGGGTCCGGAGCGGCAGGAAGTCCCGGTCCCGGTAGAGCGCGGCGATGCTGGTCATCAGTGCTTCCTCAGGTCCAGCGGGCCTTGGCCGAACCAGCGACTGCGCAGGAAGTCGGTGCAGGACCGGAGCAGCCGGTTCAGTTCGTCGGTGCTGTTGGAGAGGCTCCGCAGAACCAGCCCGGCAGTCCCCGCAACTGGGCGCGTCAGTGAGATGCCGGTCAGCGCGTCGCGGCCGGCGGTGAGCCCATGCAGTTCGTCGGCGAGCGCCTGGTCCACCCTCGCATCCACCACCACCAGGGACCCGAGGTGGCTGTGGCCTTCCATGAATCCGAGCCCCGTGACGTCGTACAGTGGCGGCCGGATCAGCAGGTTGTCCAAGGCCAGCAAGTGGGTTCCGCCGTCGGTTTCGACGCGGATTTCGTTGCGCAGCCGCACTTCCCGGTATTGGAAAGCCGAACCGTCCGGCGACCAGCCGGGAGTCACCACCTCAGCCATGACAAGGCTCGACGACGGACGCAGGGTCACGGAGGTCTGTTGCCGGTAGCTGGCCTCCCGGTAGGCGATGAGCTGGTCCGGCATGAATTCCAGCCGCGCCCCCTCCCCCAACCGCATGGCCATCCGCTGCTCGGCAAACGAGCCAGGCGTCCGGTAAACCTTGGTCGCAGACTGCGTAGTGAGGAGCAGGGAAGCAGAGTCACCCACCTCGACATCCACCAAGAACAGGTCAGCCCCCAGAAAGGCCCCACCAGGATTGACGACGACATAACAAACCTGCCCGGAGTCATCGAGGTAGTGAGGACGGAGTACCCGAAGCGCCCCTTGATGAAACTGGTGCGAGGCAACCGACCTGCCGTGCCGCAAACTGACGCCCAACTCAAGCCGTCCCATCGGTGACTGTCCGTGGCTGGGTCCGGCGGCTTCACCGGATTTGGGGCCGTGCCCGCTTCGCGGTGCCCGCCACGCCGCGGCCCCAAAATCCGGCCTCGCCGCCTCAGCACATAGGTCACCTTCGTGGAGGTCCGGTGTAGCCATGCCTACTGCGCCAAATCGAGCATCAGGACGTCGTGCCGGATCCAGTCGATGACCTTGTCCAGGCCCTCGTCGGTTTTAAGGTTGGTGAAGCAGAACGGTTTGTTGCCTCGGAATTCCTTGGAGTCCCGCTCCATGATGGCCAGATCAGCCCCGACGTGGGGTGCGAGGTCGGTTTTGTTGATGATGAAGAGGTCGGACTTGATCATGCCCTGGCCGGCTTTGCGGGGGATCTTTTCGCCCTGGGCCACGTCGATGATGTAAATGGAGAAGTCCACGAGTTCGGGGCTGAAGGTGGCGGAAAGGTTGTCGCCGCCGGATTCGACGAAGATGACCTGCAGGTCAGGGTGGCGGGTTTTGAGTTCCTCGATGGCCGCGGTGTTCATGGAGGTGTCTTCGCGGATGGCGGTGTGCGGGCAGCCGCCGGTTTCGACGCCGATGATCCGGTCCACGGGGAGGATGCCGTTGGCGGCGAGGATTTTGGCGTCTTCGATGGTGTAGATGTCGTTGGTGATGGCGGCCATGGAGATCTCCCCGCTCATGTGCCGGGTGAGCCGCTCCACGAGCTGCGTCTTGCCTGCTCCGACGGGTCCGCCGATGCCGATCTTGATGGGTTCAGACATGTGTCCTCCTTTGACTCAAAAGCACAGTATTTTCAAGCACGGTCAGCTCATGAACATCCGGGCACGTTGGCGTTCGTGCCGCATTTGCGAAATTTCCAGCCCGGGGCTGACGGCCCCGAAGTCGTCCGGTGTGAGGTGCGCGATCGTGTCGATGGCGGCAGCGACGTCGTCGTGCGCTGCCCGCAGCACCCGCTGCCCGGCGTTCTGGCCCAGCGGAATGGCGCGCACCGCGTTCTGCGTCAGGGATGTCACAGTGGCAAAGAGGTAGGCGGCGAGCGCCTCGGGTAGGGGAACGTTCAGGGAACGGGCGACGACGGCGAACGCCAGCGGCTGGTGCCCGGCGGCCCGGCCGCTGGCCACCAGGCCCCGGTACAGGTCGAGCGCAGGTGAGGGAAACACTTCAGCACCGATTTCCAGTAACCGAAGCCCCATTTTGCAGCTCGCCTCCCGGACCTGCCGCGGCAGGAGGGAAGCGGAAAGAAGAGTATCCACCTCCCCCACATCAGCCCCCTCATAAAGGAACCGAACAGCAAGCCCATCCGAGTAAGTCAGCTGCTGCGACACAAAAGCACCGAGCCACACCCCAAAAGAAGCCTCATCAGCGACCACCCCGGCGTCGACATAGGTCTCGAACCCAAGCGAGTGGGCAAAAGCTCCCGTAGGAAGCGCAGAGTCCACCAATTGCTGAAGAGCAAGCTGATACCCGCTCACTAAACCGCCGCCAAAGGTGAGACAAGCAAGCGGCGCGAGGGATATGGGGCCGCGGCGTGGCGGGCACCGCGGAGCGGGCACGGCCCCATATCCCTCGCGGCGTCCCAAGCCCCCAGCGGCATTGGAGCGCGCAGCGCGACGCAGGACCTAGTGCGAGTGTTCAGCATGGCGGAAAGGCACAGGCATGACGCGTTCCTGGCGGGTGTAGGGCACGGAGTTGTGGCGGAGGTAGTCCTCGACGGTGTGGTCGTAGGCGCACACCATGACGTCGGCCCCGTATTCGGAGGCCGCGTCGAAGAACTGTGCCTGGAGGTGCCGGTTGCCGAGGGAGTGTGCGGTGACGCCCATTTCGTGGATGGTGCGGGGTGCGATGACCAGGACGTCGGTGGGCAGGACCGAGACCACGATCATGTTGGAATCTTCCACGTGGAGGATGTCGCCATCGCGCAGGTCACCGGACCCGGCGGGCAGGCGGATGCCGATCTCCTTGCCGTGGTCCGTGGTGGCGCGCTGGATGCGTTTGACCAGTTGGGCGCTGGGCAGGACCACCTTTTCCTGGTGCAGTCCGTCGTACGCTCCGGGGTCCGGCAGTTCGTGCAGGTTGCCGAGGACTTTGTCGATGATCATGGGGTTTCTCCGGGGCTCTAGAACAGGAAGTAGCGCTGCGCCATGGGCAGGACGTTGGACGGTTCGCAGGTGACGTCCTCGCCGTCGACCGTCACCTGGTAGGTTTCCGGGTCCACCTGGATGTCCGGGGTTGCGTCGTTGTATTTGAGGTCGGCTTTGGTGAGGTTGCGGATGCCGGAGACGGGCCGGATGACTTTTTCCAGTCCCAGTTCCCCGGGCACGCCGGCGTCGATGGCGGCCTGGGACAGGAAGGTGATGGAGGACTGTTGCATGGCCTTGCCGAATGTGGCGAACATGGGCCGCATGGTGCGTGGCTGTGGCGTGGGAATGGACCCGTTGGCGTCCCCCATCAGGGCGTAGGCAATCTGGCCGCCCTTGAGCACCAGTTCAGGTTTGACCCCGAAGAAGGCCGGGTCCCAGAGCACCAGGTCGGCGAACTTGCCCACCTCCACGGAGCCCACCGAGTCCGCGATGCCCTGCGCGATGGCCGGGTTGATGGTGTACTTGGCCACGTAGCGCTTGAGCCGGAAGTTGTCGCTGCCTGGCGAGCCGTGGCTGCCCGGGCCGGTCCCGCCGTCGCCCTCGTCCAGGGCTCCGCGCTGCTTCTTCATCTTGTCCGCCACCTGCCAGGTGCGGGTGATGACCTCGCCCACCCGGCCCATGGCCTGGGAATCGGAGGAGGTGATGGAGAAAATGCCCAGGTCCTGCAGGACGTCCTCGGCGGCGATGGTCTCGGCGCGGATGCGGGAGTCCGCGAAGGCCACGTCCTCGGGGATGTCCGGGTTGAGGTGGTGGCACACCATGAGCATGTCCAGGTGTTCTTCGATGGTGTTGCGGGTGTAGGGCAGGGTGGGGTTGGTGGAGGCGGGCAGGACGTTGGGCATGCCGGCGATCTTGATGATGTCCGGTGCGTGTCCGCCGCCGGCGCCTTCGGTGTGGAAGGTGTGGATCACCCGGCCGTTGATGGCACGGATGGTGTCCTCCACGAAGCCGCACTCGTTCAGGGTGTCGGTGTGGATGGCCACCTGGACGTCGTATTCGTCGGCGACCGTAAGGGAGGTGTCGATCGAGGAGGTGGTGGCTCCCCAGTCCTCGTGGACTTTCAGGCCGATGGCGCCGGCGCGGATCTGCTCGGCGAGGGGTTCGACGGCGGACGCGTGGCCTTTGCCGAACAGGCCGATGTTCATGGGCAACCCTTCGGCTGCCTGCAGCGTCCGCTGGATGTGCCACTTTCCGGGGGTCACGGTGGTGGCCTTGGTGCCTTCGGCCGGGCCGGTGCCGCCGCCGATCATGGTGGTCACGCCGCTGGCCAGGGCGGTGGGCACCTGGTCCGGGGAGATGAAGTGGATGTGGGTGTCGATGCCGCCGGCGGTGAGGATCTTCCGTTCGCCGGCGATGATCTCGGTGCTGGCGCCGATCACGATGTCCACGCCGTCGGTGATCTGCGGGTTGCCCGCCTTGCCGATGCGGAAGATGTGGCCGTCCTTGAGCGCGATGTCGGCTTTGTAGATGCCGGTGTAGTCAAGGATGACGGCGTTGGTGATAACGGTGTCGGGGATGTCCTGGTCCCGGGTGGCCTGGCCGTTCTGGCCCATGCCGTCGCGGATCACCTTGCCCCCACCGAACACCACTTCTTCCCCGTACTCGGTGTGGTCTTTTTCGATCTCGAGGAACAGGTCGGTGTCCGCCAGGCGGATCCTGTCCCCTGCGGTGGGGCCGTAGAGGTCCGCGTATTGCCGGCGTGGAATCTCGAAGCTCACTTGGCGCCCCCTTCAAGGCGGGTGCCGCCGGCGAGCTTTCCGTTGACGGCGTTGCTGAGCCCGTACACCTCGCGTGCGCCGGCCAGTTCGATCAGCCGCACGCTGCGGGAGTCGCCGGGCTCGAACCGGGCGGCCGTTCCGGCCGGAATGTCCAGGCGCCGGCCGTAGGCCGCCTCCCGGTCAAAGGACAGGGCGGCGTTGGCCTCGGCGAAGTGGAAGTGGGACCCCACCTGGACGGGCCGGTCGCCGGTGTTGGTCACCGCAACGTCGATGGCCTCGCGGCCGGGGTTCGCCGTCACGGGTTCAGGCCGGAGGATGTACTCGCCTGGAATCATTGCGGCGCTCCTTAGCGGATCGGGTTGTGGACGGTGACCAGCTTGGTGCCGTCAGGGAAGGTGGCCTCGATCTGCACGTCATGGATCATCTCCGGCACCCCTTCCATGACGTCGTCACGGCCCAGCAGCGTGGTGCCGTAGCTCATGAGGTCGGCCACGGTCCTGCCGTCCCGGGCACCTTCGATCAGTTCGTAGCTGATGATGGCCACGGCTTCGGGGTAGTTGAGCTTGAGTCCGCGCCCCTGGCGGCGGCGGGCGAGGTCGGCGGCCACCACGATCAGGAGCTTTTCCTGCTCACGCGGCATCAGATGCATGGGGTTCCCTTCGACGGCCTGGGGCGTGCTGCCAGCCTAAGCCGGTCAGGTTTCCGCCAGGTTTAAGGTCCATCATCCGGACGGAACCTAAGGCGCGGATTCCCGGATCTTCAGTTCGAATCCCGATTCCACGTGCACGCCCTGCCCCGACGTTTCGCGCCCGCCGATGCGGTCCAGCAGCAGGCTGATCGAACGCTCCGCGATCTCGTCCATGCCCGGGGAGATGGTGGTCAGGGACGGGGACGCGAAGCGGGCCTCGTCAATGTCGTCGAAGCCTGCGACCGCCACGTCCGCCGGCACGTTGACGCCCCTGATCAACAGTTCGTGCATGGCGCCCAGGGCCAGGACGTCGTTCAGGCCGAAGACGGCGTCGAACTGAACGCCCGATGCCATCAGGCCGGCCACGGCGGCGGCACCTGTGTCGCGGCGCCATTCAGCGGGGGCCACAAGGTCGGCGTCGAACGGGACGCCCGCCTGTTCCAGCGCCTTCCGGTACCCGTTCATGCGCAGTCCCGCGGTCCCGGTGGACTCCCCGGGGTGGGCGCCGATCACTGCAATACGACGGCGGCCGGCCTGCAGCAGGTGCGTGGTCAGTGCAGCAGCGGCTTCCTCGTTCTTCATGGTGACCAGGTCGAAGCGGGGGTCCATGATGTGCTCGCCGAGCATCACCAAGGGTTTGGTGCCGGCGCGGGCGGCGATGGCGCCAGCGTCCAGCACCAGCGGCGTAAAGAGCAGCCCGTCGGTGAGCTGCCGGAACGTCCCGTGCAGGGCACTGAGTTCAACGGACGCGTCAGCGCCGGACTGTTCCACCAGCACCCGGTAGCCGTGGCGTGATGCGGCCTTCATCAGCCTGGACGCCAGCTCCGCGTAATAGGGGGCTGAGAGGTCGGAGAACACCAGGCCCAGCATGGACGTCTTGCCCGAGCGCAGGCTGCGGGCGGTGAGGTTGGCCTCATATCCGAGCTCGGCAATGGCGTCCTGCACACGCTGCTTGGTGGCCGGGCGGATGAACTCGTAGTCGTTCAGGACGTTCGAGACCGTTTTGAGCGAAACGCCGGCCGCACGGGCGACGTCGTTCATGGTGACTGCCATTAACGTTCTTTTCCTGCCTTCGCCGCCGCTTTGGCCGCCTGCTTGCTGGCCCGCACCTTGGCCAGGGATTCCGGGTCCACGATGTCCGCCACGGACAGGTAGGAGCCCTCGTCCCCGTAGTGGCCGGCCGCTTCCCGCCACCCGGGCGCGTCAAGGCCCCGCTGCTTGCCCAACAGGGCCAGGAAGATCTTTGCTTTTTGCTCGCCGAAGCCGGGCAGTGCCTTGAGCCGTTTCAGCACCTCTGCACCGTCGGGTGAGCCCTTGGTCCAGATGGCTGCGGCGTCGCCGTCCCAGTCGTCCCGGACAGCTTCGGCGAGCGCCTGCACCCTGCCGGCCATGGATCCGGGGAAGCGGTGGACGGCGGGCCGTTCCTTGAAGATTTCCACGAACTCCGCGGGATCGTGCCCGGCGATGGCCTCGGGCGTCAGGGCGCCCACCCGGGTCCTGATCTTTTCCGGTCCGGCGAAGGCCGATTCCATGGTGACCTGCTGGTCCAGCAGCATGCCGGTCAGCAGCGCGAAGGCGTCCTCACTCAACAACTTGTCCGCGGCGGGATCGCCCGTGATGTGCAGTTCCATGCCGTCCATCCTCCCACCTGCGGGCCGTCGTCGTCACAAGGACGCCTCCGCCTTGGCGCGCGGCCCGGTCAGCCCTCCACGGCGAGCCGGATCATGGACCAGGACACGGCCGGGAGCTCGGCCGTAAGGTGTCCGCCGTCGGCTTTGGCCGTGACGTTCTCTGTCGGCAGGACGGAGCTGGAATCTTCGGCCGTGGCCTGCCAGTAGGGGTCCTTGTTGGAGTAGGTCAGCGCCTCGATGACCCTGACGTTGCCCAGGCCGGCGACGGCGGCGTCAAGGCTGAGTGCCGCGGCGGCCGAGCGGTTGACGGCGAACACCACCGCCTCGCCCTTGGCGGCGTCATAGGTGGCGACGGCGGACAGGGCTGCGAAGTCGGCCGTCGTACCGCCGCTGAGCAGGGGGGATTCGACGGCGAGCTGAAGGACGGTGCCGGACGCATGCCGGGAGGTCAGGGCGAACGGGTGGAAGGTGGTCTGCTTCCAGGCGCGGCCGCCGGGTTCGGTCATGATGGGGGCGATGACGTTCACCAGTTGCGCCAGGCTTGCCGAGTGGACGCGGTCCGTGTTCCGGAGCAGCGTGACCAGGAGGTCCCCCACCACCACGGCGTCGGCCACCGTGTAGGTGTCCTCCAGCAGGACCGGGGCCACCGGCCAGTCATTGCCGCTGGGGACTTTGGATTCGCCGCGGCTCATGTGCCAGACGTTCCACTCATCGAAGGAAATGTTGACCTGTTTGGTGGATTTCCTGACGGACTTTACGTGGTCGATGTGGCTGGCGATGTCTCGGATGAAGGCGTCCATCTTGTGCCCGGCGGCGAGGTGTTCCTGGAGGTCGCCGGAGTCTTCGAAGTACTGGTGCGCGGAGACCAGGTCCACCACGTCGTAGGTTTCGGTCAGGACAACGCGCTCCCACTCGCCGAACGTGGGCATGGTGGGGCCGGAGCTGCCGCAGGCCACGAGTTCCAGGCCTGGATCGATCATGCGCATTCCGCGGGCGGTGTCCGCGGCCAGCCTGCCGTACTCCTGGGCGTTCTTGTGCCCGATCTGCCAGGGCCCGTCCATTTCGTTGCCCAGGCACCACATCCTGATGCCGTAGCCGTTGGCGGCACCGTTGGCCCGGCGCTGCTCGGAGAGCGCGGTGCCGCCGTCGATGTTGCAGTACTCCAGCAGGTCAAGGGCTTCCTGGACGCCGCGGGTGCCCAGGTTGACGGCCATCATGGGTTCCACTCCGGCCTTGGCGGACCATTTGGCGAACTCGTCCACGCCCACGGAGTTGGGGTCGGTGGAGTGCCAGGCCAGGTCCAGCCGGACGGGCCGCTGGTCCACCGGTCCCACGCCGTCCTCCCAGCGGTATCCGGAGACGAAGTTGCCACCGGGATACCGCACCGTGGAAACCCCCAGTTCGCGGGTCAGCTCAAGCACGTCCTTGCGGAAGCCGTCCTCGTCGGCGTCGGGGTGGTCCGGCTCGAAGATCCCGGTGTACACACAGCGCCCGAGGTGCTCAACGAAGGCGCCGAAGGTGCGCCGCCGGACGGGGCCCACGGTGAAGGCGGGATCGATGGTGATCGTCGCCGGGGCGGATTCTGCTGGGGTCACGAAAACATCCTTGTCTCAGATTTTTACAACGTTATAGAAGTATTGTTTGCGGTTCTGCCGGGCCAGTCAAGGGATGGCCGCCTCCGCTGTGTTTTACCCGGATCCCCGGGAAGGCCTGGTGGGGCAGTCCCCCACCTGCGGCAATGCCCGGAAGGGGCCGCGGCAGCAGCATTCCAAGTACTACCCAATCCCAAAGACAGGTATCAACTACGCATTCACCGGAGGCTGCCTGGCCACTAGGTTTTTCCCAGAGGCAATACCGGTTCCGTCTCCCGGTACCTGGCTCGTTAGGGGGGTGTGGGACTGGTAATGAATGCACCACACGCAGGCACTGGTTTCCCGGCCCACAGGGCCCGGGTACTAAGCGGGGCCGGCGACGAGGAGCCCTTTGAGACCAAGGGCTCTCCCCCAGCCGTCGCCGGCCCTCCATCGCCAGCGGCCTCCCGCAGGGGCAGCACTGCCATTGCTGCGCCTGCCAACCCGCGACCCGAAGGCCGCCGCAATCCGGCCTTCTTACTGGACGTCGTCAACGGCACCCAAACCCTCGCCGACTCCCTGGACCTGTTGGCGGCTGCGTCCGCCGGGCACGTCGCGAAGACCGCGGGGATTGAGGTCGGCTGCGGCCTGGTGCTGCACCAGCCCAGGCGGAGTCCGGCACTGTCGGGCACCACCGATGAAGTGCTCCGCCTGCTCCGGTGGGAACGCGAGGCGTCGGAGGGGCCGGTGACCGATGTCCTCGCCGGCGGCCATCCGGTAGCGGTGCTTCAACGGAACGGGGACTTCCGCTGGCGCCGGTACTCCGGCCAGTTGCAGTCCGCCGGATTCGGCAGCGCGCTGGCGGTACGGCTCCAGCTGGACCCCGGGCTTCCGGCGACGGAAACTTCTCCTGGCGACGGCGACCCCGGCCGGATGGCAGCGGCCCTCGTTTTCTTCGCGCTGGACGCGAAAGCCTTCCCGCTCCAGGTCATCGCCGAGGCCCGCGGCTTCGCTGCCCTGGCGGGCAGGAGCCTCCGCATGGCCATCGACCTCCATACCGCCCGCGCCCTCGCAGCCGACCTCCAGTCGGCCTTGGACAGCAGGACGTCCATCAATGTTGCGTGCGGCGTGATCATGGCCCAGAACAGGTGTTCCTACGAGGACGCGTTCGCCATCCTCGCCAAGGCGTCGAGCCACCGGAACGTCAAGGTCCGCAAGGTGGCAGAAGGCATCCTGGAACGGCTTCCGGAAGGAGCCCCGCCGCCCCACTTCGGCCACTGACCGTTCCCGGGGAGCTGTGCGCCGAGCCCTGGAAGGCCCACGTCAGGGGCGGTTGCTACGCCGGCGCTGCGGTGCTGGCACGGAGCACCAGTCCGGGCGGGACCACGGTGGAGCTCACGGCCGCGCCCGACTCGATCTCTTTGAGCATGATGTCCATGCAGCGCCGCCCGAGCTCCTCGAAGTCCTGCCGGACGGTGGTCAGCGGCGGGGTGAAGTAGCCCGCTTCCGGCTGGTCGTCAAAGCCCACCAAGGAGACGTCGTCGGGCACTTTGATCCCCGCTTCCGTGAAGGCGCGCAGGAGGCCCAGGGCCATCTGGTCGTTGCCCACGAAGATGGCCGTGGCTGTCAATCCCTTCGCCAGCCGGCGGCCGATTGCATAGCCGCTTCCCGCGCTCCAGTCCCCTTCCACCAGCAGGGACTCGTCCAGTCCGGCCGCCCGAAGCGAAGCCCGCCACCCCTCGGCGCGCTGAACGGCGTCCGTCCAGTCGGGCGGACCCGCGACATGTCCGATCTTCAGGTGGCCTTCCTTGATGAGGTGTTCGACGGCGAGGGTGGCCCCGGCGCGCTGGTCCACCATGGCTCCGCTGACGGAGTCGCTTCCGGCGGATCCGACTGCCACCACGGGAACCGGAAGGTCCATCTGCTCCAGCACGGCGAGGGTGTCCGAGTGTGGCACCAGCACAGCAATGCCGTCTACTGCCTGGTCCATGAAATGGCTCACCGCGTTGGCAATGGAATCCGGGCCCACCTCACGCAAGGCCGCGATGCTGACGAAGTAGCCGGCTTCGCGGGCGGCCTGTTCCACGCCAAGGAGCGTGTTGGCGGGACCATACTGGGAGAGCTCGCTTGCCAGGACGCCAATGGTCTGCGAGCGCCGGGTGACCAGGCTGCGCGCCGCGGTGTTGCGCCGGTACCCCAGTTCGGCGATGGCCGCCTCCACCTTTTCACGGGTCGCCTTGCTGACATTGGGATGGTTGTTGACCACCCTGGACACTGTCTGGTGGGAGACGCCGGCCCGCTCAGCCACGTCTTCCAGGCGCGGCATCCGGCCCTTGCTGGTTTTTGCCATGTGCCTATTGTGCCTGCTGCCCGATTGGCGGCAGCTCCCCGCCCGGTTGGCAAAATGGTGCCGCCGATACAATCGTGACGCACTTGCAGTCCGTCACGATGACTCCGCGGTCCGGACGCCGAAGTGGTCCGTCGGAATACCGGCGCAAAGCGCGCCGGGTGAAGTATGGGTGGGCCCTGTGGGGCTCGAACCCACGACCCACGGATTAAAAGTCCGATGCTCTACCAACTGAGCTAAAGGCCCCTGCCGGCCGGTCAGACACGCTGTGTCGTTCCGTCCGGCCCAATCCATTTCTGGACGTTAATACTCTAACCCATGGTTCCGGCGTCTTCGCACACGGCCCGGCCGCCGCCGTCGGCCGCTTTCCCGGCCCACCCAAGGCCCGGTCCAGGCACCCCTGGCAGGCGCCGCCCATGCTCGATTTACACCGTGGCACAGGAGTAGCGTGGGGGCATGAGCGAGCAAGCAGGAACCAGCCCCTACGGCGGCAGCAACCGGCACCACAAGCCGAAGCCGTTCGCCCCGATGGATTTCGAGCCGTTCGCCGGCGGCGCCGATCCCGCCCGCGTCTCGGAGGCCGCCCACCTTGCCGCGCAGGCGCTGGTCCGCCATGGCCGGGACAGCGACGATCCCGTCATCACCGAACGCCTGGTGAAGCTCGCCGACGAGCAGGGCCTGGATGCCATCGCCGAGATGTGGGCTGAAAGCCCGGCCCGTTCCCTGCCCGGTGCGCTCTGGCGGCTCTACGCCCTCCGCGCCGCCACGGTCCGTGACCCCGAGCGGATCTCGGTCTACTTCCGCGCCGGCCGGGACACCGCCCAGGTGTCCAACGTGGTGGCCGGGGCCGCCGAGCCGCCGGGCGCGGATGAAATGCGAACCATGGCAGACGCCATCCTCTCGGGCGCGTTCGACGGCGATTTCGACGTCGCGCTGGAACGTTCGGCCGCCTTCTGCCGGGTGGTGGCGCTCGGCCAGGCGACGCTCGCGGACGGCGCCGAGCACGCCAACGAAGCCCACGCCAGCAAGCTGACCCGCAATTCCCACCAGCTGGTCAAGACCGCCGAAGACCTGGAACACGCCGCCAACGCGTGGCGCCTGGGCGAACTCGATTGACCGCTGCCGCGCCGTTTTGCTGACCAGCCGGGCGCCCGCTGTCAAGATTGACTTGAGCGGGGCGAAGTAGAAGACTGAAACCGGTGCCGAGCCGCGAAACCCCCGGGCTTCAACAATTAGCCGCCTAGAGCGGCCTACCGCCGAGAGGCGTATCCGGTTCGGCACCATTTTTCTGCCCTCTTCCCGGCGGCCAGTTCAAGCCACACTCTTACGGGCCGGTAGAGTAGGCGACAGTTGCTCGTCGGCGTCAAGTCACACGGCAGCAACGCCCGCCTTGAACAGTCCCCGGAGACCGGTAAACACGTGAAGCTGCGCCTTTTTCCCCAGGAGCCCGCAGGGCTGAACCTCCTTTCGCAGATGGCACAACAGATCGTGCTGGCCAGTGCAACCCTGGCCGAAATCCTTGGCGTACCCGCAAACGAACACGGCAAGCTCGTCGAGGACATGCACAACCTCGATGCCAAGTCCGCCGAACTGCATTTCGCACTCCTGACCCACATGCGCACCAGCTTCGTGAACCCCCTCCCCCGCGAAGACATGTACGCCCTGTCCCGCTACCTCAACGAGGCCATGGAGAAGATGGACGCGGCGGCGGAACTGGTGGCCCTGTACAAGCTGGACCGCCTGCCCAAGCGGGCGGCCGACCAGCTGGAGATCATCAGCCGGCAGGCGGAGCTGACAGTTGATGCCATGCGCCGGCTCAACGACCTGGATGACCTCGAGGATTACTGGATCGAGATCCTGCGCCTTGCCAAACGCGCCGAGCGCACCCACCGGGTGTGGGTTGCCGACATGATCGCCGACATGAAGTGGGCGCAGTACTCACGCAACCGGGACATCGCCAACCAACTGGTGGAGGTCACCAAGGACATGCGGCGGGTGGCTACCCAGGTAGGCAGCATCATCGTCAAGGAATCCTGACGTGGCGGCAGCCATCTTCGCTGCGGTGGTCCTGCTGGCCGCAGCGTTTGCCTTTCTGAACGGCTTCCGTGACGCATCCACCTCGGTGGCCCTTGCGGTGCGGAACCGCGCCCTCACGCCCAGCGTGGCAGTGCTGCTGGCCGCGTTCTTCAACTTCGTGGGCGCCCTGCTGAGCGCGATGCTCGCCGTCGCCGCCAGCCGGACCTGGATCAACCTTCCGGCCGGGCCGGGCGGCCTCGCCATCCTGGTGGCCGGCCTGGCCAGCGCCTGCGCCTGGGGCCTGCTGATGTGGCGCCGCGGCATCCCCGCCTCCTCCACCCATGCCTTGGTGGGGGGACTCGCCGGGGCCGGGCTGGCCAGCCTTGCGGTCGGAGGCCCGGGGGTGGCGGGCGTGGACCAGTCCCTGCTGTTCCAGGTGGTCCTGCCGCTGGTACTTTCCCCGCTCGTGGCCTACAGCGGATCCTTCCTGCTGGTCTATCCGGCCACCTGGGGTGCGCGCTACACCCAACCCAATGTGGTGAACCAGCGGTTCCGCAGGGGCCAGGCCATCGCTGCCGGCGCGGTGGCTTTCGGCCACGGCCTGCAGGACGGGCAGCGGGTCAGTGCCGTGCTGTTGCTGGCGCTGCTCGCGGCAGGGTATGCCGACGGCGGGATCCCCACCTGGGTGGCGTTGTTGTCCGCGGTCATGATGACCGCCGGCACACTGTTCGGGGGGTGGCGGATCTCGTACACCATCGGTTACAAGATCACCCGGATCGATCCCCTCCGCGGCTCCGTGGCCCAGACCTTCAGCGCCCTGATGCTGTTTGTGGGTGCCATCGGGCTGCACTGGCCGTTGTCCACCACCCACACCGTCACGGCCGGCACCCTGGGTGCGGGCGAAAACCAGCATTTCTCAGTGACCAACCGGAAGCTGGTCATCAGGATCCTCTGGCTTTGGGTCCTGACGCCGGTGGCCACCTGCGCCCTGGCCTTCGTACTGGCGCTGGCGCTGTCACCGCTGGCGGGATAGCCAGGGACCGAAGGCGTGGTCCTGGATGACAGCTGGAGTTGCGTCCGGGGCCGGCAGGATCGCGGCCAGCTCATCGGCAGACAGGTTCGCGGCCGTGCAGAGCTCATCCCGGCTGACGCCCGCAGAGGACGCCTTCTGGACCGCCTGGCTCAGCGCGTCCAAAGCACTGTCCAGCTCCCACTGCTTGCTTTCAAGGTAGGAACTGGTCCGCCACACCTCCGCGAGCACGTCCTCCGGGTCTCCCGCAGCCACCAGGGCCTCCGGGTCAATTTGCGGGACCAGCGGCCCACCGCCAAGGGTGGCCGCGAGCCCGGCGGCCGCGTCAAAGTCCTGCACGTGCGCGGCGGGCTGCGCCAGTGTGCCCGCAGCCGGCACGGAAACCGTAAGCTGGGGGCCGGGATTGCTGGCCGTCTGCGTCATGGCAAAACTCCTAAGCTGGCTTACTACTAGTCTAAAAAGTATCTAGTTCAGCGTACTAAATGCTGTCGGGGTTCGCCAACAGGGCCGGATCAGCCGTTTATCCGAATCGTCCGGAGACGTAGTCCTCGGTGGCTTTCTGCACCGGGTTGCTGAAGATCGTGTGCGTGTCACCGTACTCGATCAGCTTGCCCGGCTTGCCCGTGCCCGCAATGTTGAAGAAGGCCGTCTTGTCCGAGACGCGGGCAGCCTGCTGCATGTTGTGGGTCACGATCACTACGGTGTACTGGTCCTTCAGCTCATTGATGAGGTCTTCAATGGCCAGGGTGGAGATCGGGTCCAGGGCGGAGCAGGGCTCGTCCATCAGGATCACCTGCGGCTCCACGGCGATGGCGCGGGCAATGCAGAGCCGCTGCTGCTGGCCGCCGGAGAGGCCGGAGCCGGGCTTCTCCAGCCGGTCCTTGACCTCGTTCCACAGGTTGGCGCCCTTGAGCGAGCGCTCCACCAGGACATCGGCCTCGCCTTTGGAGATCTTCTTGTTGTTCAGCTTGACGCCGGCCAGGACGTTGTCCCGGATGGACATTGTGGGAAACGGGTTGGGGCGCTGGAAAACCATTCCGATCTGGGAACGGACCGTCACGGGGTCCACGCCGGGGCCGTAGAGGTTGTCGCCGTCCAGCAGCACCTCGCCTTCCACTCGGGCACCGGGGATGACCTCGTGCATGCGGTTCAAGGTCCGCAGGAACGTGGACTTGCCACAGCCGGACGGGCCGATGAACGCGGTGACGGACTTGGCCTCGATGTTGATGCTGACGTCCTCCACGGCGAGGAAGTCGCCGTAGTACACGTTCAGGTCCTTGACGTCGATGCGCTTAGACATGGTGTTCCTTCACTTACTGGGTATGGGTTGAGTCTAGGATCCGCCGCGGCGGGGCGGAAGGCCGGGCCGGCGGCCTGGTTACCGGCCGGTTTTGGGAGCGAAGATCCTGGCAATCAGGCGGGCCACCAGGTTCAGGACCATGACCAGGATGATCAGCACCAGCGCCGCACCCCACGCCCGCTGCGAGGACGGGTCGGGGTTGGACGGTGAGGTGGGGTTCAGGATCTGGGTGTAAATGAACGTCGGCAGTGATGCCATCCATCCGCCGAAGACGTTGGAGTTGATGCTCGTGGCAAAGCCAGCGGTGACCAGGATGGGCGCCGTCTCGCCGATGACACGCGCGATCGCCAGGGTGACGCCGGAGGCGATGCCGGAGATCGCCGTCGGGATGACCACCTTGAGGATGGTCCGCCACTTGCGCACGCCCAGGGCGTAGGCGGCCTCGCGCAGCTCGTTGGGGACAATCTTGAGCATTTCCTCGCTGGAGCGGACCACCACGGGGATCATCAGGACGGAAAGGGCGACGGCGGCCACCGCGCCTGTCTTGGTGCCCGGGCCCACCACCACGAAGAAGAATGCGGCGGCGAAGAGGCCGGCCACGATGGAGGGGATGCCGGTCATGACGTCCACGAAGAACGTGATGGCCTTGGCCACGCGGCCGTCGTGGCCATACTCCACCAGGTAGATGGCCGTGAGCAGCCCCACGGGTACGGAGATCACGGTGGCCAGCAGGGTGATCTGCACGGTGCCCAGGATGGCGTGGTAGATGCCGCCCATGACCGGGCCGCCGCCCTCCACGGCCTTGTTGTCGAACGCGCCCGTGACGCCGTTCATGGAGGTGGTGAGGAATCCGGGGTCCATGAGTCCCGGAATGCCGTTCACCAGCACCGTCCAGATCACCGAAACGAGCGGCAGGAGGGCTACCAGAAACGAGCCAACCACCAGGCAGGTGGCCAGCTTGTCCTTGGCCCTGCGGGAACCTTCCACCACGGCGCTCCAGGACACCAGGCCGAGGGCGAAGAGCAAGGCCGAGACAACCCCCCAGCCGAACGCGTTGAAGCCGACCAGGGCAAGGATGGCTGCGCCGACGATCAACGCCGCAGCAAGGACGGCGTAAGGGGCGTACTTGGGCAGCTGGCCCTTGGTGAGCGCCGACCGTTTGCTGCGGACAGGGGTAAGCGTGGAGGTCATTTAGTTGGCTCCCGAGAATTCTTTGTGCCGGGTGATGACCCAGCGGGCGATCATGTTCACGGCCAGGGTGATGACGAACAGGACCAGGCCGGCGGCGATCAGGGTGCTGACCTTGATGCCGCCTGCTTCCGGGAAGTTCAGGGCGATCTCGGCCGCGATGGTCTGGTTGCCGGACTGGATCAGGCTCGCGGTCAGGGCGCCGGAGGACAGGACCAGGGCGACAGCCATGGTTTCGCCCAGCGCGCGGCCCAACCCCAGCATGACCGCGCTGATGATGCCCGGGCGGCCGAAGGGCAGCACAGCCATCTTGATCATTTCCCAGCGGGTGGCACCGAGCGCCAGTGCCGCCTCCTCATGCAGCTTGGGGGTCTGCAGGAAGATCTCGCGGGACAGCGAGGTGATGATCGGCAGGACCATGACCGCCAGGACGATGCCAGCGGTGAGGATGGTTTTGCCGGTAGTGGAGGCGGGGCCCTGGAAGATGGGGAGCCAGCCCATGTTCTCCGCGAGCCACCCGTAGGCGGGGGAGATTTGCTTGGCCAGGAACGCCGCGCCCCAGGCGCCGTAGACCACGGAAGGGATCGCCGCGAGCAGGTCCACGACGTAACCGAGCCCGGAGGCGAGGCTGCGGGGCGCGAAGTGCGAGATGAACAGCGCCACACCGATGGCGACCGGCGTGGCGATCACCAGCGCGATGACGGCTGCGATGAGGGTCCCGATCACAATCGGCCAGATGTAGGCGAAGAAGCCCTGTCCGCCCTGGATCTTGTCGGCGGGTGCGGTCAGCGCGGGAACTGCCTGGACCACCAGGAAGAGTGCGACGCCGAAGAGGACGGCAAGGATCAGGCAGCCGGCGGCCAGTGCGGCTCCGGAGAAGACTTTGTCCCCGGTGCGTCCGGCGCCCTGTTTACTGGTCAGGGAGGTGGCGGTCATTCGACGGCCCTTCGATTCGTTGCTGGATTAAGGAAGCAGGGTGCAAAGCCAAGTTCCCCGCACTGCCTTCCGGCAGGCGGGGAACCCGGTTTTTGCGGCGATAGTTAGGACTTGACCTTGATCGAGTCGATGGCCTTGACGGCCTTGGCTGCGAGGTCGGAGGACAGCGGTGCCGACTTGGCCGAGTCCGCAGCAGCCTTCTGGCCGTCAGCGGAAACTACGTAGTGCTCGAATGCCTTGACCAGGTCAACGGTCTCCTGCTTGTCGTACGTGGTGCACAGGACGTGGAAGGACACCAGGACGATCGGGTAGGCACCGGCAATGGTGGTCTTGCGGTCCAGCTTGATGGAGAGGTCGTTGGCGGCGCGGCCCTCAACGGACTTGCCGGCGTCCACTGCCTTGGCGGCGGCATCGGCGGAGATCTTGGTGAAGGAATCGCCCACCTTGATCTGTGCAACGCCCAGCTTGCCGCTCACGGCGGAGTCGTCAGCGTAGGTCACGGCACCGGGGGTGTCCGTCACGGTCTTGACGACGCCGGAGGTTCCCTTGGCGTTCTCGCCCTGGAGGCTGGCGGGCCAGACACCGGCCGACTTGTCGGTCCAGACATCGGAGGCCGCGGCGGACAGGTAGTCCGTGAAGTTCTGGGTGGTGCCGGAGTCATCGGAGCGGTTCACCGGGGTGACCTTGAGGTCCGGCAGCGACACGCCTGCGTTCAAGGCAGCGATCGCGGGGTCGTTCCACTTGGCGATCTGGCCGCGGAAGATCTTGGCAACGGTGGTTGCGTCCAGCTTCAGGTCGGTGACACCGGGAACGTTGAAGGCCACGGCGATCGGGGAGATGTAGACCGGGACGTTGATGGCGCCGTCGGTGCCGCACTTGTCCTTCGAGGAAGCGTACTCGGCATCGCTCAGGTAGGCATCCGAGCCGGCGAACTGCGCCGAGCCGTCGAGGATGGCCTTGCGGCCGGCGCCGGAGCCGTCCGGGGAGTACTGCACGCTGGCGCCGGAGTTGGCGGAGGCGAAGTTCGTCTTCCACGCGTCCATGGCCGCACCCTGCGCGGAGGAGCCGATGCCGGTCAGCGTGCCGGTGACCTTGGTGCCGGAGGAAGCCTGGTTGCCTGCAGGCGCGGTGCCCGTGGCGTTGTCCGAACCGCAGGCGGACAGCGCGAGTGCGCCCGCAGCGATAACAGCGATAGCCGCGTGGCGGCCGAAGCGAAGTGCCTTCACTAGATGTACCCCTTCCAGGGTTATTCAGGTGCGGGACAGGGACGGAGAACCCTGCTGCGCGATGCGTACGTTGTGTACCTTCAAGAAAGTTATGGGCCGCAGGTAACGGGATGGGCTGTCCAAAGTGAACGGATGATTAACGACGGCAGGATATTGGCTGACAAATGCCGGGTCACCATTGCGCAGATCACACGTCCAGCCGTAGTGGGCCTTTACCCGGCAGCGGACGGGCACTGAATAGACTTGACCGCATGGCCATCCCAGCAGGACTCTCAGCAAGCCGGCGGTTCCTGCGCACCCGCATCCGGACCGGGCTGATCCGCAGCCGCAACTCCTTCGTGCCCGCCATCCAGATGACCGTCTGCGCCGTGGGCGCCTACTCTTTCGCGGAGTACGTCCTGGGCCATTCCGGCCCCCTGTTCGCCGCCACGTCGTCGCTGATCGCCCTCGGATTCTCGCGTGAACCGAGGCTTCGCAGGGTGATGGAGGTGGGGCTTGGCTGCACCATCGGCATCGCGGTGGGCGACCTGCTCCTGCACTGGCTGGGCGGCGACATCTGGGTGGCCGCCGTCGTGCTCCTCTTCTCCATCCTGCTGGCCCGGTTCCTGGACAGCGGAAATATCTTCACCACCCAATTGGCGCTGCAATCGCTGCTGGTGGTGCTGCTGCCGGCGCCCTCCGGCGGCCCGTTCACCCGAAGCATCGACGCCGTGGTGGGTGGCCTGTGCGCGCTGCTGGTGACCATCCTGGCGCCGAAGGACCCCCGCCGCGAGCCGCGGCGCGACGTCCAAAAACTGCTGCACGAACTGGCCGAGGTCCTGCGGGAATGCGCCGGTGCGCTGGTGAACAGCGATTCCACCCAGGCCTGGCACGCGCTGATCCGCGGCAGGAACTGCCAGCCCCTGGTGGATGCCATGCGCCAGTCCCTGCGGGCGTCCGGTGAGGTGGCCACGCTGGCGCCTGCCTACCGGCGGCACCGGGACGAGCTGGACCGGCTGAAGCAGTCGCTGGACTTCATCGACCTCGCGCTGCGGAACAGCCGGGTCTTCGCGCGGCGACTGACCAGCGCCATCAACCACACTGCCCTTTCGGACGAGGCAACGGACAGCATCGCCGGGGTGCTCCAGGAGACCGCTGCCGCCATTGATGAGCTCTCGCTGGGCCTGGCGGAAACGCACGACGGCGTCCGGCGCGCCCACCTGCGCACGGCCCGGCGCGACCTCAGCGAAATAGCGCTTCGGCTGCACCCGAAGCTGTTGGAGGTGCAGCGGCTGGAGGGCGAAACGGTGGTCATGCTGTTCCGCCCCCTCATGGTGGACCTGCTGGAAGCAACCGGCATGGACGCGGCCGAGGCACGGGACGTCCTGCCCGCCCTGTAGGAAACCCTGCGGCCGGGGACGAATCCGGCGTGGACCCTGATGTCAGTGCCCGCCACTAGGGTTGAACCCATGGCAACAAAGACTTCCCGGGCATCCAAGGCGCCGGCCTATAAATGCGCCGAATGCGGCTGGACCACCGCCAAATGGGTGGGCCGCTGCGGCGAGTGCCAGGCGTGGGGCACGGTTGAGGAGACGGGCACCGCGGTGGCCCGGACTACGGCCGCCACAACGGTGGTGGAGCCGGCGCGCCGGATCGCGGATGTGGACGCCACCACAGCGGCGTTCCTGCCCACCGGCGTGGACGAACTGGACCGCGTCCTGGGCGGCGGGCTGGTTCCCGGCGCGGTGATCCTGCTGGCAGGCGAACCCGGAGTGGGCAAGTCCACGCTGCTTTTGGACGTGGCCGCCAAGTTCGCCCGGACAGCGCAGGACGTCCTCTACGTCACCGGGGAAGAATCGGCAGCGCAGGTGAAGCTTCGCGCGGAGCGGATCGACGCCGTCGCGGAATCCCTGTACCTGTCCGCGGAGACGGACCTGGGCCAGGCGCTGGGCCAGGTGGAACAGATTGAACCGCGGCTGCTGATCGTGGACTCCGTGCAGACCCTCAGCAGCGCGGACGTGGATGGCAGCGCCGGCGGCGTTTCCCAGGTGCGCGAGGTGGCGGCCTCCATCATTGCCGCGGCCAAGCGGCGGAACATGACCACTTTGCTGGTGGGGCACGTCACCAAGGACGGTTCCATCGCGGGGCCGCGGCTCCTTGAACACCTGGTGGACGTGGTGTGCCAGTTCGAGGGCGAGCGGCACTCCCGGCTGCGAATGCTGCGCGCCGTGAAGAACCGGTACGGACCCACCGATGATGTGGGCTGCTTCGACCTCAATGAGAACGGCATCGAGGGCCTCGCCGACCCCAGCGGGCTGTTCGTCAGCCGTACCAAGGACCCGGTTTCGGGAACCTGCATCACCGTCACCATGGAAGGCCGCCGCCCACTGCTGGCAGAGGTGCAGTCGCTGCTCGCCGAAAGCCCCAACTCGCAGCCGCGGCGGGCCACCAGCGGCCTGGACAGCTCACGGGTGTCCATGCTGTTGGCCGTCCTGCAGCAGCGGGCCGGGACCATGCTGCACAAGGATGACTCCTATGTTGCCACCGTGGGCGGGGTGAAACTCAGCGAACCGGCCACCGACCTCGCCGTGGCCCTCGCCGTGGCATCGGCGAAGGCCCGCAAACCGCTGCCCATCCGGCTGATTGCCTTCGGCGAGGTGGGGCTGGCCGGCGAGGTCCGTCCGGTCCCGGGGATCAACCAGCGCATCCAGGAGGCCCACAGGCTGGGATTCACGCATGCGGTGGTGCCCGCCAGCCACACGGGGCCCGGCCCTGTGCCCGCCGGTTTCTCGGTGCGGGAAGTGGAACACTTGACGGAGGCGCTGAGCCTTTTGATCGGATAGCGGCATGCCAATAAACCCGGCGCCAAGCGCGGGAACCTGCGTTCACCCGGGTACTGTGGCTGCAGGACCTTCTTGCAAACGGAGGCATGACATTTCTGTGCTGGGGGCAGCGTGGTAATCCGGGAAGAGCAGGGCAACACCGATGTGTCCGGCCAGGCGCACAAGGCGCTGCCCGAACCCGTTGTATCGGACCGCCTGGACGGACTCTTTGGCAGCCTCAGTGGCCGCCAGCGGGTGATGGCCAGCCAACTGCCCGTCACCCTGACCGTGGCACTGGTTGTGGTGGCGGCAGCCATGTTCAGCCCGTGGACCCTGGCAGACAGCAGGTTCCTGAATGCACTGCTGTTCCACTTGGCGATCGCCGTCGCGTGCGTCGCCGTACCGTGGGGCCGGCTCCCCTCCGGGGCCTTCGCCGTCATCCCGCTTCTTGACTGCCTCGCCATCGGGTTTACCCGCGAGGCCGGGGGCCCGTCGTTCAGCGTCCTGAGCCTGACCCTGGTGTTCCCCGTCATTTGGCTCTCGGCTCAGGTCCGGCCGTTCATGCCCGTCCTGGCGATTGCCGGGACCATCCTCAGCACCGTGGTGCCGACGGCAGCCCTGGGGTCGCCGCCGGCTGCGGGCTCGATGATCCGCGTCCTCATCCTTCCCTTGGTCATGTCAGTGATGGCCATAACCGCACATGTGGTGGCCACCACCATCCGCCGGCACCGGATCAAGCTGATGGACAGCGAGAACCACCTTGGCCGGACGCTGGACGAAAGCGTCCGGCGCCAGAACCTGCTCGATGCGGTGCTCGGCGCCGTGGGCGTAGGCGTTTGGGTGGTGGACCGCAACGGCAAGACGGTGCTGACGAACAAGACCCTGCAGTCCGACCCCGCCCTGGCCGGGATTGTTGGACCAGGCGGCGGAGATAGCCAATTGCTGGCGGCAGACCGCACCACGTGTGTTCGGGCCGGTTCGCTTCCTGCTGAGCGCGCGGCTGCCGGGGAGGCGTTCATGGACGAGCTCTACTGGGCCGGACCCGCGGACGGCCAGCGCGCATATTCGGTGAGTTCTCACGGCTTTCCCGCCGCCGGCGGCCAGGACGCCGGCGGGGTCATCACCTTCGCGGATGTGACCGACCTGATCAGCGCCCTGGCGGCCAAGGACGACTTCGTGGCCACAGTTTCGCACGAGCTGCGGACTCCCCTGACGTCAATACTCGGCTACCTGGAACTGGTCCTCGACGAGCCCGGCCACGACGACATACGCACAGAGCTGCTGGTGGTCCGGCGCAACGCCGGCCACCTGATGGGCCTGGTCAACGACCTCATTGCCGTAGCCTCCGAGCGCGTGGAACTGTCCCTGGAGGAGACGGACCTTGCCCAGCTGGTGACCCGCGCGGTGGACGCCGCCCTCCCCCGCGCGGCCGGGAATGGCCTGCACGTGAAGCTCGAGGTGGAACGGCCCCTGCCTGTCCGCGCAGACCCGGCCAGGATCAGCCAGGTCCTGAACAACCTGCTGTCCAACGCCGTCAAATACTCCCCGGACGGTGGGCTCATTACCGCCACCGCCGCCAGGACCGAGGCCGGGCTGGTCTGTTCCATCACGGACACCGGCATGGGCATGAGCGAAGAAGAGCAGGAGCAGGCGTTTACCAAGTTCTTCCGCTCCGCGCGCTCACGTTCCACCGCCATCCCTGGGGCGGGCCTTGGATTGCCGGTCAGCAAGACCATCGTGGAAGGCCACGGCGGATCGATCAGCCTGGCCAGCAAACCCGGTGCAGGCACAAGCGCCACCTTCATCCTGCCGGAATCATGAGCCGCCCAGGGCGGCAATCAGGAACCGGAGCCGGTCAACCAGTTCGAGACGTCACTGCGCAACACCATAAGCGGGCCGCCGGTTGAGCTGACGTTGCCGTTTGCCACGTAGTAGCCGCGGCCCGATCCTGTTCCTCCGGCGGCGCGGTCCAGCGCCTCCACCAGGTGCCGGGGCAGGTGGCCCTGCGGACCAAGGCTGCGGAGTTCAGCAAATTCCTCCGGCGTGAGCCGTCCCAAAACCTCAGCAATATTGGCCATGACCGGGTCCCTTCGAGCAGAGTGCCTGAAGGAATAACCTAAAGCAGGGCCGTGAATACCACGTTAACGGCGGACGGCGATTGAACGTCATCAAGAGAATCCGGGAAGGGATCCATATGCCCGTTCGAAGTGCAGGAATCCTGCTGTACCAGCGGCCGCCGGACCGCACAGCCGGTGCCGCCGATGGACTGCAGGTGTGGATCGCCCACATGGGCGGCCCGTTCTGGAGCCGCAAGGACGCCCACGCCTGGTCCATCCCCAAAGGAGAGTACTCCGACGGCGAGGACGCCCTGGCCGCGGCGCTGCGCGAATTCGCCGAGGAAATGGGCGTTCCCGCCCCTGAGGCCGAATACCGCCTGTTGGGCGAATTCCGGCAGTCATCGGGAAAAATCATTACCGTCTTCGCGGCCCAGGCCGGGTTTGCACCGGAAGCCATCCGCAGCAACACCTTTCCCCTTGAATGGCCCAAGGGATCGGGAAAGATCCAGCACTACCCCGAGATCGACGACGCCCGGTGGTTTCCGGAGCAGGAGGCCCGGCTCAAACTCGTGAAAGGCCAGCTGCCCATCCTGGACGCTCTGCTCCAGGACCTTTCGCTGGCTTAAGGGACGCTTGCCGTGTCCCTCTTGGCACCGCATTCATGGCGACCCAGGACGCCATGATGCCCGGCTAAGCTGAAGTCATCAGCACTTGATACCCGAAAGGCATCATGTTTACTTTCGACCAGCTGGCCGGTTTCATCGCCGTAGCAGAGGAGCTGCACTTCGGCAGGGCGGCCGGGCGCCTGAACATGACGCAGCCGCCCCTGAGCCGGCAGATCCAAAAGCTGGAGAAGATCGTCGGGGCCGAGCTGTTGGAGCGGGACAACCGCAAGGTCGCGCTCACCTCCGCGGGCCGGGCGTTCCTGGACGAGGCGCGCCGGCTCACGGCACTGGCAGAACGTGCACCGGCAACGGCCCGCCGGATCGCCTCCGGACGGTCGGGCCTGCTGCGGGTCGGCTTCACGGCGGCCAGCGGCTTCAGCATCCTGGGCCCGGTGCTGGACGAGCTGTCACGCATCATCCCCGACGTCGATATCGAACTGCAGGAACTGGTCACCGGCGAGCAACTGACGGGGCTGCTGACCGGAGAACTGGACCTGGGCCTCGGCCGTCCGCCTTTCGACCATGCCACCTTTGACTCGCGCCTGCTCTACCGGGAATCCATGGTGCTTGCAGTGCCCGCAGGGCACGCTCTCTCGCTGCTGGACCGGCCGGTCACCGCGGACGATCTCACCGACGAGCCGTTGATCATGCACTCCCCCACCCAGGCACGGTACTTCTATGACCTCGTGGTTCGCATGTTCCCCATCCGGCACGCCAACGTGGTCCACACGGTCAGCCAGATCCTCACCATGGTGTCCTTGGTGGCCGCGAAACGCGGGCTGGCATTCGTTCCGCACTCGGCCACCATGCTGGGCATCCACGGCGTCGGCTTCCTGCCACTGGAGGGCGGGAGCCGCGAGCCAGTGGAACTCCACGCCCTGTGGAACCGGCGGATCACCAACCCCGCGCTTTCCCTCCTGCTGCGGGACCTGGCATTCGCCATGGAGTAATTCCGCTTCCCGGGACCGGCACAGGCAAGAGGCCGGCTCGCGCCATGCTGGAAAGGTATCAAAGCATCTAAAAATGCACTTGGACAGGCATCAACAAGGGTTCCTAGGCTGGAGAAAACCACCCAGCCCCGCCGCCCGCGGCTACACACCGGAGGACCCCCATGGCAAGGTACACACCCCAGGAACTGGCGGCCACGCTCAAGGAAGGCCTGCTGTCCTTCCCCGTCACCTCATTCGACGCAACCCTGCAGTTCGACGAAGAGAACTACCGTAAGCACCTCGCGTGGCAGGCAAGCTTCCCGGTGGCCGGTCTGTTCGCTGCCGGCGGCACCGGTGAAGGCTTCTCCCTCACCCCGGCCGAATCGGAACGGGTGGTGCGCACCGCCGTCGACGAAGTGGGAGCCCGGGTCCCCGTGCTGGCATCGGCCGGCGGGTCCACCGCCCAGGCCATCGAAAACGCCAAGGCGGCCGAAGCCGCCGGAGCAGAAGGCATCCTGCTGCTGCCGCCCTACCTGACCGAAGCGGACCAGGCCGGGCTGGCGGAGCACGTCAGCGCCGTCTGCCGCGCAACCTCGCTCGGCGTCATCATCTACAACCGCGCCAACGCCATCTACAAGGACACCACCGTGGCAACCCTGGCCGAACGGCACCGGAACCTGATCGGGTTCAAGGACGGCGTGGGGGACCTGGAACACGACGCCCGCGTCTACGCCAAGCTCGGCGACCGGCTCTTTTACCTGGGCGGCCTGCCCACCGCCGAAACCTTCGCCCTGCCCCTGCTCCAGCTGGGGATGAGTACCTACTCCAGCGCCATGTACAACTTCGTCCCGCAGTTCGCCCTGGACTTCTACCAGGACGTCCGCAACAACGACCGCGCCGCCGTCAACAAGAAGCTCAACGAGTTCGTGATCCCCTACCTGGACATCCGCGACCGCGTGAAGGGCTACTCGGTGTCCATCGTCAAGGGCGGCCTGGACGCCATCGGCCGGTCGGCAGGGCCGGTGCGCACGCCGCTGCAGAACCTGGCTCCGCAGGACCTCGCAGACCTCAAAACCCTGATCGCCACCGTTTCCTGACCGCCAGACAGCACCACTCCCACCACAGGAGGAACCCATGACCCTCACCGGACATTCACTCATCGCCGGCCGGACGGTGGCAGGCGAAGGCAAGACCACCACCGGCTTCAACCCCGCCACCAACCAGGCCTTGGAACCGGCCTATTCCCTGCTCAACGCGGAACAGCTCAAGGCCGCAACGGCAGCAGCCGCCGAAGCGTTCCCTTCCTTTCGCGCCCTGGACCCGGAAACCCACGCCGCGTTCCTGGAAGCCATCGCGGACAACATCGACGCCATCGGTGATGACCTCATCACCCGCGCCGGGCAGGAAACCGGCCTGCCCGCAGCCAGGCTCCAAGGCGAACGTGCCCGCACCACCGGCCAGCTGCGCCTGTTCGCCGGAGTGGTCCGCCAAGGCGACTTCCGCGGCGTCCGCATCGACCCCGCCATCCCCGACCGCACACCACTCCCCCGCGCAGACATCCGCCAGCGGCAGATCCCGCTGGGCCCGGTGGCCGTGTTCGGCGCCAGCAACTTCCCGCTCGCCTTCTCGACGGCGGGCGGGGACACCGCTTCGGCCCTCGCCGCAGGATGCCCGGTCGTCTTCAAAGCCCACAACGCCCACCCCGGCACCAGCGAACTCGTCGGCCACGCCGTCACCAAAGCCGTCAAGGACCACGGCCTGCACCCCGGCGTGTTCTCGCTGATCTACGGCCCGGGCTCCAGCATCGGCCAGGCTCTTGTGGCAGACCCCGCCATCAAGGCCGTCGGGTTTACCGGATCCCAGTCCGCCGGCATCGCCCTGATGCGTACCGCCGCCGCCCGCCCGGAACCCATCCCGGTCTACGCGGAAATGTCGTCCCTGAACCCCGTCTTCGTCTTCGAGGGCGCCCTCGCCGGCAGCCCCGAAAGCGTCGACGCCCTGGCACGGCAGTACGTCGCCTCCGTCACGGGCAGCGCAGGCCAGCTCTGCACCTCGCCGGGCCTGCTGTTCGCCCCCGCAGGCGAGCCGGGAGACAAACTCGCCGCCGCCGTCGAACGCGCCATCGCCGCCAGCACCGGGCAGACCATGCTCACCGAAGGCATCGCCGCGTCCTGGAACACCGGAACCGACGCGCTCAACTCGGCCGCCGGCGTCGAACTCATCGGCCAGGGAGCTCCGGGCCCTACCGAAAACGCCCCCGCGCCGGCCATCTACGGCACCTCCGTGGACCAATTCACCGGCAACCCCATCCTTCACCAGGAAATCTTCGGGGCCACGTCCCTGGTGATCCGCTACAACGGCATCGAAGACCTGCTGCAGGCTGCCTCCCGGATAGAGGGCCAGCTCACCGCATCCCTGCAGCTCACCGAAGCGGACTACCCGACGGCGGCACGGCTGATCCCCATCCTCGAACAGAAGGTGGGACGCATCATCGTCAACGGATGGCCCACCGGCGTGGAAGTAGGCCACGCCATGGTCCACGGCGGCCCCTTCCCCGCCACGTCCGACACCCGCACCACCTCGGTGGGAACCCTGGCCATCAACCGCTTCCTGCGCCCGGTGGCCTACCAGGACCTGCCCCAGGAACTGCTCCCCGAAGCCCTGCAGGACGCCAACCCCTGGCACCTGAACCGGCGCATCAACGGCGAGGTTGCGCCCGCGTCGGAAAACCAAGACGCCGCAAGCTACATGTAGCCGCCACGTAGCAGCGCCATAGGGGGAGCAGCGGACTTCCCACCCGCTGCCGCATGGACTCTGCGCCGGGCGGGAAGGTGCCGGCAGCTATGGGGCACCTTCCAGACCTAGCTCTATTGCACAGACCACGCACCGTCTGAGGGCAGGACAGCGCCGGAGATGTTCGTGCCGTCATCACTGAGCAAGAAGGTGATCGACGCGGCTAACTGGGACGCCTCGGCCACGGGAGGGATCATCTGCATGAACGGGCTGAGCCGTCTCGCGCCGAGCTCGGAGCCGAAGGTGGCTTCGATTCCTGTCGCAACCGGACCCGGCGCTACTGCATTGACCCGGATACCATGTGGTGAGTACATAAACGCGGTACTGCGGGTCATCCCAAGAACGGCGTGTTTGGACGCGGTGTAAGCCAACCCGGCAGAGTTGCCGCGCAGGGCCGCCTCGGAAGCGACGTTCACGATCGATCCCCGTCCTGCGGCGACCATCGAAGGAAGGACTGCACGGGTCAGGCGGAACATCCCATCGACATTTACCGCGAACACCCTGTTCCAGACCTCGTCGGAAACCTCGTGCAGCGGCGTCATGTCATCCATGATCCCGGCGACGTTGGCAAGCGCGTCGATCCGGGCGCCGGCACCCTCAACAATGCGGGCAATGTCCTGATCCTTCGTGATGTCGGCGGGCACTGCGAGGATGTCTGCCTGGGGGTGCGCAGTGACCAACCCATCGAGTCGGTCAGCGGCGATGTCCACGGCCACGACTCTGCCCCCTTCCCGCGCGATCCTCGATGCGGTGGCGCGTCCGATGCCGGACCCCGCCCCGGTGACGATTACCGTCTTGCCGGAGAAACGCCCGTCCGAGATTCGTTCCGCCCACTGACCTGCCTGCGCAGTGGCATGATCGTCCTCCTTGTCATTCTCCGGGAGCACTCCCCCGTTGACTTCGCGCACCAGATGATCAAGGAGTGTTTGCGGAAACTGACCGCCGCCCAGTTCGACCAGCTTTTGGAGGGCGAAATGTTCGATGGGTTTGAGGGCAGTTTCGTCCTGTCCGGCACCGGCGAGCATTCCCCGCAGCATCGGGCCTCCCTTCGGATGGTCCAGCCATTCACGGATTGGACGGGAACCGGTCAGTGCGCGTGTGGTTTCAGTCATTTTGCTCCTTCCAGAGCATGTACGGAGGAAGTTGTTGTTTTTGCGTTGCCGGATGCTGCTGTTTCATTCGCGGAGGGTTTTGTGCCGTCCAGGCCCGTCCACCGGGCCCGAAGGGTGTGGGCGGCGGCTTTAGGCTTGCGGTCCCGGGTGAAGATGCCTTTTCTGTTGCCGTCCACGCGGTGAATGCCGTTGGAGGTTTGGAAGTCGGCGAAGTTCCAGACGTGTTCTCCGATGAAGGCCTCGATCCTGTCAAAGACGCGGTGGTTCATGGTGAGGTAGGACTGCTGGTATTCCTCGCTCCAAGGCATGTCCCACACCGAGTGCTGCCCTGGCATGGTGTCGGCCCCGTATTCGCTCATCATGATGGGTTTGCCGAAGGCCTGAACCCAACCGCGTAGGTCCCGTTCGAGGTATCGTTCGGCGGTCGTGAGGTCGCCGGTGAACACGTACCAGCCGTAGTAGCGGTTGATGCTGAGGACGTCGAAGAGGTCGGCGATCTTGTCGTTCTGAAAGGTGGCGAACATGACCGCGGCGTAGGTCAGCGGACGGGTGGGGTCCAGTTCGCGCGCAAGATGGACGAGCGGCTCGAAGAACTCGCGGGCTCCTTCTTCGTTGGAGGCGGGCTCGTTGGCGATGCTCCACATCACGACGCTGGGGTGGTTCTTGTCGCGAGCTATTACTTCACGGAGGTGCTGCGCGTGGGCGGCCTGTGTGTCGTGATTGAAGGTTTCCGGTGAAAAGGTGGGCTTTGGGCCTATCCCGGTGAGTCCGCCTTGGACCCCCAGATTCAGGCCGACTGCGGCTGTTTCGTCGACGACGACGATGCCGTGGCGGTCGGCGAATTCCAGCACCTCTTCGGCGTATGGGTAGTGCGAGGTTCTGAACGAGTTGGCCCCCACCCACTCCAGCAGCTGGAAGTCGTGTACCAGGTAGGCGTTGTCATGACCCTTTCCGCGGACCGCCGTATCCTCGTGCTTGCCGAACCCGGTGAAATAAAACGGTTTGCCGTTGATCAGGAATTCGGTTCCGCGGACTTCGACGGTCCTGACACCGAAGGGTTCGGTGTAACTGTCGATCACCTCGTCGCCGTCGAGGAGTTCCACCACGAGGTCGTAGAGGTAGGCGGCGCCCGGCTGCCAGAGCCGGACGGCTTCAATGCTGAGGGTTCCGTTGCCTCCCTCTGCGGTGGCGACTTCGTGTCCTGTGGCATCCAGGGCTCGGACGCGGACCTTCGTTTCGTGGCTGGCAGTTACGGAATAATCGACGACACCTGTCTGGCCGATGACACCGGTGACGATGGTGATGTCGTTGATGTGTCGCTGGGGTTTGCTGTAGAGCCACACCGACCGGGCCAGGCCTGCGTAGTTGTAGAAATCATGCAGGTAGGTCTGCTGGCGCCGCCCGTCCTGGGTCACGCTGATGCTGCCGGGTGGGATGGTCGCGCTGGTCAGTTCGTTGTTCACCCCGACCGTAAGCCTGAATTCTGCGCCTGCTGCGACGTGGTCGGTGATGTCGGCCTCGAAGGGCGTGTAGCCTCCGACGTGCCGGGCTACGAGGACGTCATCGACGTAAACTTCTCCTTCGTGGGTGGCCGCGTCCAAGCGAAGAAGCACGCGCTCCCCTGCCCAGCCGCGGGGAACACGTACGGTCCGCTGGTACCACACCCATCCGACGTGCTCGCGGATCTGCTGGTCGGTAAAGAGGTCGTTGTAACTGGACGGCACGGGGGCTTCAAGCCTGGTTTGCAGGGTGCCGGTCCACGGCCTGGGTACGTTTGCGTCTTCGATGGCGAAGCGCCAGAGACCATCGAGGTTTACAAGTTCTCTGGTGAGTGTGGGGCGGGGTTTTAGCACTGCGTTTCCTCCTGAAGGATATTGGTACGGGTTGATGAAGTGGGATGGACCCTGCGGCGGCCGGCCATCCTTCGATTCAGACATGTGTGGTTCGGCCATCGCATTGAGCCGTTGCGGCTGATTCCTTAACTTGCTTACTGACGGCGTCGAGGGTTCGGAATACGGCGATCGTGTCGGACGCGGGATGTATCGGATGCTGTGAGGCTCCTGAACGGATGGCCTCTCCGGCGGCCCGGAGCATGGGGACGTATCCATTGCCTTCACGGTCGTGCTCTACCGGTTCCGGGGTGAACATTTTGGCCCAGGAACCGGCATGGATCAGAAGGGTTGTCGATGTCCAAAACATGCCCGGGATAGTGATCCACCCTAGGGTGCCGCTGATTGACGCGGATGGGTCAACGAATTCCGTCATCGAGCTCGCGCCTTGGGCAAATCGGCCGTCTTCGAAGCCAAGGGTGAAGTGTTCGGCGTAGTCGAGGCCGTCTGCTCTGAGCCGTCCTCGGGCATGGATGTTTGTCGGTTCGCCGAAGATCGTGTGGGCCAGCGTCACAGGGTAGATCCCTTGATCCAGCAATGTTCCACCACTGCGCGCTGGGTCCCATCTGCTGCCGCCGTCAGGGATCAACGGAAAGCCGAAACCGGCGCGCAGGCTTGATGGTTTCCCGACCACCCCTGAATTCAGGAGTTCGAAAAGGTGCTGGAACGCAGGGTTGAATTTCATCCACATGGCTTCCATGAGGAAAAGGCCCCGATTTTCAGCGAGGGTGAATAGTTCCTCGACCTCATCCGTGTTCATTGCCATGGGCTTTTCGATGATCACGTGCTTGCCGGCCATCAACGCCTCCCGCGCCATTGCAGCGTGGGTGGCGAAGGGCGTGGCAAGGTACAGCACGTCGACCAGGGGGTCCCTGACCAATGATGTGTAGTCCTCAGTCCAGCGGGCCAGATCAAATTCGTGGGCGAACCGGGCCGCTTTTGCGCCGTCCCTGCTGAAGACAACCTCTACGTGGTTGCCGGGAATGAGCTGCAGATCGGGCACAACGCTGCGGGAGATGCTGCCGGCCCCGGCGATGGCCCACCGCAAAGTACCGTCAGGATCGAGAACTGTACGGTCCATGAGTTCACCTATCTGGAGTCAAAGTATCGGATTGCGGGATTGAAGAAACTCGGGCTTCAGCCCGGGTCCAGCCGCCAAGGTTGCTGATGCGCTCGGAAGTCCTCGTCCTGGGACGAACCTTGCTGTGGGTGTTGGCACTCCCCCAGCATCTGGCCGCCTATGCGCCGGTGGCAGTGGCCAGGTATTCGAAGCGGCTGATGCGGGCCTCCCGGCCAAGCGCCTCTACCCCGATGACTCTTCCCGTGAACCCACCGGCGACTTCTGTCGAGAGGTACCGGCCATCAAGGGTCGCGAGTAGTTTGAATCCGTCCTGTTCGTAGCCGAGCTCAACCCGGTCCGGACCCGTGCGGACGCCGTGCTGTTGCGGGCTTTCCATCGTCCGGAGTGCGAGGGGCGCTGTCAGCGGGATGCCGGTTGCTGATGCCAGGATTTGGTCCATTGGTCCAATAACGGCGCGGGCGGAGACGACGTCACCGTGGCGCTCGATCCCCGTCCAGTGGGAGTCGTCTATGCGGAGGATGAGGGCAAGGTTGCCGGCGGGCGCCTTTACGTTCACTTGCCACTGGGCGTCCCTTGTTCTGACCGCGAGCAGCCGTTTGGCTTCCTTTTCTTCGGGGCTGCGCCCCGCGTCCAGGGTGACACCCCCGTTCGTGTCGGAGCGGCAGAAACTGGCGGGAGGGACTCCGGGGGAGATCCAGCGGGGATGCAATTCGGTTCCGGTGAAGTCATCAATGAAAGACGTGGCTGGCTGGGGTTCCTGGTATTGGTCCGGGACAACAGCGGGCCAGTCGCCGGTCCAGTCCACGGCAGCGAGGAACGTTTCGCGTCCATTGACGTGGAAGCGCGGGAATTCCCCTCTTGGGCGTACGCCCAGGTAGACCATGGCCCAGGTGCCGTCTTTGAGTTCGACCATGTCGGCGTGGCCCGTGTTCTGTACCGGGTGGGAGGTGCTGCGGTGTGTGAGGATCGGGCCCTCAGGATGAGCCTCATAGGGGCCCGTGACTGAACGGGCGCGACCGATGGTGACCGCATGGCCGCGACCTGTTCCGCCTTCGGCGACCAGGAGGTACCACCAGCCGTTCTTACGGAACAGGTGAGGGCCTTCGGGGGATGAGAGGCCGGTTCCTTGCCAGATCAGTTCGGTCTTGGACAACAACCGGCCGCTGAGTGGGTCGATGAGGGCGTGGGCGATGCCGCCCCGCGGGTCGGCCCAGGTGAGGTGGCAGTGTCCTTCCTCGTCCCAGAACAGGTCCGGGTCCCATCCGATGACGCCGCTTGTATAGACCGGTTCGCTCCAGGGTCCGGCCGGGTCCTGGGCATGAACGACGAGGTGTCCCTCGGCCACGTCCGTGATGTTGGTTGTTGTCATCCAGAACCTTCCGTCGTGAAAACGGATGGTCGGCGCGTAGATGCCTTTGCCTGCCCCGGAGAGGCCGGGACTGACGTTGAGCTGGCTTTCGCGGTCCAGGACGTTGCCGATCTGTCGCCAGGTGAGCAGGTCCGTGCTGGTAAATATGGGGACGCCGGGGAAGTACTCGAAGCTTGAGTTGATCAAGTAGTAGTCCCCGCCAGCCCGGCAAATTGAAGGGTCGGGGTGGAAACCGGGGAGTATAGGTGTTGTCCCCATCATGCGACTCCTGCCTGGACGTGTTGTTCTCGGTGGAGCTGGGCCAGGCGGTGGCGTTCAGCGCGGCGTTTCGCCTGCTCCGCGGGATCTGCGATCGGTGCCGCGAGCAGCAGTTTCTGTGTATAGGGGTGTTTCGGGGTGGATGTGACCAGGTCCGCTGGTCCTGTTTCGACGATGTCTCCCCTATAGACGACGCTGACGCGGTGACTGATGTGGCGTACGACTGCCAGGTCGTGGGAGACGAACAGATATGCGACTCCTGTCTGGCGTTGGATGTCGATGAACAGGTTCATGACCCGAGCTTGTGTGGAAAGGTCCAGGGCCGAGACCGGCTCATCGCAGACGATGAGTTTAGGCTTGGGGGCGAGGGCGCGGGCGATGGCGACTCTCTGACGCTGTCCACCGCTGAACTCCCGGGGCAGGCGCTCGGCAGCGTCGCGCGGAAGTCCTACCTGGTCCAGCAGGTTTTGGACGCGGGTTCTTGCTTCGCTGGCGGGTACGCCCTGGACTATGAGGGGTTCGCTCAGGGTGTCCCCGATGGTCAGGGAGGGGTTCAGGGAGGTGTAGGGGTCCTGAAACACGACCTGAATATCTTTGGACAGGATTCGGCGGTCTTTGGGGCGGGCGTGGGTGATGTCGGAGCCGTTGAAGGTGATGCGGCCCCCGCTGGGCCTTACTAGACCCAGGACGGCCCGGCCGATAGTGGTTTTCCCGGACCCGGATTCGCCTACGACGCCCAGAGTTTCCCCCTCGCCGATGCTCAGGGAAACCCCGTGCAGGACCTCAATTGACTTGGGACGGAATCCGCGGCCGGTGAAGGCCACGCGAAGGTCAGTCACGTCCAGTAGTGGCGTCGTCATTAGTTTCTCTCCCCAGAAGCCGCCGCGACGGGCACTGGCGGGTCGGTTCGTACGGTGTGTTCGTCAAGGATCGAGCCCAGAAGCTTTTGTGTGTACGGGTGCGTGGGCTCGCGGAACAGCTCACGGGCCGTGCCCGACTCGACAATCCGGCCGTCCTGCATCACAGCAATACGGTCACAGATGTCCGCTACCACACCAAAGTTATGCGTGACCAGCAAGACCGCCATGTTCAGTTCAGTCTGGAGGTCCCGCAGCAGGTCCAGGATTTCGGCCTGGACTGTCACATCGAGTGCGGTTGTGGGTTCATCGGCGATAAGGAGCTTCGGACGGCTCGCCACCGCCCCGGCAATCAGGACACGCTGCGCCATTCCCCCGGAAATCTGGTGCGGGTAGGACCCGAACGTCCGTTGGGGATCTTGGATTCCCACGCGCTCCAGCAGTGCGAGCACCCTGGCTTTCGCATCCGCCCCGGAGATGCGGGAGGAGGCGCGGAGACCTTCCACGAGTTGGGCCCCGACTGTGTAGGAGGGGTCCAGGTTCGACATCGGCTCCTGGGGTATGTATGAAATTCCGCGGCCGCGTAGCGGGCGAAGGTCCTGCTCCCTCAGCCCCAGCAGCTCGCGTCCCTCCAACCCGATGGAGCCACGCACCACAACTGCCTCCGACGGGAGCACCCCCAGGACAGAGAAGGCGGTTTGGGTTTTGCCTGAACCGGACTCCCCGACCAGGCCAAGGATCTCGCCTGCGCGAAGGTCGAGGCTGACCCCTTTTACGACCTCCCTCAGTTCCCCGGACGGTGTGGGATAGGCAACAGCCAGGTCCTTCACGGACAGCAGGTTCCCCTTGCCGTCATGGCCGGCGTGCGATGTCTGGTTCGCAACTGTGTGCCTGGCCGATCGTGCTGGTTTCAGCTTCACACCCTCGAAGGCGTCCCGCAGGGAGTTGCCGAGCAGGACCAGTGAAGCCGTGAGGGTACCGAGCAGGACACTGGGCCAGATGAATTGGGTCGGGTCGACATACAAGTTGGTGAAGCCCTCGGAGATCATCGCGCCGAAGCTGGGAACGAGGTTCGACCCGACACCCAGAAAGGCAAGGCCTGACTGCAGACTGATGGCGGAACCGGCCAGGAACGCCGTGGCGATGATGATCGGGCCGCGGACAACGAAAAGGACGTGCCGGGCCAGGATCCTCAGGTTGGACAGCCCGGATACCCTTGCGGCATCCACGTACAGCTCATTCTTCACGCCGACGACGAGGTTCCGCACCAGACGGTAGATCCCCGGTGAAAGCAACACACCAAAGATAAGCATGGTGGCGCGGTAGTCGCCCTTGGTGATAGGCATCAGGACGATGAGCAGCAGCAGCCCGGGGAACGTCATAATGAGGCTGAAGACCCATTCTGTCGCACTGCGCAGCCGCCGCCCGAAGTAGCCTCCGATCAGGCCGAAGGTCACCCCTATGACGAGGGCGACGCTTGCGCCGATCAGGGCTGCGATGATGCTCGTGTTGATTGAATGGAGGAGCCTGGATGCGATGTCGCGGCCGTTCTGATCAGCGCCCAGCGGGTAACCGGGCGTTCCTGGCACCGCGTTGATCGCGTTGAGCTGGGCCTCGTTGGGATCATGCGGGCCGATCCATGGGGTCAGGAGTCCGAGAACGATGATGACCAGCAGCAGCGCGGAGGTGATGACCGCCTGAGGGTCCTTGAGGAGTTTCCGCAACGGAGATTTCCTTGGCGGGGCTGCCAGCCCGGGGTCGATACTGAGTTCTTCGATGCTCAAGAGATTCTCGCCTTCGGGTTGAGCCAGCCGTTTGCTACATCGGTAATGAGGTTCACCGTCACCACGAGCATGACGCCGAACAAGGTGATGCCCATGATGACGGGGATGTCGCCCTGCAGGGACGCGTTGAACGCGTACTGGCCGTACCCCGGCAGCGCGAACACGTTTTCGATGATGAGCGCGCCGCCCAGCATTTGTATGAACTCCAGGGACAGGACGGTCAGCGCCGGGCTCGCCGCGTTCCGCAGCGCGTGACGGAGCACGACCGACCGGGTGCGGATGCCGCGGGTCCGCAGTGTCCGTACGTAGTCCTTCCGGAGTTCATCGATCATGGCCCCTCGGACTTGGGCAGCCATGTTGGCCACTCCCCCAATGACCAGCACAATCACAGGAATGGTGATCGAAGCCGCCCACTTAGCGGGATTTTGCGCGAGGGGGGTGAAGCCCGTCGCGGGAAGCAACTTCAGGTTCACGGCCAGAACTGCCACGAGGGCAATGGCAATGAGCAGGCCGGGGACGATGTGACCGACCAGGGACAATCCCTGGGATACTTTGTCGGCCACACCGCCGCGTGAGGCCGACCATACACCCAGGGCGACGCTAATGATGACGGTGATGATCAGCGCGGTAACGACCAGCGAAAGGGTGACACCCAATCGGGAAGCTACGGCGGGTGCGACGGGCTGGCTGGTGAAGAGGGACGTTCCGAAGTTGCCGGTCAGCACGTTACCCAGCCAATCCAGGTATTGGACAACGGCGGGCCTGTCGAAGCCGAGCTTGGTCATGAGGCCTTTGACCGACTCGGGGGTGGCTGCGCTCCCCAGTCGTTCGCGGGCGACGGATTCCAGGGAGCCGCTGAGGAGGAGGAACGTGATCAGGGTAACCATTAGCGCCAGGACGATGCCTGCGCCAAGACGACGCAGCGCGTACCCGATCATGCGCTGCCCCGGGACGTTTCCACTGGCATCTTTGAACTCCTTATTGTGTGGGGCACGGATATGGGGATGGAATGGCCGGCCGGTGAGCCGCCCTCGCCGGTTGGGAAGCTACTGGCCGGATACCGCGAAATCGCGGACCGTGGGCAGCACAACCACCGAGGGGAGGAAGTCGACGCCGGGGGCGGTCGCCCAGAGCGTGCCTACATACGCAATCGGGGCGTTCAACGCGTGCTTGACCGTAAATTCACTGACCTTTTTGTAGAGGTCCGCTCGTGCGCCGTCATTCGGCTCGTTGGCGACGTCCTGGAGCAACTTGTCGAATTCAGGGTCCTGCCACTTGAAGGGGTTCAGGAAGGCCTGCGGGGTGTACATGTCCCCGACCTCGCGCCCCGCTTCGTTGAGGCCCGCGAACCAGAGCACGGCCGGATACTTTTTGGAGGCAACGGAGGCAGCGGTGTTCTGCGGGGGTACGGGCTCCCACGTGACCTTGATTCCGATATCTGCCAATGCCTGGGTGATGACGGGTTCAAAGCTTTGCGAGACGACGGTGCTGGGCATCGTCATGGAGAACCCGTCCGGGTAGCCGGCCTCTGCCAGAAGTTTGCGCGCCTTCTCCTTATCGAACCCGTAGGTGCCCTCGAGTGCGGGGTTGTATGCGTCCCCGTTGGGGTTGAACACCTGGATCGTCGGTTTGCCGACCCCGTTGAGCAGTGCTTTTACGATCTGCTCGCGGTCAAAGGCCATGTTGATGGCCTGTCGGACCTTTTCATTGGCCAAGGCCGGGACGAGTTCGCCCTTCCGGTCAGCCAAGACGAGAACGAGGGCAGCAGTTGCCTGCACCTCTTTCACCGTGAACCCGGCACCTTCGGCTTGCTTCCGCTGCGGAGCCTGAATCAGAGCCGCTTTCACCTCACCTGCCTGGAGCGCGTTGTATTGCGCCGTCCGGTCCGCGATGACCTTCACCTTGACCGTTTTGAAAGGGAATGCTGCCGCGTTCCAATAATCGTCGCGTCGCTCCATAACGTACTCGGTACCGTCAGTTGTGGCGTCGGACAAGACGTAGGGACCCGACCCGGTCGGGCGAAGCTTCGATGTTGCCGAGGACAACGACTGAGAATCCCCGATAACGCCCGTAGCCTGAGCCAGGTAGTTCAACAAGGACGGCTCGGGAGATGACAGTTGAATAGCAACTGTTGATGCGTCAGGCGCCGAAACTGATGTCACTTTTGCAAGCTTGGATTGCTGCTGGCCAGGAGTCGTGCGGGTGCGTTCAAGAGTGGCCATAACGTCTTTGGAAGTGACAGGAGCCCCAGTACTGAACTTCAGATCGCCACGAAGTTTGAGGGTCAAGGTGCGCAGGTCATCCGAGTATTTCCAGCTTTCAGCCGCGTTGGGCTGGACTTTCCCGTTTTTGTCAACCATCAGCAGTGTGTCAAAAATCGACGCCCACACGTAGGACTGCTGCCCTTCGGCAAGCTGCGATGGGTCCAGGGATGCCGGCGGTGCTTGCACGGCAATGCTCAGCTCCTGGTCACGGGACGGTGCCTGCTGCTGGGCCGAGCCGGTGGCGGGCGAGGAGCAGGCGGCGGTCGCCAGCAGAGCAGCAACAGCCGTTGCGGCGGAAGCCGCACGTGTCAGCGATTTCACTCGGGACAAGACAGAAATCATGTCGGGAGACTCCTTTGTCATTGGGGGGGTGTAAAGACAGTGGGTATTTTGGGAGCAAATTCACCACAGAACATTTTGTGGTGAGCAGCATCACAATGAAAGCATTCAATGTGATTAAAGACAACCGGCTGCCCTCAAATTCGGCAAGTTTTTTCGCGCCATCAATATTCAGCTGAATGACCGAGATTGGACGCACGAATGCGGCCCATGAGGCTGCGGATTTCACGCGCCCCAAGGCAGCAATGTAGATTTATGCGGAATTGCGACACGGGCAGTTACGATTGCCCGCATGCCTCAGAAAGTGATTATCTCAGCATGGCCGGCCGGCTAAGGTTTAATGCCGTCAATATAAAGAACTAGAGTTCTGATATTACCCCTGCAATTCTGCGCTGTGCTTCCATTACCTGTTGCCCCGTGATGGCCTTAAACGCATGGGCGACCTCCGAAGCCACATCGAAGGATGGATTAATGAGCCATTGCATGCGCAACCCGCTCCACACGGCCACTACTTTGCGGGCAGCAGCCTGAGGATCCAACCCCGGCAAGGCCAACCCTTCGTGCTGCCGTCTTTGGATACCTCCTGCGAACTCGGCGACCGCTCGCTCCTGGTGGTCCTTTAGGAACCCGCGTGCCGGATGATCAGGATTCACGGCCTCGGCGCTAAGCGCGAAGAACAGCCGCGTCACTGCAACCTCTTCAGAGCTAAGACTTGCAAGTGCCCTCGGAGGCCATTCATCCTTTTCGGCTTCACTACCCAGAAACTCATGTGTGAGCAACGTCCGACTATCCTGGTCGGCCAACTCCATGGCAGCAACGAGGATGTGATCACGGGTAGGGAAGTGATACAGCATTGCGGTTTCACTCATGCCTGCCCGGGACGCAACCTCTGACGTGGTCAGGGCCCGGTGCCCCTTCTCAAGAACGACATCGAGAGCGGCACGTGCAATGGCTGACCGGCGTTCAACAGTCTTGGCGTAAGTCTTTCTTGCACGTGCGGTCGTCGACTCCATAACTGAATTTTAGATCAAAACCGAGCGATACACTATAGTGGAGGCCGATAATTCATGCCCTTGAGCCAAAATGCGGCCCCTTTGGAATATTAAAACTGAGCACCGCTCGGGTATGAGTGACACACTCGACCACCTTAGACAGTCAGGAGGCGCCCAGTGGAGCCTCGCATGACCAGCTCAGTTTCGGCGAGGAGTGTTTGGGTCTCGCTTTCAGACCCGCCTAGAAGGTCCAGCATGAGCCGGGCCGCCAGAGAACCGCATTCGCCCAAGGGAGAGCGAATGGTCGTCAAGGATGGCGTAGTGAAGTCAGCGCCAAAAATGTCATCGAAGCCTACAATGCTGAGGGCGTCGGGCACTTCGACACCCGCAGCCTGCAGCTCCTGCATCAACCCTATGGCCAGAAGATCGTTGTAGGTCATGACGGCAGTCGCACCGCTTTCCCTTACCGCCCGGGCTACCCGACGTCCGCCTTCAAGTGTGGGCGCCGTGGAATCCATCCGTGTGGCCACCAAACTCGACCATTCACAAGCAGCGTGAATGCCCTCCCACCGGCGGTCTGACATCCAGGAGCGGGGAGGTCCGGCGACGTACACCAGCTTCTTGTGCCCATGAGCGGTCAGGGCACGCACAGCTTGGCTTATCCCCTTCGCCGCATCGGGAATGACACACGGGATGCCCTGAATCTCCCGGTGGATCACCACAACCGGCTTGTCACCGGCCAGGATTCGGATGTCCTCGTCGTCCATGCGGGGACTGGCGAGGATGAGGCCATCGACAGTCCCGAGCATCCGGCGGGCTGCCGTCAATTCTGCATCACCTGACTCAGATGATTCCGCAAGCACCAGCGTGTAATCACGCAGTGCGGCTGACCTTCCCGCACCTCGGATAATTTCGAAGAACGTTGGGTTGGTGATGTCCGCGACGATCAATCCCAGGTTTTTGGTCTGCCCTGTTTGAAGCGCGCGAGCAAATGGATTTGCGCGGAAGTCAAATTTGTCGACCGCATCCTCGACTAGCCTTTGAGTCTTCGCACTCACCCTTCCGGGTTTGTTGAGTGCTCGGGAAACCGTTGAAGGATTAACGCCGGCAACTTTTGCAATGTCGTAAATGGTAACTGACTTCTTTTTCTCACCCTCCTTTTCCTTGAATCTGCTTCCACTCGAAAGAACTTCCCCAGGTGCGGCGTCAGCGCTCACGGAGCTTAACTCTGTGCTGATTGTCGCAGTTGACGAACGCTAAACAATTGAGCCACGTTTCAGGGGATAACCCGGCTTCAAGGCAGAATTCTTGTCATTCAATTTCTTCTCCAAGTGTCCTCTGCTGATCAGATCGTCTGTCCTGCGTCTACGAGGAGAGTGCTTCCGGTCATGATGGTGGACATGTCGCTTGCGCAGAAGAGCACCACGCGTGCGATATCGTCGGGGGTTCCGATTCGTCCGATGAGGTTGTTGGTCATCACCGCCACAGCACGGTCGGATTCTTCAGCGGGCGTGTGCGCAGCCACCGCGGCCATGTTGCCCTCGGTGGGCACGAAAGTGGGGGCGACTCCGAGCACGCGAATTCCGAGGGGCGCGAATTCGAGTGCCATCTGCTTCGTCATTCCGCGGACGGCATGCTTGGAGCCCACATAGGCGGAGAGCCCGGGAGCTGTGCCTGTAAAGCCGGCGGTGGAAACAATGTTAATGATCACCCCGCCTCGTTTGCCCCCGGCCATCTGGCGTGCGGCTTCGCGGGATCCGTTGAAGACGCCGCGGGTGTTCACGGCGAAGACCTGCTCCCAGGTGCCGTCCGATGTCTGCAGTACCGGAACACTGGGAAAGATGCCGGCGTTGTTCACCCAGATGTCGATGCCACCGTATTCTTCGGACGCCGTAGCAGCGGCGGCTCGGACCGAGTCGGCGTCGGTGACGTCCATTGCCACTCCCAATGCACGCACCGGGAAACGTGCAGCTATATCGTCCGCTGTTGCTTGTGCCCGGTCCGCGTTGATGTCGCCGATGAGAACACTGGCGCCTGCCTCTGCAAGCCGGAATGCGATGGCCTTGCCGAGCCCTTGAGCCCCGCCCGTGACGACCGCGTGCCGGCCGGCCAGGGACAGGAGGTCAGTCAGTGGTGCGGCGGAGACGTCGGCGAAAGCAGTTCTCATGAACGGACCTCGGCGTCCAGTGCGTTGTGTTGGGCGACGCCTCCGAGCCAGGCGAGGCTGGGCTTTGGGGTGCGGGCGAAGGTGCCCCTGTCGACGGCGATGAGACCAAACGTGGGCTCCCAGTGTCCCCACTCGAAGTTGTCCAGGAGTGACCAGTGCAGGTAACCGCGCACGTCGATGCCCTCAGCCATGGTTTCGTGGAGGCCAACAAGCGCCTCCATGGTGTAGCGGATCCTTTGTTCGTCATCAGCGGTGGCGATGCCGTTCTCCGTGATCAGGACCGGAACACCTCCGGTGATGTCCCATGCGTGGCGGACGGCCATGCTGAGGGCGTCGGGGCGGTAGGCGGTGCCGACGAGTGTGTTGTCGGGGTGGGGCGGGTGCGGGACGAGGCCGTGGGCGTCTACTTCCTGGCTGGAGTAGGCCTGGACGCCGACGAAGTCGTCGCCTCGGCTCCCTTCCCAGTAGACGTCCTCTTTGCCGTACCGGATTTCAAGGAGCTTCTCCTCCCCGCCGGAGGCAGGGGTAAGGGCTCCGGCGGCGATGGTCCATCCGACCTTCGCGTTGGTGCGTGCGCGCACGATGTCCCGGGCGGCGTGGTGGATGGCAGTGAAGGTACGCCCAATTTCCGGGTCGGCATAGGTGAGGAATTCGCTGTGGGTCTTTTTTTGCTCCCCCTCTCCTTCCACGGTGGGGCTCTGCCACTGGGCACCCTGATTCTGCTGCATGCGGCGCATGGCCGTCATGATGGCCGCCTGCATGTTCGGCTCGTTCATCGTGGCGACCCACTCAACACCTTCGAGGATATCTGTGGTGGCTGTGACATACCGCTGGAACTTTTCGGACGCATCCGGAGCCAACCAGCCGCCGTCATTGGCAAACCACTGCGGCGTGGTGAAGTGTTGCAGGGTGACGACAGGGGTGATGTTTCGTTCGAAGCAGTACTCGATGATGCGGCGGTAGTGTGCCAGCTCCGCCGTGGAAAAGCGCCCGGGGACTGGTTCGATCCGGGCCCATTCAAGGCTGAACCGGTAAGAAGTCAGGCCGGCGTCGGCCAGGAGGTCAATGTCCTCCCGGTAACGGTGGTAGCTGTCGCAGGCGTCGCCGGAGAGCTCCATGCCGGGCATGGTCAGTTCGCGGGCCCACCAATCGCTGTTGACGTTGTTGCCTTCAATCTGGTGGCCGGCAGTTGCGGCGCCCCACAGGAAGCCTTCGGGGAAAGTAGTCATGTCATCCTCTGATCTGAGTATTTGTCGTGGCGCCCAGGACGGGCAGGTTTCCTAAACTGGTGCCGCTGAGCGGTGTGGGTCTGCCGTGTTTGTTTGTGCGAGGGCGCCGGTCGCGCGGAACCTGCCGGGACCAGCGGCATATTCGGCGCCGTCAGGGAAGACGATGCGGGCCGTAGTGTCGGCAGGTATGTCGGCGTCGATCCCTAGTTCTTCACCATCGAGCTGCCAGTGAACCTTGATGCTCCCGTTGGGCGTCTCGTGCGACCCGCGCGCCCAGGTAAGTCCCGGCCCGGGGGTTGGAGCGATGACAATGGAGCGCCAGCCCACCGACCCCTGATCCTGTCGCAGGCCGAGCGTGAATTCGTGAAGGAACCGGAGCACTGTGCCTTTGCTGTAATGGTTCAGGGACTCGTGGGCGTTACCGTCTTCATCTATTCCTTCCCAGGATTCCCAGATGGTGGTGGCGCCTTTGTCCACCATGTTCAGCCAAGACGGTGTGCTGCGTTGCAGGAGCAGCTCGTAGGCGACGTCCTCCCGGCCGGCCTCTACGAGAACCGGCAGGAGGTCTCCCGTGGAGAGGAACCCGGTTCCGAGATGCACGTCCTCGGACCGGATCAGCTCGACGAGCCGGTCGGTGGCTGGCCCGCGGGCTTCGTCCGGCAGGAGGCCGAATGAGAGCGCCCGGACGTAGCTGGCCTGGCTGTCCGTGGCGGTGTTTCCATCCGCGCGAAGATAGGCGTCCTGCCACGCCTGCCGGACGGACTCCGCGATGTCCGCGTACTGTGCTGCATCTTCCGTGCGTCCCAAGACGTGCGCGGTCCGGGAAAGTGTTGCCGCCGAACGGTAGAGGTATGCCGTACCCACCTCGCCCTTGTCTTCCATGAACCAGGCCATCGGGTTGTCCTGGACGGGGTCGATCAGTTTCCCATCGGCGTCGCGCTTTTTCGGCTCGGTCCATTCGCCCCAGTGGAAGGTGCCGTCCCAAAGGTACTCTTCGAAGGGTTCCGGCTCGGGTGTGACGTGGGAGCGGGCGTGGTGGCGGGTGGTGCGGGCTTTCTCGAGGGCCCATTGGACCCATCGGTCCATGGCGTCCCAGTTCTCGGCGAGGACCGCCTCATCGGCGTACTCCTCGTAGAGCGCCCAGGGAACTGCGACAATCGCGTCGCCCCAGCCGGCAGATCCGGTCATCATCGCGAACTGGTCATCCAGGTTGTTTTTGATGCGGCGCCCGTCGGGGGAAAAGTTGGCGACCCGGCCGTCCTCGAGCTGGTCATCGCGGACCGACTTGAGCCATTTCCGGCTGAAGCCGTGCACGTCCCGAAGCCGTGTGGCTGTGGAGACGAATACTTGGTAGTCACCGGTCCAGGCCAACCGTTCCCGGGTGGGGCAGTCGGTGGGCACGTCCACCGCGTTCCCGAGGAAGCTCCATTCGCCCATCCTGTGCAGGCGGTTCAGGTCCTGATCGCTGCACCAGAATTCTCCGGTACGGCGAAGGTCGGTATGGACCACCTGCATGGTCAGCGCCGAGGGGTCCAAGGGAGCCCCGTCGCGGCTGATGCGGGTGTACTGGAAGCCGTGGACCGTGTGGCGCGGTTCGAAGACTGCGGGAACAGGTCCTGCTGTCACTTCATCACGTTGGGAGAAGATCCTGGGCGGCTCGCCCGGCCGGTGGGAATCGAGGTGGGAGGTTGAGAGGTCCCCGTCCGGGCCAAGGTGTTCGCCGTACTCGATCACCGTGCATGTGCCTTCTGATCCGAGGTCCGTCAGCCGGATCCACCCGGATGCGTTCTGGCCGAAGTCCGCCACCCACACACCCGGCCTGATTTCATGCACGTTTTCCGGCGGACGGGAATCAATGACACGCACAGGTGGCGCGGGCGACCAGTCGATGGGCGGCGCCTCGACCTGGTCCACGAGTACTGTCGTCGTTGCCAAGGCGGCTTTCCCGAAGTCAATGCTTTGCCCGTCCATCAGGTCGGCACGGGTGGTGGTAGAGGGGGCGCTCGTCCACGTGTCGTCGGTGCGGATGACCCGGCGGGTTCCGTCGCCGAGTTCGATGTGCAGTTCTACACGTGCTCCCAAGGTGGTTCCCCAGCCGGCGGGCAGCCGGAACGCGCCCACCTGGCCGCGGTACCAGCCGTCGGACAATTCAAGATCCACCCGGTTGTGTCCTGACAGGAGGAAGGATGTTACGTCGAAAGCCTGCGCGTAGAGCGTACGGTCATACGACGTCGACCCTGGGGACAGTTCCGCTGTACCCACCCGTTCGCCATTGAGCGCCGCCGTGTAGACGCCGAGTGCCGTGGCGTAGAGCCGGGCAGACGTCACGGCAGCCGCCAGCTCGAAATGGGTGGTGAGGAGGTAGGCGGGCCGGCGGCCGTAGCCCGGGTCCTCCGGCTCGACCGGGGAAATCCAGGCGGCGGTCCAGTCCGCGGCCAGGAGCCCGGCTTCGAAAGCGGACCACGCGGACCAGTCGCCCGAGGTTCGGGCCCGGACCCGCCACTGGACCCGCTGCCGACTGCTCAGGGCAGGCCACGGCCAGGGCACGTACAGGCGCTGATCCGTCGTCGCCGCGGGCTGAAGTACCCCGTCGATGGTCGCTTCGAGTTCATAAGAAGCCGTAGAATCCGCTGGTACCTTCCAGGACAGCCTGGGGGCGGGCCCCGTGACAGGGAACTGGTCCCCGCCGCTGTCGACGGCCAGATCGTAGGGCGTTCCGCCCATGGGTGGTCCTTCTTCCTTTGTAATGGCGTCTTAGCGGACTGCTTTGACCTTGAGCGCGATCACGGTACCGCCCAGCAGGGCCAAGACGGCGCCAGTGAGGTACAGGAGCGTGTAGTTTTTCTCCGCACCCGTGGCGCCGATAGTAATAAGCAGGGACGCGATGAGTGGAGCTACCGCGCTCGGAATCTTCTGCGCGAAGGCCACCACTGCCATGTACCGCCCGGTTTCGCTGCGGTTCGGCAGGATCGCGAAAATGATCGCCTGATCAACTGTCGCGAAGACGGCGATAGCCGTCTGCATCAGCACGGCACCGACGATGAGCTGGGGCAAGGACCACGCAGTTGCCTCAGCCAGCGCACCGCCTACAAAAAGCAGCGCGGCGATCATCACGAACAGGCGGCGGCGCCGTAGCTTATCGGACAGGAACCCGCCCAAGAGCGCGCCCGCTGCGGCCGCCACGACGCCGAGCATACCGATGGTCGCGACTACCCCGGCTACTTCCCGCACCGGCAGGTTGAGCCGCTGGGCATAGAAGAACGTGCCGAACGTGGTGTTAAAGTACAGCCCGATGAAGAACACGAAACGGCCCAGCCAGTTCCACGCGAAGTCCGGGTACTTGCTCACGTTGAAGCCGTAACCAGCAACCACCGACTTTGCAGTGACCCGGGAGGTAACGGCAAGGTCCCTGGAGCTGCCCTCCGGCTTGATGACCGGAAGCAAGGCCAGCAGCACGGCGCCGATCACGCCAGGGAGGACGAAGACCAGCAGGGTGTTTGACGAGACCGCGTAAGCCACCCCGATGCCCAGGACGGGCGCGCTCTGAGTCATAAGCGATGTCAGCGCTGAAACCCGCCCGCGCTGCTGGTCCGGCAACTTGTCAGCCATCAGGTTCTGGATAGCCGCGCCTGAAATCGACCAACCGGACATGCCCAGCACCCAGCCCGCTCCCACGATCAGCAGATCGGGAGCCAGCCCCATCACCACCAGCCCTGCCAAGCCGATCCCTGTGCCGAGGAATATGAACGGGGTGCGGCGGCCAAGGCCGGACCGCATACGATCGCTCCAGATACCCACCATCGGGCTGATCACCAGATAGATCAGCTGGGCCGTGCCGGTGATGTACCCAAGAACCTCTTCGTGGCCGGGGGCCAGTTCGCTGATCCGCACTGCGATGCCGTACGAGAGCGGGACCATCATGGCGATAGATGCCCCAAAGCTGGCAAGCATCAGCCAGAGAATATAACTCCTGCTCACTGGTGTTTGGGGTTCCTCGGGCACGGTCAAAAAACTGTCGGAAGCTTCGCCCGGATTTTGGCTGTCGGGCACCGGTTGAGCGGCCGCGATGCCGCCAGCGAGGCCAGAAGCCTCGTGGTCGTTCGTAGTCACCTATGACTCCTTAATCGAATGGCTTCCAGCCCTGCTGCAGCGCAGGTCCCGGACGACAGCAGCGTCGAAAGCCAAGTAAATAGTAACCATCGTGGTTATTCTTCGATAAATAGTAGTCACGGTGGTTACAATTGGCAATAGCCCCCGGGAAGAAAAGACCAGCCACAGAAAAGAGACCCGCACCGTGACCACCACCGCAGAGCAACAAGCCGGAGAAAAGGCCGGCCCACGACGCCGCGGGCCCTACGCATCAACTCCTGCCCGCCGGGCGGAGATCGTCAGGGCCGCTTCCGCCAGCTTCGCCGAGCACGGCTACGAGCGGGCTTCCCTCAGGGATATCGCCGGCCGGGCAAACCTGACCCACGCCGCATTGCTCCGCCACTTCCCCACCAAGGACGATCTTCTCCTATCAGCCCTAGCCCAGCGCGACGCCGACGACGAGGAGCTCGCCCGACGCATCCTCGAATCAAAAGTCCCCAAGGAAAAGGTCATGAGCAACATCCTTCAGGAGGAATTTGCCAATCCTGAACACCTGCGGAACTGGCTCGCCATCACCATCGCTGCAACAAATCCAAGCCACCCCGCCCACGATTTTTTTGTCGCCCGACGGGAACGCATGCGACAACACTTCACAAGCAAGAGACTCGCCACCACCCAGGACAGTAAGGAACTCAGCGCGGACGACAAGGTAACCATGGTGATGGCCATGGTCGACGGCCTCCGGATACAGTTCCTCCTCGACCCCCAACGGCCGACACTTCACCTTATGGACACCCTCATGCAGTTCATCGCGTCACCAGAGCAAACCCAAAGTGCGTCCAGTTGATCCAGGGATACTCGGTAAATATTCAGACTCGCAGTAGACGGGTGTACGCCCCCCACTTCTGGAAGTCAGCAAGGCTTCGTGTGACAGGTTGGCTTGCGCTCTAAACGGACGGGCGGGCAAGAGGTGCGGGTGGGCTGACCTTGAGCACCGTAGGATGCCTTGACGATCATCAACGGCGAGGTTGCGCCCGCCGAAGAGGCGGCCGCGCTGGGCGCGTAACCTACGCGCCCGTTATCACCAGGGCCACGCTGTGGCCGCCAAAACCGAAGGCATTCACCAACCCTGCCGGGGCAAATCCCGGCGGAAGCCGGTGGGTGCCTTCGGTGACCACGTTAAGGTCGACTTCGGGGTCCTTCGCCTCCACGTTCAGCGTTCCCGGCACCTGGCCGGTCCGCAGGGCTTCGATGACCACGACGGCGGCAAGCGCACCGGCGCCGCCCAGCAAGTGGCCGGTGTGCCCCTTGGTGGAGGTGACCGGCACATCGGCGCCGAAAACGGCGTTGATGGCCTGGCCTTCAAGCCGGTCGCCAACGGGAGTGGAGGTGGCATGCGCATGGACGAACCCGATGTCCTGCGGCAGCATGCCCGCAGAGTCCAGCGCCTTCTGCATGACCCGCCGCTGCATGGCCGGGTCCGCGGCCACGATGTCGTTGGCGTCGGAGGTCACGGCGCCGCCGGCAACGGCACCCAGCACGGTGGCACCGCGCGCCCGTGCGTGTGCCTCGCTCTCCAGCACCACCACAGCGGCGCCTTCGGCCAGCACAAAGCCGTCCCTGCCGCCGTCGAACGGGCGGGAGGCGCGCTGCGGATCGCCGGTGCGCGTGGACAGGGCACGGATCTGCGAAAAGCCGCTGATCACGAGGTCGTTCACCGAGGCGTCCACCCCGCCGGCAATCACGACGTCGGCCGCACCCGCGCGGATCATTTCGGCGGCCTGGACAATCGCCTCAGCCCCGGACGCGCAGGCGCTGACGGGGGTCCGGGCGCCACCACGGGCACCAAGGTCGATGGACACCCAGGCGGCGGGGCCGTTGACCATCAGCCGGGTGAGGGTGTGCGGGGACACCTTGCGCGGGCCGGACCGGCCCAGCGCGCGGTCCTGCTCGATGGTGGAGCCGAGGCCGCCATAGGCAGAGCCGATCACCACGGCGAACCGCTCGGGGTCCACGTCCGGGGCACCGGCCTGCGTCCAGGCTTCCCGCGCCGCGACCAGGGCCAGCTGGCCGCAGCGGTCCATCCGCTTCATTTCACGGGTGCCCAGGTGCTCCGAAAGGTCCGCCGCGACCTGCCCCGCGATCCTGACCGGCAACTGTTCCGCCCAGTCCTGGGTCAGCTCCGCAATCCCGGAGCGCCCGTCCAGCAGGGCCTCCCAGGTCTCCTTGACGGTGGACCCGAGCGGGTTGATGGTTCCGGCGCCGGTGACCAGGACGCGTGGTTGTACAGGCATGTCAGGCAACGGAGCCGCCCTACTTCGCCGGGTTGTGCGTGCCGATGGGCACGAGCGTCAGGTCTGGATGGTTCTTCTCGATCCGCCGCAGCGCCCAGACGTCGTTGAACAAAGCGAGGTATTCGCCGTCGGACCGCAGGAGCACCTCCGCGCCGGGTACGTTGGCCAGGGCAGGCATGGCGTCCGCCGTCGAAATCCTGGCCAGGGAGTACGGCAGGCGCTCCAGGCGCATGGGGGCGCTGAAGTCGTGGGCCATGCGGTCCTCCACCACCTCGAACTGCATGGGTCCGACGGCGGCGAGCACCGGCGCCTGGTCGCCGCGGAGGTCGGAGCGGAGCAGCTGGATGACGCCCTCATGCTCGAGCTGTTCGATGCCGCGGCGGAACTGCTTGAACTTGCTGGGATCCTTGGACCGCGCCACCTGGAAGTGTTCCGGGGCGAACAGCGGGATGGCCGGGTATTCCACCGCTTCCTCGAGGAACAGGCTGTCGCCCACCCGCAGCGAGGAAGCGTTGACCAGGCCAACCACGTCCCCGGGGTAGGCCTCGTCGATTACCTCGCGTTCGCGGCCAAAGACCTGCTGCGCGTACTTGGTGGCGAAGGATTTGCCGGTGCGGGTCTGGGTGACCACCATGCCGCGTTCGAAGACGCCGGAGCAGACGCGGATGAAGGCCACATGGTCGCGGTGCGCCTTGTTCATGCCGGCCTGGACCTTGAACACGAAGCCGGAGAACGGTGCTTCCACCGCGCGGGGGTTGCCGTCGATGTCCGGCCGGGGAGCTGCGGGCGGGGCGAAGTCCACCAGGGCGTCCAGCAGTTCCTTGACGCCGAAGTTGAGTGCGGCCGAGCTGAACAGGATGGGGGTGGCCTTGCCGGCGTGGAAGGCGTCAACGTCGAACTCGAGGTTGGACTCGATGACCAGCCCGGCCTCGTCCACGGCGTCGGACCAGTTGCTGCCCTGGTTTTCGGCGGCTTCCTCGGGAGTGAAGTACTCCGTGATGGCGATCTGCGCGCCGGCGTTGTTGCGCTGGAACCGGGCGAAGCGGTCGTTGCGGAGGTCCCAGACGCCGCGGAAATCGCCCGAGATGCCCACGGCCCAGGTCAGCGGCATGGGCTGCAGGCCGGTGCGTTCGGTGATTTCATCCATCAGCGCCAAGGCATCCAGGCCTGGCCGGTCCCACTTGTTGATCACGGTGATGATGGGCAGGTTGCGCTGCTTGCAGACCTCGAAGAGCTTCATGGTCTGGGTTTCCAGGCCCTTGGCGGCGTCCACCAGCATCACGGCGCAGTCGACGGCGGCGAGCACGCGGTAGGTGTCCTCGGAGAAGTCGGCGTGGCCGGGGGTGTCCAGCAGGTTGATGACGGTATCCCGGTAGGAGAACTGCAGTGCCGCAGAGCTGATGGAGATACCGCGGTCCTTTTCCATCTGCATCCAGTCCGAGACCGTTTCCCTGCGGTTGGCCTTGCCGCTGGAGGCGCCGGCCGTGCCGATCACCTTTGCGTGCAGGGCCAGGGCTTCGGTGAGCGTGGACTTGCCGGCGTCCGGGTGGGAAATGACGGCGAAGGTCCTGCGGCGGCCTGCTTCCTTGTGAATCTCGGAGATCCGGGCGGGGGTCAGGACATCTTGGGACACGGTGCTACTTTCGCTGCGGTTGTGGCTGCCCAGGGGCCTGTCGGGTAGTGCGCTGCGGCTCGAGGGCGGGGAATGTCATTGGCAAGCGGCCAAAGTACAAGTTTATCGCAGGGCCGCAAACGGGAGCCGTTCCGCTTAACGAGTGCGAAACCGGGCGTTCAAGGCCACGAAATGCGTACCGGCTAGCTTGGCCGGATGATGCACGCTCCCACCTTCTCCGGCAACCTCTTCTTCGATCCGCTGGCAACAAACCTCGGCAACAACCTCGCGGCAGGCCTGGCCACCGCCGGAACTGCCGACCCGGCTCCCGCCAGGCACCCCGGGGCGGCGCGGAAGCGCGGGATCCAGTCGGCCGCCGAACACAAGGCGCTGCGGGCAGCTTCCCTCTCCAAAGTCAGCCGTGATCTGGAGCGGATGCTCAGGGAGCGTAAACGCTGAAGTTCCCGCCATCGTGCCGCGGGAACGGCATGATGTGTTCATGCGCAGCATCGAGCTGGTCTTCGATGACCCCACCGATTCCCTGGTCAGGGCCGACTGGGCACGGCTTGCGGCCGCCGGCCTCCCCAGCCTGGCGGCGCACACCTCGCCCAGCAACAGCCCGCACATCACCCTGGCGGCAGGCGCAGAGCTGGAGGCCGGTCCGGATGGGCCCTGGGACCAGCTGCCCCTGGACGTGACGTTCTCCGGGGCGATCATTTTCCCTGCGGGTACGGGGAAGTACGTCCTGGCCCGGTCGGTCCTGCTGGATCCCGCCCTGCTGGACCTGCACCGTGCGCTGCACCGGGAGGTGTCCGGGGCGCTTCCGCTGACGCGTCCGGGAGCCTGGACGCCGCACGTCACCATTGCCCGCCGCATCGCCGGACCTCAACTCGGAACAGCGATGGACCTGCTGGACCTGCGGGTCGAGGGCCGGTGCACCGGTGCCAGGCTCTGGGACGGGAGCACAAGGACCGTGACGCCCCTGGCCAACGGATCCTCCTGAGCAGGGCCTGGGCCCGGTCCCAACGGGCGGGAAAATGCCCTCCCGGGCGCGGCCCCAACGGGGACTTTCCCAGGTGTTCCGCGCACCCCCTAATGAGGCACTTTGGGGCTTGCCCGTGCGGAAGTGGCGTTTCTTACCCCTATCATTGAGCTTGCGGGAATCAGCGCACTTTTTGATCCTGCCGGCCAACTGCGGATGCCGGCATTCCCGCGGCCGGCGGTCCGCACCTTTGAAGGGAAACACCTATGGCGCGGAGCCCCGAAGAATCCCTGCGGGCCACTCTGGGCAGGGTGGCCCCCGGAACGCCCCTCCGCGACGGCCTGGAACGCATCCTCCGCGGGCGTACCGGTGCGCTGATCGTCCTGGGCTCCGACCGGACCATTGACTCCATCTGCTCCGGCGGCTTCGATATCGGCATCGAATTCTCCCCCACCCGGCTGCGCGAGCTGGCCAAGATGGACGGCGCCATCATCTGCGACAAGGACGCCGGCAACATCCTGCGGGCAGCCGTCCAGCTGGTCCCGGACTCAAGCATTGAGACGCAGGAATCCGGTACCCGCCACCGCACGGCGGAGCGGGTGGCCAAGCAAACCGGCGTCCCCGTGATCTCAGTGAGCCAGTCAATGCAGATCATCGCCCTCTACGTCAACGGTCTCCGGCACGTCCTGGAGGGTTCCGAAAACGTCCTGGCCCGCGCCAACCAGGCCCTTGCCACCCTTGAGCGCTACCGCGCCCGGCTGGACCAGGTCACCAGTTCCCTCTCGGCCCTGGAAATCGAGGCCATGGTGACGGTCCGGGATGTAGCTGTGACCTTGCAGCGGCAGGAGATGGTCCGCCGCATCTCCGAGGAAATCTCCCAGTATGTCCTGGAACTCGGTGAGGACGGCAGGCTTCTGTCCCTCCAACTCGACGAGCTCACCGTGGGCCGGGGCCCCGGCAGCGACGTGATCATCCGCGACTACGCCAGCCCCAACGCCTCCGCGGAGGACATCGAGAAGGCCGTCAGCGAACTGGTGAACCTGGGGCCTACGGAATTGATCGACCTGGGCAAGATTTCGGCGATCGTGGGATTCGCCGGCGGCGAGGCCAACCTCGATGCCGTCGTGCAGCCGCGCGGCTACCGGCTGCTGTCCGGCCTGAAGGCAGTTCCCAAGGCCGTGGCCGACCGCCTGGTGGACCATTTCGGCGGCCTGCAGTTCCTGATGGCCGCCACCATTGATGACCTGATGACCGTGGACGGCATCGGTGACCAGCGCGCCCGCACCGTCCGCGAGGGCCTCAGCCGGATGGCCGAAGCCAGCCTCCTGGACCGTTTCCTCTGATCCCCAACCCGGCACCGGTGCTCAGCCATCGATGCAAGGGGGAGCCTCAGTTCAGTTGGAACACGGCCTTCGGGCTGGCCCGCGAGCCCAGTTTCGCGGTGAAGATGTAGTACGCCCCGCCACCGCCGGGTGCTGCCGAGACGGGCTTGCAGCCATCGGCGCTGCGGTTCCGGCCCCACGGGAAGTTGGCTGTTTCGCTGGCGCCCGGGGCAATGACCTTCTCCAGGTCCTCGCTTGACGCCTGGCAGTCCTTGGAGGAGAAGATCCGGTCCGAGCCGCTGGTCACCAGGAACTCCATTTGCGAGGTTCCGATGTTCACTTCGCAAGGCACGGTTCCGCCGTTGGTGACCTTCAGCGTAAGCATCGGGTTTTCTCCCGCGCCGTAGGAGGCCTTGTCCGTGGAGGCAGTCACCGTCACCAGGTTCTGGTTGCATGTGGGTGTGGCCGCGGCAGTGGGCGACGGCGCGGTGGAAGGCGTCGCGGGCGGGGCGGCGGACGGCGTCGGGGAAGCCGCCGGATCAGCGGCGGAAGGTTGGGTGGACGAAGCCTGCTGGGAGCCGCCCTTGAAGGCAGCGGCCAAGGCGAAGCCGCCCACCACCAGGGCGATCACCAGGAGCAGGGCGCCGCCGGCTACCAGCCGGCGGCGACGGTACACGGCCGGGCCCGGCTTCCGGACGGTGCTGGAACCGGATGCCGTGCCGCGTGCTGATGAATTGCCTTGCCTGCCCATCCTCCTAGGCTAGGGAACGCCCCAGGTTCTGCACCGCCACCACGCCGCCGGGCCGCCATCGCTCTGGTCACAACCGGTTTTCAGCGGGCCCGAAGCGATCAACTACAGTGTTGGGATCGACACTCAAACCACCTCCACCACCCCGGCCATGCGTGGCCCGGAGGACCTGCAGCTGCTCCATCACCGGATCAACGGCTGGTTCGCCGGCATCGCCCGAGACCTCCCCTGGCGTGAGCCTGACTGCTCCCCCTGGGGCGTGCTGGTCAGCGAGATCATGCTGCAGCAGACCCCCGTGGTGCGGGTGCTTCCCGTCTGGCACGAGTGGCTCAAGCGCTGGCCCACTCCGGCCGGCCTGGCCGGCGAACCGGCGGGCGAAGCCGTGCGGTCCTGGGGCCGGCTTGGCTACCCCAGGCGGGCACTCCGGCTGCACGCCGCGGCCACGGCAATCGTGCAGGACCATGGCGGCAAGGTCCCGGACACCTATGCGGACCTGTTGGCGCTTCCCGGGGTGGGCAGCTATACGGCGGCGGCGGTGGCCGCCTTCGCATACGGCCGCCGGGAAACCGTGGTGGATACCAACATCCGCCGGGTGCACGCCCGGCTGGTCTCCGGCGTCGCCCTTCCGGCCCCCGCGCTGACCGCGGCCGAGATGCGCCTGGCCACGGCACTGCTGCCGGACGACGACGACACCTCCGTGCGCTGGAACGCTGCGGTCATGGAGCTGGGGGCGCTGGTGTGCACGGCCCGGGCACCCAAGTGCGCCGCGTGCCCGGTGAAGGACTCCTGCGCCTGGCTCGCCGCGGGTGAGCCGCCGCCGTCGTACGTGCCCAAAGGCCAGGCCTGGCACGGCACCGACCGGCAGGTCCGCGGCGCCGTGCTGGCCGTCCTGCGGCTGGCCGATGCGCCCGTGCCGCCGGAGATGTTCCAGCGCGAGCCCGCCGATCTCGGCTTCGCCCCGGAAGGCGTCGGCGTACCGCTCGCCGCCCTCCACCGGCTCAACTCCGCGCCCGAGCAGCTGGAACGGGCGCTGGCCGGGTTGCTCGCGGACGGCCTGGCAGAGATGCACGGCGGCGGTTACCGGCTCCCGGCCTGACGGGGCCGGCACGCAGGACCGGGATGGCATACTTCTTGGTGACCGGAACCGGGGGAAGCCATGAAGATCGTTCTGTACATCGTGTGGGCACTGTTCGTTGCCGCCGCCATCGTCGCGCTGGTGCGCGCCGTACGCAAAACCAGGCAGCAGGACCAACTGACCGCGGCCTGGCCCAAGACGCAGGCCACCGTGACCGGCAGTACCACCGGCTGGACCAGCGGCGCGGGCGGCTCCAGCCGGAACCTCCGCTACTACCCCACTTACCAGTTCACGGACACGCAGGGCACCCTCTTTATGGGCAAGTCCGAAGTCTCCCTGGCCGGGCAGCCCGTCCCGGGATCCTTCGTGGAGGTGGCGTACAACCCGGCGAACCCCAACGAGTCGTTCCAGGTCTCCTCGTCGTCCCGTGCCGCCCTCGGGTGCCTGATCCCGTTCTTCGCCGTCTTTGCCATCGCCCTGTTCTGGTTCATCGGAATTTTCCCGCTCGGCTGAAGGCGTGGCGCGTAACGATGTTGCCGCCAATCCTGCAGGCACCGCTCCGCGATGCCCCTTGCGGACGTAGCCTGAAATCATGGGCAGGCCCGGGCTCCTCTTGGCATTGATCACCGCAGTGGTGTCCCTTCCGGCGTGCGGACCCGTCCCTGGCGCCTGCCCGATGATCGCGCAGGCCACGGCCGTCTCGGTCACGGTCAGCGCCGACTACGCTGCGCACGTCAGCAGGCTGCATCTTCGCGCCTGCCAGGACGGTTCGTGCAAGGAGGGGGACCTCGAACTGCGGCCCGGCAGCGCATCCATTGACCCCGGGTGCGCTGGTGAGTTCTGTTCGGCCACGGCGTCGCCCGACGGCACTTTGGTGGGGATACTCATGCTGGATACCCTGACGGAATCACCCATGGCCATCACGGCCTCCGGCGCCGCCGCGGACGGGTCCACATTGCCCGTACGGACCCTCGAATTCCACCCGCCGGCGGCATATCCCTTCGGGAAGCAATGCGGCAAGGTGGTGTCGGCATCGGTCACGCTGGACAGCTCGGGGCTGCACCCGCGGGCCTGAGCTGGGGCTAGAAGAGTGCCGGCTGGCTGAAGGGTTCCCCTGCCGGGGTTCCGGGCGCCGCACCGCTGTCCACCGGTTCAGCGCTCCATTCGAACCCAAGTTCCGCGAGCAGCTCCTCGACGGATATCTGGCCGTCCAGCACTTCGATATCAGGGGAGTTCTCTGCAGGCGGCCGTTCCATGGCATCGAGCTTATTGCCAGGAAAGCGCGCAGGCCTCCGGAACACACCGCAGAGCCCTGGATTGGAACGTCACGGCTCACCGAAGCCGGACTGCACCAGGGCGCCCACGTAGCTGACGGCCCGTTCGGCGTCCGCGCCCCAGGCCTCCACATGCAGGACCGACCCCTTGCCGGCGCCGAGGGTCATCAGGCCCGTCATGGAGGCGCCGTCCACGCCGTTGATGGTTACTTCCGCGTCGAGGGAAGACAGGCCGCCTGCCATTTTCGCGGCAGGCCGCGCATGCATGCCGGCCTGGTTTACCAGTTCGAAGTCGCCCGTGCAGTCCGGCGGCGTGCCGGCGCCCGGCCCCTCGCCGGCGGCCTCCACGGAACCCGGCTCCAGCTGGCGGGCCGGTCCCAATGCCGCCTCCGCTGCACGCTTGACTGCCCGCGCGTCCGCCCCGCCCTGCGCGGCCACGGCTGCGGCCACCAGGCCCTCCACCAGGGGTGCATCTGCAAGCAGGACGCCCTCGGGATCGCCAAGGAACTCGAGAGCCGATTCGGCGGTCATCACGGCCGACCCCAGGTCCGTGAGGATCACGGTCCCGTCCCCGCCGGCGCCCTCCAGGGCGGCGAGGACCTTTTCCAGGCTGGTACCGATCCTGCCGTCGTCGGTGCCCCCGGCAGCGAGGAGCACCACGTCAGGTGCCATCTGGGCGGCAAGTTCTATGGCGCCGTCGGCAATCTTTGCGCTGTGGGACACCACCACGATGCTTACGGTCACGCAGCAGCCCCGACTGCCGCGCGCAGGATCAGTGCGCTGGAGACGGCGCCGGGGTCCCGGTGGCCGGCGCTGCGTTCACCCAGGTAGCTGGCGCGGCCCTTGCGGGCAATGAGCGGATCGGTGGCAACGGCACCGGCTTCGGCAGCTTCCGCCGCCGCCAAGAGGACGCCAAGGAGGTCCGCGCTGCCGCCATCCGCGGCGGCCCGGGCAGCGTCAACCGCAGGTGTCCACGCGTCCACCATCGTCTTGTCCCCGGTTTCCGCTTTCCCGCGGGCCACGATCCCGTCCCGGGCGGCTGCCAGAGCATCGGCCCAGGTGGAGGGATCGATCTCGGCAGCATCACCCACCGCCGTGGCGGCACGCAGGAACGCGGTGCCGTAGAGGGGGCCGGCAGCGCCGCCAACCTTGGACATAAGGGTCATTGCCGTCATCTTCAAGGCCGCGCCGGGCGTCTCGGGCGTGGATTCGCCGAGCTTGGCCAGGACTGCCTGGAAGCCGCGGTCCATGTTCTCGCCGTGGTCCGAGTCCCCGATGGCCCGGTCCAGTTCGATCAGTTCCACCCGGTGCTCCGCCATGGCCTGCGCGCAGAGGGTCAGCCATTTCACGGCCCAGTTCGCATCCAGCCCCATGGCTACAGGCCCCAGCGCAGGGCAGCGGTGTGGACGGGGGCGTCCCACAGTTCCGTGAGCTCGTCATCGAGCCGGAGCACCGAGATGGAGCAGCCCTGCATTTCCAGCGCGGTGATGTAGTTGCCCACCAGTGAGCGCTCCACCGTGGCGCCGGCATCGGAGAGCACCTGCACGGCCCGCCGGTACACGATGTAGAGCTCGCTCAGCGGGGTGCCGCCCATACCGTTGACGAACAGCAGTACCTTGTCCCCGGCGCTGATGTCCAGGTCGGCAAGGACGGGTTCCAGCAGGCGGTTGGTGATGCTGTCTGCGTTTTCCATCGGGATTTTGTGCCGGCCGGGTTCGCCGTGGATGCCGATGCCGATTTCGATCTCGTCGTCGGCAAGGTCGAAGCTCGGGGTGCCGGCGTGTGGAACGGTGCAGGCGGACAGCGCAACGCCCATGGTCCGGACGTTGGCATTGACTTTCTCGCCGACGGCGGCCACGGCGTCGAGGTCGTCGCCGCGTTCTGCTGCGGCCCCGGCGATCTTTTCCACCAGGACCGTGCCGCCCACACCGCGCCTGCCGGCCGTGTAGAGCGAGTCCTCCACTGCGACGTCGTCGTTGACCAGGACGGTGCGGACGCTGACGCCTTCGGCCTCAGCGAGCTCGGCCGCGGTCTCGAAGTTCAGGACGTCGCCGGTGTAGTTCTTCACGATGTGCACCACCCCGGCTCCGGAGTTGACGGCCAGGGTGGCCGGAAGGATCTGGTCCGGCGTGGGTGAGGTGAACACGGCCCCGGGCACGGCGGCGTCGAGCATTCCTTTCCCCACATAGCCGGCGTGCAGCGGCTCGTGGCCGCTGCCTCCGCCGGAAACCAGCCCCACCTTGCCGGCCACGGGCGCATCCTTGCGCGTGATGTAGGTGGGGTCTTCGCTGACCGTGACGAGTTCGGCGTAGGCCAGGCCAAACCCCTGGACGGCTTCCTCGACGACGGATTTGGGATCGTTGATGAGTTTCTTCATGGCGGTGCTCCTGGCTGCGCTCCTGGAGGATGTGTTTTTCGACCCTACTACCGGGGTCACCGCCGGCGGTAGGTTCGTCCGTCCCGGTTTTCCCAGGACAGCTGCCCCGGACGCAGCAAAGGGACAGCCCCCAATGACTGTCCCTTTGCTGAGGCCCCCCATATCCCGGCCACGAATAGTTTATCCATCAATTCGAATAACGCAAGGACGGGTCATTGCTTCCCTGCAAAGTCGCCGTTCAGAGGATGCGGATCATCCGGGTGTTGCCCAGGGTGTTCGGCTTGACGCGGGCCAGGTCCAGGAATTCCGCAACGCCTTCGTCGTGGGAGCGCAGGAGCTCCGAGTACACCTCGGGGTCCACGGCGGACTGGTCGGCCATCACTTCGAATCCGTGGCGCTTGAAGAAGTCCACCTCGAACGTAAGGCAGAAGACCCGGGCCACGCCAAGGGCCCGGGCTTCCTCCAACAGGTTCTCCACCAGGACGTGCCCCACCCCTTTGCCCCGCCATTGCCCGGAGGCCGCGAGGGTGCGGATTTCGGCAAGGTCCTCCCACATGACGTGCAGCGCCCCGCAGCCGATCACTTCCCCATCGCTGGACTCGGCGATCCGGAACTCCTGGAGGCTTTCGTAATAGGCCACCGTCTCCTTCGCCATCAGGATGCGTTCCTCGGCCAGGGGTGCCACCAGCTTCTTGATGGCCGGGACGTCGCTGGTTCGTGCAGGACGGATGTGGAAAGAGTCAGTCACAAAGCCATCCTACGAGGTCGGGGTGGCCGGGAATTTAGAGGCCGAGTTCTGCCGGCAGGGGCCGCTCCTGATCCAGGACATTCTTTGCCAGGAACCACTCCACCACCTGGTACCAGACCCTGGCGTGCTGCGGCTTGAGGATCCAGTGGTTCTCGTCCGGGAAGTAGAGGAACCGGTGCGGCGTCTGCCCGTCGTCGTCCGCGGCCAGCCGGGATTTGGACAGCAGCTCATACCAGAGGCGCAGCCCCTCGCCGATGGGCACGCGGTAGTCCTTGTCGCCGTGGATCACGAGCATGGGAGTGCTGATGTTTTCCGCGTGGAGATGCGGGGAGTTTTCCAGTGCCATCTCCTCGGTCATTTCCTTGAGCCAGTACTGCGAGGCATCCGTGGTGGGACCAAACTGGTCCAGGGCCCACAGGCTGGCGTGGGTGACCACAGCCTTGAACCGGTCCGTGTTGCCCGCAACCCAGTTGGCCATATAGCCGCCAAAGGAGCCTCCCATCGCGGCGGTCCGCGCCTGGTCGATATCCGGGCGTTCCACGGCGGCGTCCGTGACGGCCATGAGGTCGGTGAACGGCGCTTTGCCCCAGGAACCCCAGCCGCGCTGGATGTGCGATTGCCCGTAGCCGGTAGACAACGCCGGATCCGGGAGCAGGACGGCGTAGCCCTTGGCGGTCAGGAGCCAGGGGTTCCATCGCCAGGTCCAGGCGTTCCAGGAGCCCAGCGGACCACCGTGGATCCAGAGCAGCAGCGGCGCCGGGGACTCGGCAGAGGCGCCCTCCGGCAACGCAAGGTAGGCGGGGACGCGGGAACCGTCGGCAGCGGAGGCTGCGATGCGCTCCAGCCGTCCGGGGCAGGCCGGGCGTTCGGCCGGAGCGGGCAGGCGGGTGGTTTCGCCGGTGGCCAGGTCGATGCGCACGGCCTCGGCAGGGAAGGCGTAGGAGCTGCGGAGGGCGTACGCGTGGCGTCCCTCCGGCGAGATGACGACGTCGGTGTACGCCGCGGCGTCCTGCGTCACCCGGGTGACGCCCACCTGGGCGGCAGCGGACGGAACGCTGACCCGGAAAACCGGCGACGCGCCGTCGTCGTCCGCCGTGACGAGGATGGCGGAGCCGTCGGGAAGCCAGGCTGCGGGCTTGGCCCAGCGGTCCCAGTCATGGGCGAGGGGCCGCAGGCTGGCAGCGTCGTCGACGGCGGCGTCACCGGACACGTCGAGCAGGTGCAGTTTGATCTCCGGCGCCTTATGCGGGGTGGAGTCGGACTCGCTGACCACCACGAGCGTCCTGCCGTCGGGGCTGACTGGCCCCGGAAAGTAGCTCATGCCTTCGTGGTCGAGCAGCACCTTCAGGCCGCCCGAGGCAACATCCACCGCCACCAGGATGGAGCGGCTGTCAGCCTTGGCGAGGGGCTTGGTGTAACTGCTGTAGATGGTTTTCCCGTCCGGGCCGGCCACAGTTTCCGCTTCACGCAGCCGGGGACCGGCGTCGGGCGTGAGGTTGCGCAGGGCAAGGGGGACGGTGGCGTCAACCGTGGCGGGCTTGCCAGGCGCCTGGTCCTCCCCCGGTTCGACCGCAAAGATGCGCGGCTGCGCCGGCCCCAGGTCCGCGTCCCAGTAGCGGACCGGATATTCGCTGTGCAGGATGGCCGAAACCTTCCTGTCCTTCCGGGACTTGCGCCGCTCGGCGTCGTCGCCTTCGTCGGCGGAGCCGGCCAGGACCTCTGCCGTCACGAAGGCTGCATCGGCGTCCCTGGCCGTCATGATGCGGCTGATGCCGCCCGGCCGGCTGAGGACCACCCGGGCCTCGCCGCCGTCGGCCGGAAGCATCCAGAGCGCGTTGACAGGCTCCTCATCCGGGCTGTCCGGGTCCGGCCGTGCGGACGTGAAGTACACGTCACCGTTGGCCGCGAAGGCGGCACCCGCTTCGCCCTTGGCGCTGCGGGTGATGCGGCGGGCGTGTTTCTGCCCCGCGGGGTCCAGCTCCCACAGCGCCGTGGCGAATTCGGTGCCCTTGCCGTTCAGGGTGCTGACGGTGGTGACCAGCCGTGAGCCGTCAGGGCTCAGGGCGAGGCCGCTTACCCGTGGGATGGAGAGGTAGTGGTCGAGGTCGTGGAAGGGGGTCAGTGGTTGCTCATCCGGGATCACCGGGTCCAAGTTAGCCATGCCCCGATTCAACACGGTTTGTGCCGCCGATCACAATGCGAAAGCCCCGCCGCTCCCTGGGGAGTGGCGGGGCTTTGGCTGTGGCGGCTACACGCTCGGGGCGATCTCCGGGATGCGCGGCTTGGCGTTGCCCGCGAAGGTGAACTTCGCTTCGTCGCCTTCGCCCTCGACATCCACCACGACGATGTCGCCGGGGTGGATCTCGCCGAACAGGATCTTCTCGGAGAGCTGGTCCTCGATCTCGCGCTGGATGGTGCGGCGCAGCGGCCGGGCACCCATGGCGGGATCGTAGCCGCGGGTTGCCAGGAGCACCTTGGCGGCCTTGGTGAGCTCGATGCCCATGTCCTTGTCCTTGAGGCGCTTCTCCAGGCGGGTGACGAACAGGTCCACGATCTCGATGATCTCGTCCTGGGTCAGCTGCGGGAACACCACGACGTCGTCAACACGGTTCAGGAACTCGGGGCGGAAGTGCTGCTTGAGTTCCTCCGTCACACGGGCACGCATGCGGTTGTAGCCGGTCTGCGTGTCGGTGCCGGACTGGAAGCCGGTGGCGACGCTCTTGGAGATATCCCGGGTACCCAGGTTGGTGGTCATGATGATCACGGTGTTCTTGAAGTCCACCACGCGGCCCTGGGAGTCGGTCAGGCGGCCGTCTTCGAGAATCTGCAGCAACGAGTTGAAGAGGTCCGCGTGGGCCTTTTCCACTTCGTCGAACAGCACCACGGAGAACGGGCGGCGGCGGACCTTTTCGGTCAGCTGGCCGCCTTCCTCGTAGCCCACGTAGCCCGGAGGGGCACCGAAGAGCCGGGAAACGGTGTGCTTCTCGGAGTACTCGGACATGTCCAGGGTGATGAGGGCGTCCTCTTCACCGAACAGGAACTCCGCGAGTGCCTTGGCGAGCTCGGTCTTGCCGACGCCGGTGGGGCCGGCGAAGATGAACGAGCCACCGGGGCGCTTGGGGTCCTTGAGCCCTGCACGGGTGCGGCGGATGGCCTGGGAGAGCGCCTTGATGGCCTCGTCCTGGCCGACGACCCGCTTGTGCAGTTCATCTTCCATCTTGAGGAGCCGCGAGGACTCTTCCTCGGTCAGCTTGAAGACGGGAATGCCTGTGGAGTTAGCCAGCACCTCGGCGATGAGATCCTCATCCACCTCGGAGATGTCGTCCATGCCGCCGGACTTCCAGTGCCGCTCCTTCTCCGAACGTTCGGAGATCATCTTCTGCTCCTTGTCGCGGAGCGCGGCGGCACCTTCGAAGTCCTGCGCGTCGATGGCGGATTCCTTCTCCATCTTCAGCTTGGCGATGCGCTCGTCCAGGGCTTTGAGCTCCGGCGGAGCGGTCATCCGGCGGATGCGCAGCCGGGCGCCGGCCTCGTCGATCAGGTCGATCGCCTTGTCCGGCAGGAAGCGGTCCGAGATGTAGCGCTCGGCGAGGCTTGCAGCGGAGGCCAGGGCGCCGTCGGTGATGGTGACGCGGTGGTGTGCCTCGTACCGGTCGCGGAGGCCCTTGAGGATCTCGATGGCGTGCGCCACGGAGGGTTCCTTGACCTGGATCGGCTGGAAGCGGCGCTCCAGCGCGGCGTCCTTTTCGATGTGCTTGCGGTACTCGTCCAGCGTGGTGGCACCGATGGTCTGCAGCTCGCCGCGGGCCAGCATGGGCTTCAGGATCGAGGCCGCATCGATGGCGCCCTCGGCGGCGCCGGCACCCACCAGGGTGTGGATCTCGTCGATGAACAGGATGATGTCACCGCGGGTGCGGATCTCCTTGAGGACCTTCTTGAGGCGCTCTTCGAAGTCGCCGCGGTAGCGGGAACCTGCCACCAGGGAGCCGAGGTCCAGGGTGTAGAGCTGCTTGTCGCGGATGGTCTCCGGGACGTCGCCGCGCACGATGGCCTGGGCCAGGCCCTCCACGACGGCGGTCTTGCCGACGCCGGGCTCGCCGATGAGGACAGGGTTGTTCTTGGTGCGGCGGGAAAGGACCTGCATGACGCGTTCCATTTCCTGCTCGCGGCCGATCACCGGGTCCAGCTTGTTCTCGCGCGCAGCCTGGGTCAGGTTGCGGCCGAACTGGTCCAGGACCACGGAACCGGCGGGTGCGCCCTCGGGCTGTCCGCTGCCGACGCCTGCGCCGGTGGTTTCCTTGCCCTGGTAGCCGGAGAGGAGCTGGATGACCTGCTGGCGGACCCGGTTGAGGTCTGCGCCGAGCTTGACCAACACCTGGGCGGCGACGCCCTCACCCTCGCGGATGAGGCCGAGCAGGATGTGCTCCGTGCCGATGTAGTTGTGGCCCAGCTGGAGGGCCTCGCGCAGCGAGAGCTCCAGTACCTTCTTGGCGCGGGGGGTGAAGGGGATGTGGCCGGAGGGAGCCTGCTGGCCCTGCCCGATGATCTCCTGCACCTGCTCGCGAACGCCGTCGAGCGAAATGCTCAAGGACTCAAGAGCTTTGGCGGCAACGCCCTCACCTTCATGGATCAGACCCAAGAGGATGTGTTCGGTACCGATGTAATTGTGGTTCAGCATGCGTGCCTCTTCTTGGGCAAGCACAACTACGCGACGGGCACGGTCCGTAAATCGCTCAAACATTTCGCCACACTCCTAGCTACGACGTACTTTGATGCTACGTGCCCGGTCCGGAGTTGTGGAGCGTGTTCGCCACAGGGGAAACCGGGCCGCTTGCGGGAATAACCGCGGCGGCAGGACGGGGCGCCCCGCACCCGGGCAATACCGGGAGCCTGAGGCCCGCATGGGCTGGCTGTTCCAATGCCCGGGCGGCCCAAATGTTCCGGCGGGCGGGCGCGATCGAAGCCCGCCTAAAAACCAAATGGGCAAAGCAGCGCGCGGGCCATGCGGCCGGCTTATTCACAATGGAAAAACCCCGCCCCGCCTGGCGGCGGTAAGCGGGGTTTCTGCGGAGCTAAAGCCCGGGCTAGGAATTTGCCTTTTGGTAGGCTTCCTGGATTTCGGCCTGAATTCGGCCGCGGCTGTTAACCGTGTAGCCGTTGTCCCGGGCCCATTGCCGGATTTGCGCCGAATCGTGGCCGCGGCCGCCGGCGGGCGCCTTGGCCCGCTGGGCCCTGGCCGCTCCGGAAGCCTTGCGTGCGACGCCAATGAACCGCTCCAGCGAAGACCGGAGTTCAGCGGCATTGGCTGCCGACAGGTCAATCTCATAGTTGACCCCGTCGAGGCCAAACTTAACATTCTCGTCTGCGGATCCCCCATCCAGATCATCAACGAGGATGATGTTTACTTTCTGTGCCATTAAAAGTCTTCCTCTTGCTGGAAAGTTCGATTTTCAGAAAAGCAGGATGTTTCCCTAAAAAGTATGACTCTTATGTTGGCAACGCGTCAAAGCGCCTTTTGGTTCCCGGTGGATAAAGGCAGAAAGTCGGCGGGATTTAATCTATTGTGAATCCGGCCGCGGGCCGTCTGAGGGCTGCGCCGGGAGGGAATCCGCCTCAGCCTGCGCACGGGCCTCGGCCTGGCGTTCGGCCTTGTCCGCGTTGAAGATCGCCTTCATGGCAAACCAGAAAATCAGGCCCACCACCAGGGAGGGAAGAATGACTGCTACGTATTCCATGGTCAGTGCCCCTCGGGCTTCAGCAGCGGGAACAGGATGGTTTCGCGGATACCGGCTCCGGTGAAGAGCATCACCAGCCGGTCGATGCCCAGGCCGATGCCGCCCATCGGCGGGGCACCGTACTCAAGGGCGCGCAGGAAGTCCTCGTCCAGCTGCATGGCTTCGACGTCGCCGGCGGCCGCGTGCAGGGACTGCTCGGTGAGGCGTTCGCGCTGGATGACGGGGTCGATCAGCTCGGAGAAGGCGGTGCCGCGTTCCATGCCGCCGATGATCAGGTCCCAGGCCTCGATCAGCCGGCCGTCCTCACGGTGCGGGCGGGCCAGCGGCTGGGCGGAGGGCGGGTAGTCGTACACGAAGGTGGGGTTCAGCAGGGTGGGCTCCACGATTTCGCCGAAGAGCTCAACCACCAGCTTCTCGGCGTCCCACTTGGGATCGACCTTGACCTCGTGCTTGGCTGCAAGCTCACGGAGCACCTCCACGGAGGTGTCCGGCGTAATCTCCTGCCCGACGGCCTCGGAAAGCCCCGGGTAGACGGGCAGCCAGGCCCAGTCGCCGTCGAGGTTGATCTCTCCCGCCTCGGTCTGCAGCACGCGTCCGGCCCCCACGGCGTCCGCGGCATCGAGGATGATCTCCTTGATCCGTTCCGCCATGACGAACTGGTCGGCCCAGGCCTCGTAGCACTCAAGGGTGGTGAATTCGGGGCTGTGGGTGGAATCCACGCCCTCGTTGCGGAACACGCGGCCCATGTCGTAGACGCGGTCGATGCCGCCCACCACTGCACGCTTGAGGTATAGCTCGGTGGCGATCCGCAGGGTCATCTTCTGGTCGAACGCGTTCATGTGGGTCTCGAACGGGCGTGCCAGGGCGCCGCCGTGGACCAGCTGCAGGATGGGCGTTTCCACTTCCACGTAACGGCGGCGGAACAGCGTTTCGCGGATGGAGCGGGTAATGGCGGCGCGGGTGTAGACCATTTCGCGGGCTTCGTCACGGACCATCAGGTCCACGTAGCGCTGGCGGACGCGGGTTTCCTCGTTCAGGTCCGCGTGCAGGACGGGCAGCGGGCGGAGGGCCTTGGAGGCCATGGACCAGGATTCGGCCATGACGGACAGTTCGCCGCGGCGGGAGGAAATGACCTCGCCCTTGATGAACACATGGTCGCCAAGGTCCACCAGTGCTTTCCATTCCGCGAGGGCTTCCTCGCCCACGTTGGCCAGGCTCAGCATGGCCTGCAGACGCGTGCCCTTGCCGTCGGTGCCGCCCTCCTGCAGGGTGGCGAAGCAGAGCTTTCCGGTGTTCCGGACGAAGACCACGCGGCCCGTGACGCCCACGGTGTCCCCGGTGGTGTCGTCCGCCTCGAGGTGGGCGTACTTTTCCCTGATCTCGGCGAGGGAATGCGTGCGTTCCACTCCCACGGGGTACGCCTCCGCGCCGCGCTCAAGAAGTTTGGCGCGCTTTTCCATGCGGATCCGCATCTGCTCGCTGGCGTCGAGGGGCTCCGGGGCGTTCTTGGGCGCGGGGGTGTTTTGGGAAGTCACAATCATCAAGTTTACCGGGACTTGGCCATCCGGACTTTCAGCTGGCCCGCAGGCTTGCCGCCTAGGATGGGCGGGTGAAAGAACGGGTACTTCCAACGCACGACGGCGGCAGGCTGGCTGTATACAGCTACGGCACCGAGGATGCGCCGGGAGAACGGCGCGTCGTGCTGATCGGCGGCGCGTTCCTCACCGCCTCGATTTACCGGCCCTTCTCCGTGGAACTGGCGAAGGGCCTGGGCGACGGCTGGGCGGTGGACGTGTACGACCGGCGCGGCCGGGGCAACTCCTCCGAGCAGCCCCCGGACTACTCCATGGCCACCGAGATCGCCGATGTCCGGACCGTGATGGATGCCACCGGCGCACGGAACATCCTGGGCCACAGCCTCGGCGGGGCGGTGGCGCTCAATGCCGTGCAGGAGTTCACCGGCACCGGCTACGTGCCGGACAAGCTGGCGGTGTACGACGCCGCGGTGAACATCGACGGCAGCATCGACACCGGCTGGCTGGACGGATTCGAGGACGCCGTCAACAACGGCAAGGTGGGCCGGGCCCTGGCGTACATGAAGAAGGCCACCAGCCCCGGCTCCGTCATGGCACGGATCCCCGATCCCGTACTGGCGGGCCTGATGGCCGTGCTGTCGCGGACCAAGGTGAACACCGTGTTCCGCCAGGTGATGCCCAGCGGAGTGGGTGAGTTGCGCGCGGCCTTCGACGAAAAGGACCACGCCCGCGACTTCAGCGTGCTGCCGGCGGGCACCCACTTCATGGCCGGCGGGAAGAGCCCCGACTATTACAAGGTGACCGCGGAGCGGCTGCACGCAGCCGTCCCGGGCAGCACCCACCAGCTCTCCCCCAAGTGCTTCCACGGCTCCATCCCGGCGGCGGTCAAGGAGCTCGTAGCTGATATCTCCGCGTACTTCACGGGAGGGAATCCGGACGGGCCGCCCCGCCCGGACGCCACCGGAGCTATGCCCGTTCCCCGCGGCTGAAGCCTGCAAGGGCGGCAACTCCCAAGTCCCGCCACACGGTCCGCGGCCTGGGTTCCTTGCTCCGGTCAGCCAGCCAGTCGCCCCAGGCGGTGATGTCCTCCCCGCCCGCAGCGGCCACGGCGTCACAGGCGAACCCGACGGCGGCCGTCCCGTCACGGAGCTGGACCGACCCGAGCAGCATTGGCTCAGGAAGGGCGGCCAGGAACGTCCCCAAGGCCGCGGGCGGCAGCAGCCACCGCTCCCCTGCCAGCTCTGCGCCGTCGTCGGACCGGTATACGCCGGGCTTCGGCGGCACCGTGTCCAAGGCCACCATCCGGTAGCGCGCAGCGGTGCCGACGGGCCCGTCCCAGAAGGCGCCGAGTTCCTCAAGCTCCCGGGCCAGCGGCTGGCCCTTGCGGTGCGCGCCCACCACCACCAGCGGCAAGGCCGTTGCGCCGGCGGCGACCGGCCAGGGAATGGGCGACGACGGCCGGGCGGCTCCTGCGGCTGCCTCCAGTCCTGCGGCACCCGGCGCTGCCCCGGCCGCGAAGAGTCCAGGCGTCGCCGGAATGGTTTCCAGCCGGCGGGCGATGTCCGCCGCCACGGCGTCATCGAACGCCCTGCCCACCACCGTGACGCCGAACTGGGCGCCGTCCACCTCGCCGGCCGGGACAGCCACGGCACAAAGATCGAACAGGTTGCAGAAATTCGTGTAGGTGCCCATCAACGAGTTCACGCCCACCGGATCCGCGGCCACCTCGGCCAGGGTGGGGTGGAACGGTGCCGTCGGAACCAGGAGGGCATCGAAGCCCTGGAGGCGGGCCATGGCGGTGGCCTTCAATTCCTCCAGCCTGGCGGTATCGGCGACGTACCGGTGCGCCGGGACTTTTCCCGCCGCCCGAATGATGCCTTCCACGGTGGGATCGATGCCTGCCTGCCCTGCTGACCCGCCGTCGGAGGTTTCCATGCCCCGGGACGCTTCAAGGAAGCCGCCCACGGCGGCGTGGCGCTCGGCGACGAGGGCACCGTCATAGAGGAGGCGTGCTGCCTGGAGGAAGGCGTCGAATTCGATCGGCCGGGCCTCCACTCCCGTCTCCCGGAGGCGGTCAACCTGGCGGGCGAACTCCGCAGCCCATTCCGGCGGCAGGGCCGGGAGGCTGGCGGGGTAGGCCACCCGGGGCCGGGACGTCGCCGCGAGCTTTGTGTCCGCGGGCCATGCCCGGGCACCGCCGGCCATGATGCCCATGGCGAGCTCGGCCGTGGCCAGGTGCCGGGCGAAAATCGTGACGGCGTCCCAGGACCGGCAGGCCGGCACCACCCCTGCCGTGGAGACCACGTCCAGGGTTGCCTTGATCCCGACGATGCCCTGCAGGGCAGCGGGCACCCGGCCCGAGCCGGCGGTGTCGGTGCCGATGGCGATGTCCACCAGCCCCATCGCCACGGCCACGGCAGACCCGGAACTGGACCCGCCGGAGATCCGGTCCGGACGGCGGGAATCCCGGACGGCACCGTAGGGGCTGCGGGTCCCCACCAAACCGGTGGCGAACTGGTCAAGGTTGGTGGCGCCCAGCACCAAGGCACCGGCGCCGCGGAGCCGCGCCACGGCATCGGCGTCCTGCTCCGGCACATACGCGAAGCCGGGGCAGGCCGCCGTGGTGGGGATCCCGGCCACGTCAACGTTGTTCTTCACGGCCAATACCAGCCCGGCCAGCGGCAGGTGCGCACCCCGGGCAACGGCGGCGTCGATGGTTGCCGCTTCGGCCAGGACGTCCTCGCGGCTGCGGAGCGTTATCCAGATTTCCGGGCGGTCCACGGCGTCAACCGCGGCCAGTGCTGCTTCGGCGCGCCGCGTGGCGGCGCCGGTGGGTGGCGGGTTCATACCGTTGCCCCTTCCAGTTCCAGGTCCTCAACCTCGGCCAGCGCCAGGTCGCTGCCGCCGAGGACAACCACTGCCTCGCCGGCAACCACCTGCGAACCCGCCGTGGACAGGACCCTGAGCACCACCCCGTCGCACGGCGCCTCCAGGACTGTTTCCATTTTCATGGCCTCCAGTGACACCAGGGGTTGCCCCTTGGCCACACGGTCGCCCTCGGCCACATCCACCTTCCAAACACTCGCGGCGAACGGGGCGGAGACCAGGGACCCGCCGTCCGGAACCACCACGTCATCTGCTGCGGGGGCGGCGACGGCGGCGAGCGCCTCGGCACGGTCGAACTCGCCGGCGTCGGCCCAGGCCTGCCGTTCCACAGCGAAAGCCGCACCCTGCTTGTCCCGGAACGCGTCGATGGACACGCGGTTTTCGGCCAGGAACTGTTCGTGCTCAGCGAGCGAGAACGTGCCGTCCTCGATCTCCACGCCGCGGCCGCGGCCGGCGGCCATGTCGGCGCGCAGGTCCAGGAGTTCCTCGGGGCTGACGGGGTACCAGGAAATCCGGTCGAAGAAGCGGAGCAGCCAGGGCGATCCGGGTTCGAAGGGAGCGGAATCGGCGTACCGGGACCACACCTGGGTGGTGCGGCCCACGAACTGGTAGCCGCCGGGGCCTTCCATCCCGTAAATGCACATGTACGCGCCGCCGATGCCCACCGCGTTCTCCGGGGTCCAGGTGCGCGCCGGGTTGTACTTGGTGGTGACCAGCCGGTGCCGCGGGTCCAGCGGCGTGGCGACGGGGGCACCCAGGTACACGTCGCCCAGGCCCAGGACCAGGTATTCGGCGTTGAAGACGGTGTCGAAGACGTCGTTGACGGAGTCCAGGCCGTTGATCCGGCGGATGAACTCGATGTTCCACGGGCACCAGGGGGCATCGTCCCGGACGCCGGCCATGTAGCGTTCGATCGCTTCGCGGGTGGCGGGGTCGTCCCAGGACAGCGGCAGCCGGACGGTGCGGCTGGGAACCACCAGTTCGGAGCTCGCGGGCAGGGCTGCCTCAACCTCCCGGACCAGGTCCAGCAGCCGCGTGGTGGACAGGACGGACGGGTCCACCTTGATCTGCAGGGACCGGATTCCCGGCGTGAGGTCCACGATGCCGGGCAGGCGGAGCCCCTCGATCTGCTGGTGCAAGGCATGAACCCGGGCGCGCAGGCCAAGGTCCAGCACCATGTCCCCGAATTCGACCAGCAGGTTGTCATCGCCCGAGCGGCGGTAGGTGACCGCGGGCCGGCCGGTTTCTTCCGGCACCCGGCCCAGGACGCCGTCGTCGCCATCTCCGCGGACCGGCCGCGGCCCTGCCGCTGCCCCCGCCGGAAGGTTCAGTGCGGCACTGCCCGGCCACCCGGCGTCGCCCGGGAGGACCAGCTGGCGGCCGGGTCCCAGGTCCGTGGCCGACGGCGCCTGGCTGGCTTTGATGGGAACGAACCGGACCTTGTCCCCCGGGCGCAGCTGGCCGAGCTTCCAGCGTTCGGCAGTCACGACAGTGACGGGGCACACGAAGCCGCCCAGGCTGGGTCCGTCCGGGCCCAGCAGGATGGGAGTGTCACCGGTGAAGTCCAGCGCGCCAACCGAGTAGGCGGTGTCGTGGATGTTGGACGGGTGCAGGCCCGCCTCGCCGCCGTCGGTCCGTGCCCAGCGGGGTTTCGGGCCAATGAGCCGGACGCCGGTGCGGGCGGAGTTGAAGTGCACCTCGTACTCCGCGGCATACAGTTCTTCGATGTCTTCGCGCTGGAAGAACTCGGGGGCTCCGTGTGGCCCCTCGGCCACGGCCAGTTCCCAGGAGGACACGAGGGCGGGGCGGCTGTCGGCAGGCACCGCTGCGGCCGGGACTGCTCCGGGTGCGCCATCCGCCGTGACCGCCCGGAGCACGTCGCCGGCGCGCAGCACCCGTCCGGCGTGGCCGCCGAACTGGCCCAGGGTGAAAGTGGAGGCGCTGCCCAGGTAGGTGGGGATGTCCAGGCCGCCCTGGAACAGGATGTAACCGCGCAGGCCCTTGCCGGTGGCCGTGCCGGCGTCGAGCGTCCCTCCGGCCGGGACGGTCAAGGGGGTCCAGGCGGGCACCTCCGCGCCGTCAACGGTCACCGTGACCTCGGCGCCCGTGACGCAGACGGTGGTGGCATGCGTGAACACCAGGCGCGGGCCCGTCATGGTGAACTCCAGGCCCGGGGCCCCTTCGGGGTTGCCCAGCGCCGTGTTGCCCAGGCGGAAGGAGAGGTCATCCATGGGGCCGCTGGGCGGAACGCCGATCTGCCAGAGCCCGGTGCGTCCCGGCCAGTCCTGCACGCTGGTCTGCAGCCCGGGGCGTTCCACGGTGATCCGCGGCTCGGGGTCCCCCACTGAATCAAGCGTGCCGGTGGAGTGCCCGACGTTCCGGACCACCTCCATTCCGGTGACGGCGCGGAGCAGCCCCAAGTTGGTCTCGATGCCGTCGATCCGGGTGCCTTCCAAGGCGGCGGCGAGCCGGTCGAAGGCCTCGGTGCGGCTTGCGCCGGAGGTAATGATCTTGCCCAGGAGGGGGTCGTAGTTGGTGGACACGTCGGTGCCGGTTTCCACCCACGCATCCACGCGTGCTTCCTCCGGCCCCGGGTAGGCGGCGTTGGTGACGGTTCCGGCACTGGGCTGGAAGCCGCGCGCGGGATCCTCGGCGTAGACCCGGGCCTCAACGGCGTGCCCGGATACCGGCAACGCATCCGGCACGTCCGCCAACACCGTGTGCGCTTCGGCGCCGCCCTGGGCCAGCCGGAGCATCCATTCCACCAGGTCCACCCCGGTGACGGACTCGGTGACGGGGTGCTCCACCTGGAGCCGGGCGTTGACTTCCAGGAAGGAGGCTTCCTTGCGGGCGGAGTCGTAGACGAACTCGACCGTGCCGGCGGAGCGGTAGTTGAGGGAGGCACAGAGGGCGCGGGAGCTGCGGTGCAGTTCCTCACGCAGATCGGCGGGCAGGTCCGGGGCGGGGGCCTCCTCGAGGACTTTCTGGTGGCGCCGCTGGAGGGAGCAGTCCCGGTCGCCCAGGCTGACCACCCGGCCTTCGCCATCACCAAAGACCTGCACCTCCACGTGGCGGGCGTTCTCCACATACCGTTCGGCGAAAACCCCTGCCGTTCCGAAGCTGGCACCGGCAAGCCGGGCTACGCGGGGGAAGCTGTCCACGAGCTCGGCCTCCGTGCGGCAGACCGTCATGCCGATCCCGCCGCCACCGCCGGTAGCCTTGAGCATCAGCGGGAAGCCGATGGCGGTGGACGCCGCGACGGCCGCATCAACGTCCTCAAGCAGCCCGGAACCGGCGATCATGGGCACCCCGGCTGCCCGGGCGGCGTCGCGGGCCGTGTGCTTGGTACCGAAGATCCGCAGCTGTTCGGGGGTGGGACCGACGAAGACCAGGCCGGCGGCTTCCACGGCCCCGGCGAAAGCCGCATCCTCGGAGAGGAAGCCGTAGCCCGGGTGGATGGCGCCGGCGCCGGTTTCCCTGGCCGCTGCCAGGAGTGCGTCCACCCGGAGGTAGGACTCCTTGGCCGGTGCGGGGCCCAGGAGCACGGCGGCGTCGGCGAGCCGGACGTGCTTGGCGCCCCGGTCCGCCTCGGAGAAGACGGCCACGGTGCGGAGCCCGAGCTTCTTGGCGGATTCGATGATGCGGCACGCGATTTCGCCGCGGTTGGCGACCAGCAGGGTGTCGAACGTATTCACAGTGCAGCCTCCGGCCGGGTGACGATCATGCGGACGGGCGTGGGGTTAAAGCCGTTGCACGGGTTGTTGATTTGCGGGCAGTTGGAGACGAGCACCAGGGTGTCCACCTCCGCCTTCAGGGCCACGCGCTTGCCGGGGGCGGACAGTCCGTCCACGATCCCCAGGGCGCCGTCCGGGTCCACCGGGACGTTCATGAACCAGTTGATGTTGGACACCAGGTCCCGCTTGCCCAGGCCCCAGCGCGAGCCCTCGATCAGGAAGTTCTCCACGCAGGCGTGCTGTTCACGGGTGTGCTGGCCGTAGCGGAGGGTATTGGATTCCTGCGAGCAGGCGCCGCCGATGGTGTCGTGCACGCCTACTTCGTCTGCAACGACGGTCATGAGCGGGGTCCCGGTGTCCGCCCGGAGGACGGAGCCGGTGGTGAGGACGATGGACTGCTGCGCGGCGATGGTGGCGGCCGCCGAGTAGCGCACGGCGGTGTCCCCGGCGGCGTAGAGCAGGCAGTCCACGGCCTGGTTGCCTTCCAGGTCCACGATGGTCAGGACGTCTCCGGCTGCCACCACTGCCGACCAGGGGCCGCGGGCTTCGACGAATTCATCCAGGATCACGGTGCCGGGGGCCAGCGCGGTGCCTGCAGCGTCCGGGCGGGTCTTGATGGCGGTGTTCATCGGGCGTTCCTTGCCGTGAGATCGTGTTCGGTGTTGAGCAGGGCCTGCAGGTGTTCCGGGGCCAGCGGGCCCACCAGGCGGCCTGCTTCGACTTCGTGAAGGTCCTGCGGCGCGTGCCAGGCGAGGATGTCCACGGCGGTTCCGGTGAACTCCCGGCGGGGGTCCAGCGGGTGCGCGGTGTTGGCCAGGACCAGGATGGCGTCCATATGGAGGAGGAGTTCGACGACGGCACCGGGCCCGGCGCTGCCGGTGAAGGTGATGCTGCCGGCCGGGTTAACGGTGATGCCCTTGAAGAAGGAAAGCGACGGAGCGACGTCCCGCGGACCCATCCCGTTTTTCAGGGCGCCCAGCGTAAGCAGTTCGCGCGCGGCCGGGGATGCGCTGTGGGCTGTTCCGGCGCCGTATCTCGCGGTGTTGCCGGCGAGGGTGGTGGCCCCGGTCAGGGCATCATGCCGGGTGGAGGTATCGGCCACGATGGTGGCCATCAGCCGGCCGGCGTCGGACAGCAGCGGGTGCCCGGCAGCGGGATAGGCCTGCCACGGGACCTTGACGGTGTCGGCGACGTTCAGTCGTTCGTGGGTGGCGCCGGTCCGGTACAGGAGGGCGTGGACGCAGGCGTCGCCGGCGGTATCGGTAAGCCGAATACGGGTTCCGCGGGCAAATGCCATGGTGGTGTAGCGGCCAAAGGCGAAGGACTCCGCCCAACTGGGGGACACGCCGTCGGGCATTCCTGCCAGGAGGCGACCCGGCGCGGAGGCTGCCGGGACGAAACGCATGGTTTCGGCGGTCTTGCCGTGCTGGTCCCTGGCGTGGGCGCGGGCGCCGGCCGTGGTGGCGGTGCCGGTGGCAGCCGTGTCGATGGTCTGTGTCATGGTCAAGTCCTGGTTTGTGTCGGGAATGGTGGGGGAAGTGGGTGTCAGGCCTTGGCGGCTGCGAGGTTCCGGCGCCGGACCCCGACGCCCAGGAGCAGGACGGCGGCGACCATCAGCGGCGCGGACCACAGGAGGAGCCCGTTGTCGCCGGAGGGGTCGTACACCTCGGGCCGGGGCCAGGCGAGGTTGACCACCATGACGCCTCCGTAGAGGACGGCGAGGATGTTGACCGGAAGTCCCCAGCGGCCCAGCGAGAAGAGGCCGGCGGGCATGGTCTGGCCCACCCGGTCCCAGTCCCCGCGGAGCCGGTTGACCAGTTGCGGAATGGTCACCAGGAGGTAGGCGATGTAGACCATCACGATGCAGACGCTGCACAGGGTGGTGAACAGGGCCGCGTTGCCCACGTTGATGGCCAGCACGGCAACTGCCAGCGCGCCGATCACGATGGAGGGCCACATGGGAGTGCCCCGGGTGGGGTGGACCGAGGAGAGCAGGGCCGACGCCGGGAGCTTCCCGTCGCGGGCCATCGAGAAGACGAGCCGGGAACCGGCGGTCTGGATGGCCAGGGTGCAGACGAAGATGGCGATGGCAACATCAACCAGCAGGACCTTGCCCCAGAAGGTGCCCAGGACCGCGGTGAGGACGTAGGGCAGGCCCTCGGTGGCGAGGCGGCCGTCGTCGAGGCTGGGGGCGGCCATCAGGGCGGTGATGATCATGAGGGCGCCGCCGATGCCGGAGATGAGCAGGGCGGAGAGGATGGTGCGGGGTGCGGTGCGGCGCGGGTCCTTGGTTTCCTCGGACAGCTCACCGGCGGAGTTGAAGCCCACCATGACGTAGGCGGCCATCAGCCCCGAGACCAGGAAGGCTCCCACGGCGCCCAGGTCCGATCCTTGCAGCACGGTGGTGTCCGCCACCACGTCCGGTCCGCGCTGTGCGGCGCTGACGAGGGCAAGGATCACGGCTGCGACGCCGACGATTTCGCAGGTGACACCGACCGAGTTCACGTGCGCCATGAGCTTGACGCCCAGGGAGTTGATGATGGTGGTGGCCACCAGCAGCACGGCGCCCAGGATCACGGCGTTCGAAGCCCCGGTGACGGTGTTGAGGGCCGGGTCGCCGCCCACCACCTGGAATCCGTCCCACAGCTGGGGCAGGACCACCTGCAGGGCGATGGCAGCGGCGGCCGCGGTGACCACCTGCGCGATGGCCATGAACCAGCCGGCAAACCAGCCCACGGCTTCCCCGCCGACGCGGCGCGCCCACTGGTAGACGGCTCCGGAGAGCGGATAGCGGGCGGCGAGTTCGGCAAAGTTGAGGGCCACCAGGAGCTGGCCGACCAGCACTACCGGCCAGGTCCAGAAAAACGCGGGACCTGCGAAAGAGTAGCCGAAGGCGAAGAGCTGGAAGATGGTGGTGAGGATGGAGACGAAGGAGAAGCCGGCGGCAAAGGAAGCGTAGCGGCCGAGCTTTCGGTGCAGGGTGGGCTGGTAGCCAAGGGACGTCAGGTCTGCATCGTCCTGGTGGACGGTGGGGAGAACGGTTGATGTCATGGGAATCTCCGGGGCTGGAAAGGGGTCTTGGGGGCGAAGCCTTCCGGCAGCGCAGCGCTCGGCCGAAGGCTGCGGATTACCGGTCACTTGATAGTTTTCCAGCGCGATGTCCCCAAACAGTTTCACCTCTGTAAAAGGCGGATAGACATCTTGTTTCGGGCACATTTCCGTCCCCTCACCGCCCCTGCCGGGCACCTTCGAGCACGCCTTGCGGTGCAAGAATGAGTCGGTGACTTACGCCGGACCGGGACGCCCCCGCCACCAACAGCCCTCACGGCCAGGCGCCACCGCACGCGACGAAATCCTCGACGCCGCCGCGGAACTGTTCACCACCCAGGGTTTCGCCAGCACCTCCACCCGGTCCATCGCGGACGCCGTCGGGATCCGGCAGTCATCCCTCTACCACCACTTCAAGACCAAGGACGACATCCTCGAGGACCTGCTCGAGGGGACGGTATCCGGTGGCCTGGAGTTCGCCCGGGCCGTGGCCGCGCTGCCCGCCGGCAGCGCAGGAACCGAAAGCCCGGCTGGGAGCCGGCTGCACGCCGTCGCGCTTTATGACGGCACGCAACTGTGCAGCGCACGCTGGAACCTCGGCGTCTTGTACCACCTGCCCGAGGTCCGCAGCACGCGCTTTGCCCGCTTCCTGGCCGACCGGCACGAACTGCGGCGGCTCTACGGGGAACTTGGCAGCGGCCTGTCGGCCACAGCCTCCGGACCGGACGGCGGCGACTTCACCTTCCGCCTGGTCGAATCGCTGATCTACCTTCGCGCCGATGGAGCCGCCAACGCAGAATCAGCACTGCAGGCGGCGGACGCCGGACTCATCCTCTGCGGACTCGGCCCGGAACTGCCGGCCATCCGCACGGCCAGCCGGGAACTGATCGGGCGGCTCGCCTGAGCCCGGCCGCGCCGTCCGTGATGCCCGCACCCGGCTTGCTCGGCTAGGCTCGGAACATGACGCGAGAGAACATCAGGACCCCCGACGGCGGCACTGTGGAGCTCTTCTCCACCGGTGCGGAACTCGCTTCGGCAGGTTCGGGCGTGGTGGTGGTGCCGCCCTCCATGGTGACGGCTGCGGACTACACCAAATTTGCCCATAAACTGAGCGCCGCCCTGGGCAGGCCGGTGCACACCTTCAACCGTCGCGGCCGCGGCTCATCGTCCCCGCAGCCCGAGGACTACACGCTGGACGTGGACATCCGGGACCTGGACACGGTCATGAAGCACACCGCCAGCACCGACGTCTTCGGCCACAGTTTCGGCGGGGCAGTTGCCCTGCACGCGGCACGGACCCTGCCGGTGGAGCGGCTGGCCGTCTACGACCCCGCCGTCTCCGTGAACGGCAGCGTCACGGCCAGCTGGATTGTGGAATACGAACGCGCCATCGCCGCCGGAGACGACGACCGCGCCCTCGCGGTCATCCAGCGCGGCCTTGAGGCCGGCGGCGCGTTCTCCTCGCGCATGCCGCTGTCCATGCTCACGCTGGCCAACAAGCTGACCGCGGGCACCACGGAAGGCAAACAGCAACGCGAACTGATGCGCACCGGCGTCCGCGAAATCAAAGCCATCATCGCCGCCGATATGCCGGCCGAACCGTTCCAGGCACTCCCCCTGGAGACGCTGATTGTGGTGGGCGAAAAGAGCCCGGCCTACTTCGGCATCGCGTGCGGCCAGATCCACGACGTCCTCTCCGGCTCCAGCTACACCATCCTGCCCGGCTTCGGCCACGACGGCGCCATCAAGGCCCCGGACAAGCTGATCAAGGAACTGAGCGACTTCTTCGCCGGCTGACCCCGGCGCGGTTGGGCTAGTGCGCGCCGCGCCCTGCCTCGGCGCCTTCGGTCTTGCGCATCATCGCGGACAGCACGACGGCGGCAAGGGCTATGACCGTTGCCGTCAGGAAGGCGGCGCTCATCCCGGCGACGAGTCCCGACGTCGCACTCACCACCGCGAAGATGGACACCAGCAGCGCCGTGCCGGCAGCGCCGGCCACCTGCTGGGTGGTGCTCATGATCGCCGAGCCGTGCGAGTAGAGGTGCGGCGGCAGCGGGTTCAGCCCCGTGGTGAAGGCCGGGGTGAACAGCAGGGCCAGGCCGAAACTCAGCCCGACGTGCAGGGTGATGATCCACCACACCGCCGTGCCGGCGTCGAGCATTGAAAACTGCCAGAGCGTCACCACCATCAGGACGGATCCCGTCACGGTGAGCGGCAACGGGCCCACCTTGTCGAACGCGCGGCCGATCACCGGACCGAGGAGGCCCATGGCCAGGCCGCCGGGGAGCAGCGCGAGTCCGGTTTCCAGCGAACCCAGGCCGCGGACTTCCTGCAGGTAGAGCGGCAGCAGGATGACCCCGCCGAACAGTGCCATCATGGCCACCACCATCAGCAGGACCGAGACGGTGAACATCCGGAAATTGAAGGCACGCAGGTCCAGCAGTGGCGCGGCGGCCTTCTGCAGGCGGACCTGGCGGAGGACGAACACCGCAAGGGCGGCCACCCCGATGACCAGGGCGGCGATGGCTGCGGCGCCGGGACCGGACTGGCCGCCGCCGATCTGGCTGAGCCCGTAAACCAGGCCGCCGAACGCAGGGACCGTGAGGAGTACGGAGAAGAAGTCCAGCTTGGTCTTTTCCGCCTCGCCCACGTTGGTGAGGAATTTCGCGCCGATGGCCAGGGCAGCCAGGGCCACCGGCAGCACGAACACGAACATGAAGCGCCAGGTGAAGTGTTCAAGGATCAGCCCGGAAACAGTGGGGCCCATGGCGGGGGCGACCGAGATGGCGATGCTGACGTTGCCCATGACGGCGCCACGCTTGGCCAGCGGGACCAGGGTGAGGATGGTGGTCATCAGCAGCGGGAGCATGATGGCCGTGCCGCCCGCCTGGACGATGCGTGCCAGCAGCAGGACTTCGAATCCGGGAGCCACGGCCGCCAGTGCGGTACCGCCCGCAAAAAGTCCCATGGCCAGCATGAACACGGCCCGGGTGGTCAGGCTTTGCAGGATGAAGCCGGTGGTGGGGATGACCACGGCCATGGTGAGCATGAACCCGGTGGACAGCCACTGGACGGTGGGCGCGTCCACTCGGAGGTCCACCATGAGCCGCTGCAGGGCGACGTTCATGATGGTCTCGTTGAGGATCACCACGAACGTCGCCACCAGCAGCGTGCTGATGATGGTCACCGACTCCCGGGACATCTTCTCCGGCGCAGCGGGCGGGGTGCCTGTGCGGGGTTCCGCCACGGTTCCTGCGACTGGAACGGACTGGCCGCCGGCGGTGGGAGAGACTTCGGTAGACATGGGTGTTCCCTCAGGGGTTTTTGGAAGTGATGCGCGGTCGGCGCCGCTGCAGATGCCAACACTCTACCCGCTGGAGTAATTCCCCGGCATGGGAATTTCGCCTAAACCCTGAGGGAACAGTTGGGGCTTCAGGCCGTCTGGCCCGCGTGCCGGCCTTCCGAGATCTCCTCCACCAGCTTGCTGTTGAATGCCGGGAGGTCATCCGGGTTGCGGCTGGTCACCAGGCCCTGGTCCACCACCACTTCCTGGTCCGACCAGTTGGCGCCGGCGTTCTTCAGGTCCGTCTCAAGGGTGAAGTAGGACGTGACGTTCCGGCCCTTGATGACTCCTGCATCAATCAGCAGCCACGGCCCGTGGCAGATGGACGCCACCGGCTTGTGCTGCTCAAAGAAGCTGCGCGTGAAGGCCTGGGCGTCCTTGTCCACCCGCAGATGGTCCGCGTTGACGACCCCGCCAGGAAGAACCAGCGCGTCATAATCGGAGGGATTTGCCTCCGCCACCGCGAGGTCGACGTCGAAGGTATCGCCCTTGTCCGTGCCGTTGTAGCCCTGCAGCTTGCCGCTCTTGGGTGCCAAGAGGGTGGGCTCGCCGCCGGCGTCCTTCACGGCCTGCCAGGGACTGGTGAGCTCCACCTGCTCCACGCCGTCAGTCAGCAGGAATGCGACCTTCTTGCCTGCGATGTTGTGCTCCGACATAGCTCCTCCTTGCCTGCGGCGGACCACGCACCAACGCGGTGCCCGGATCCGCTTCCAGAGTTGAATTCCTGACAATTTCCACCCTAGGAAAGGTGAAAGTAATAAGCAAGCTGACTATATTGGATTCCAGGCGGCGCTACGGACCGGTTTCCTACTCGGGACCTTCGACTCTGGTGCTGCGGTTTTCTGCGGGATCGGGGTACAGACAGAACCCGGATTCCGGCAGTAAGGTTTCACCTACGCGCAGTGCTCTCGACGCCGCAGCGGCCACCCCACGGGCCGCTTCGGATTGGTGCAAGGAGGCCCCGATGACAGTAGAGCGGATGTTCCAAGGTGTTCCCTCGGACCCGGACCCCTGGATGTCCGGCGACACTCCCGAGGACGTCCGGCAGTTCGCCATCGAATCGCTCCGGTGGCAGGCGCAGGAGATCATCGATGAGGTGCTCTGCAGCAGGGATCCGCGGGAAGAGTGGGTGCGGGACCGGCTCCGCGGGTGCGTGGCCAGGAATCCCGGGCGTCCGGAGCGCGCACTCCTCGAACAGCTCATGAACAGCCCGGACAGGCCAGGTTTATAGCCCGGGCCACATCCCGCGGGCGCCAAGCCCCCGGCGCTCAGGAACTCAGCGGCATGTTGTCGATCAGGCGGACCGGCCCCACCTTGGCCGCAATGAGGGCAAGGGCGTCGCCGCGGAACGGGGTCTCCCTGCAGTTCTCCGCCAACGGCTCAAGCGTGCCGGGGTCCACCACGTCGAAGTAGTCCAGTTCCACCAGCGGTTGTGACTCCACCAGGGCCAGTGCCGATTCCAGGTCCAGCGGTTCGTGAGCATTCGCGCGCTCCTCCAGCAGCCGCAGTGCCCGGGACAGGACCAACGCAGCGTCCCGCTCGTCCGCGGACAGGAAGCGGTTGCGGCTGGACAACGCCAGCCCGTCCGCCGACCTCACCGTGGGCACCCCGACGATCTCCACCGGGAAGTTCAGGTCCGCCGCCATCCGCCGCACCAGGGCCAGCTGCTGGGCGTCCTTCTGCCCAAAGTAAGCCCGGTACGCCGGGAGTCCACCAGGCAAAGCCGGGTTTGCGGCCCCGGCCGGAAGACCGGCAGCGGGCATGCCGTAATGCAGCAGCTTCGCCACCACGGTCAACGCGCCGTCGAAATGGCCGGGACGCGATGCGCCCTCCCACTTTTCGCCAAGGCGGCCGGACGTGATCCGAACCAGCGGTTCCCCGCCTGGATAGACCTCCTCCACGGAGGGCGCGAAGGCCAGGTCCACGCCCTGTTCCTCCAGCAGGGCAAGGTCCGCCTCGAGCGTCCGCGGGTAGCGGTCCAGGTCCCCGGCGTCGCCGAACTGCAGGGGGTTGACGAAGATGCTCGCCACCACCACGTCGTTGTGCTCGACGGCGGTTCGCGCCAGCGCGGCATGGCCATCATGGAGTGCGCCCATGGTGGGGACCAGCCCCTGTGAGACACCACTCTTGGCGGCGAGCAGCCGGGCGCTCGCCGCGTGCAGGCCGGCGACGGTGGTGACGAGTTGAATGGACATTCAGTCTTCCTTCGGGTCGAGGGCCTCGCGCAGCCCCTTAAGCTGGTCGGGTTTAAGCAGTCCGCGGCCCTCCGCCCGCAGGGCTGTGGCCCGGGCCATCGCGAGGTAAGCTTCCAGCACGTCACCGTGCCCGCCGCCGTCGAACTCCCGCAGCGCTTCCGCGTGGGCACGGACCGTCCCCACATCGCCGCGGGCCACCGGGCCGGTCAACGCGGATTCGCCGGAAGCCAGGGCGTTTTCCAGCGTTGCCCGCAGGAGCGGGCCGAGCATGCGCTCCGGCAGCTCCACCCCCACCTCGCGCAGCAGCTGGGACGCCTGCGCCACCAGGGTGACCAGGTGGTTGGAACCATGGGCCAAGGCAGCGTGATAGAGCGTCCTGTCCGCTTCGGCGATGGCCACCGGCTCCGCCCCCATCTCCACCACCAGCGCCTGGGCGATCGGCAGCATGGCGGCATCGGCTGTCACCCCGAAGGTGCAGTCCAGCAGCCGGGTGAGGTCCAGGCTCATGCCGGTGAACGTCATGGCAGGGTGCAGCGCCAATGGAATGGCACCGGCGGCGCGGACGGGATGCAGCACGCCGACGCCGAACCGTCCGGAGGTATGGGCCACCAGCTGGCCGGGCTGCCAGGCGCCAAGCTTTGCCAGTCCCTCCACGAGACCCGGCAGGGCGTCGTCGGGCACGGCCAGCAGCACCAGCTCGGCGCGCTCCACGATGTCCTGCACCTCCAGGATGGGAACGCCCGGCAGCAGGGCCTCAGCCCGTTCCCGGCTTGCGTCCGAGACCGCCGAGACCCCGACGACGGCGTGCTCGGCAGCGCGCAGGGCCGCACCCAGCACGGCCCCCACCTTTCCGGCGCCGATGATTCCGACGCCGAGGCGTCCGGGTTTAGCCATGCTGCTGGCCTTCCTGTCGGTAAGGGGTGCGGGTGGTCATTGGTCCTGCGGCCGGGGCAACCTGCTGGAGCCACTGCTCCGTGGTTTGCCGTTTCCGAGCCAGCCGGGCACGCGCGGATTGGTCGTTGAAGAGTTGCCGGGCCTCATCCAGTCCCGCCTGGGCCAGCCGCGGGGCCACGGGCCCGGCGGTGGTGTGGAGCACCAGGTCCGCCACCCGGAACCGGCGCGCCACAGGCCCCTGCTGCAGGGCGAGCGACTGCGTCCGCTGGTGGGGAACCAGCACCAGCTCACGCCACCAGCGCCCGGAACGGATCAACAGGGCGGTGTCCGTGGCGGCAAAGCCGTTGCGGCGCCAGGCGAAGGGTGCCAGCAGCCACGCCCGCCGCGGCGTCGTGATGAACCCGCCGTCGGAATCCCTGCCGTTCAAGCCGGCGGCAAAGACGGCCGCGGGCTGGTCAGTGCCGGGGTCCGGCAGCACCAGGGAGAGCATGGCCAGGACGTCGGGAAGCTTGCCCACCGGCAGGAGGACGGTCCGGGTATTCCCCTCGACGGCGTTGCCGGACTGCCCGTAACCGGCCACGTTCACCTGCATCCGGTACCAGCCAAACGGGCGCCACAGCGGCGACTGGGCCACCTTCACCGCCTGGATCCGGCCGGGCGGAAGGGTCTGCGCCTGGGTGTCCAGCAGCCCGTATCTCAGCCGGATGCCGTCCGGTGAGACGGCCGCCGTGAAGTTGTAGCCCCTGTTGAAGAAATTCCAGTAGCCCGCCGCCAGGCCCAGCACCGCCGGCACCAGGTAGAAATAGAAGGCGCGGTTGTCCGTCACCGCGGACAACACCACGGAGGCGGCGCCGCCCACCACCACGAAGAAGCTCTGCTCACTCAGCAGCAACGACCCGAGAAGGCGCGACGGCGGGACCGCAAGTACCGCCAATTCCGGTGCCTCGGAGGCGGGCGGGGCCGGCTGTCCGTCGACGGACGCGGCGCCGGCCCCGGGCACGGCGACGATTGCGGCACCCGATGCGCGGGCCAGGATGGTGGCACGCAGTTGGCGCGCATCGTCGATCCTGAGGTAGGCGAGCCGCACCGCGGACTCCCCCGCATCGGCCACCTCGAATTTGAGTTCGGCCAGCCCGAAGATGCGGGCCAGCAACGGCTGCACGATGTCGATGGCCTGCACCCGGTCCAGCCGCGCCTGCCGGTGCTGGCGGAACAGCAGGCCGCTGGTGACCCGGACGTAGCCGCCGGACACCTGGTATTTGGTGAAGTACCAGGTCAGCACGAACCCCAGCACCGCCACCACCAGCACGGCCGCGCCGCCGCCCAGGAGCCACGGGGCGCGCCGCCCCAGGCCTTCCTCGAAAACGGGCTGGCCCTGCAGGGCCCTTTCAAAGATGTCCCGCCCAAAGAAGAACGCAATGGCGGCCAGGGCAAACCAGCCCCTGACGAACGGCGACGCGGGGTGCACCCGCTGCCAGCCGTCGTCGGACGCTGCAACGGTGTCCCGGCCGGCCGCTGCGGGCGGCATCGCAGGCAGCGGGCCGTCAGCGGTCACAGCCCGGCCAGCCTGGCTTCGCCGCGGGCCGTCAGCTCTTCCCTGAGCCGGGCGCCCTCAGCCGCCGGCAGGCCGGGAATGCGGGCGTGGGTGCCGGGCGAGGCGGTGTGGAGCTTCAGTGTGCACAGGCCCAGCGCGCGCTCCACCGGCCCCACGGCAATATCCACGTACTGCATGCGGCCGTACGGCACGGCCATGGTGCGCTGGAAGAAGATGCCGCCCCTGACCAGCAGGTCCTCATCCCGTTCGGCGTAGCCGATAGCCCGGACCTGCCGCGGAATGAGCACCAGCCGCCACAGGGCAAGCACCAGCATGGCGGCCGGGACGGTCACGGCAAGCCACAGCGGCGGCCAGGACCACCAGCCCAGGAGGACAAACACCAGCGGAGCGGACAGGAGCAGCACCGCAACCAGGTTGCCCAGGGCCCACTCCGCCAGCCGGACAGTGACGTACCGCGACGACACCCGCTGCCAGGCAATACCGGGCGGGTCAATCGCCTCGGTACGCATATTCGCCTTCCCCGGCGGCCTCCCCGCGGGCAGGGCGGCCTTTGCCGTCGGCGCTGGTTGTGTCGCCGTCCTCCGGGGGAATCCGGCAGAACCGCTCCACCACGAGTCCCACCACGATCATCACCAGCCCGCCCCCGGCCATGGCCAAGGCAAGCCAGGTGATGCCTTGGTCGCTCCGCAGGCTCCAGATCCTCAACTGGTCCAGGAAGATGCCCACGTGCCAGCCCAGCAGGACTGTGCCAGCGTAGGCGCACGCCTGGGCAAGGACCAGCGTCCTCGCCGCCAGCAGCGGATCCAGTTGGGTCTTCTTTGCCTTGCTGCCGGGCTTGAGGCTGTTGCGCCACCGCAAGACCCGGATGCCCAGGATCAGCGTGATGATGACGATGACGCCCATGGTGGCCAGCGCGGTGGAGGGAAGGACGGGCGTGGCAACGCTGTAGCGGCTGGTGACCACGGTCGCCGACCAGCCCGCGACGGCAAGGATGACGCCGATCAGCATCAGGCGCAGCGGGTTGATGGGTTTCATCGCGGCTCCACCGCTCCCGCCGTCGGCATCCCGTCGAAGTCCCCGAAACCGTCGAACGGGGCAAGGTCGTTAAAGTCCGCGGCCCGGACCGCCAAGGCGCTGATCCGCTCCCCGCCCAGCGTGGCGGCGGGTTCGATCAGCGACCACGGGTACAGGACGAAGGCCCGGGTGGCAGCGCGGGGATGCGGGAGGGTCAGCGCCGGATCGTCGCTGTGCAGGTCGCCGTAGGTGATGATGTCGACGTCGAGTGTCCGCGGCCCCCAGCGGACCTCGCGGACCCGGAGGTGCTTGTTCTCCACCGCCTGGCAGTGCTCCAGCAGTTCCTGCGGACCCAGGCTGGTTTCCACGGTAATCACCATGTTCAGGAAGTCCGGCTGGCCGGACGGGCCGCCCACGGCTTTGGTCTGGACGATCGGGGAAACAGCCAGGAGCCGGACTTCCGGCGGATCCACGAGGTCTGCCACGGCTTCGGTCAGGGTCTCGTTCCGCTCGCCAAGGTTGCTTCCGAGGGCAAGCACGGCCTTCGTGTACAGGCCGTTCATGCCTGTTCCCCGGACAGGACGCGGGCGGCCGGGATACGGCTCCGGTGGACGGTCACGGCGACGTCGCCAAAGGGCACCTCGATGGGAGCCTGGGGTTTGTGGACGGTGATGTCCACCGCCTGGAGCGGGAATTCGTCAAGCAGGCCCTCGGCAATGCGCACGGCCAAGGCCTCGATGAGGTTCAGGGGTTCCCCGGCGATCCAGTCGGTAATACGCTGCGCCACCTCGCCGTAGTGCGCGGTGTCCCGGACGTCGTCTGACTCCGCCGCTGCGGCGAAGTCAAGATAGAGCACCGCGTCCACCACGAAAGGCTGGCCCTCGCGGCGCTCAAAATCAAACACGCCGTGATGGCCGACGGCGGTCACGCCCGTCAGCGTAATCCTGTCCATGGGGTCCCCCGGCCCTAGTGCGTCTTGGGTACGGCTTGCGGCGTGGGTACCGCCGCCATGCGGGCAGCCACCTTGACGGCGTCCAGGCTTGGCCCGACGTCGTGCACGCGGACTGCCCAGGCACCGCGTGCGGCGCTGATGGCGGTTATTGCCGCCGTGGCACCGTCCCGTTCCTCCGGAGCGGCGGACTTGCCGGCCACGGTGAGCAGCGTGCCCAGGAACCTCTTGCGGGAGGCTGCCACGAGCACCCGGTGCCCCAGGCTGTCCAGCTGGTCCAGGTTCTGCAGCAGCTCCCAGTTGTGGGAGTCGTTCTTGGCGAACCCCAGTCCCGGGTCCACGATGATCTGTTCGTGGCTGACACCCGCGGCGTAGAGCTTGTCCCGCACGCCCGCCAACTCTGCCACGACCTCGCCGGCCACGTCCGTGTACTCCGCGAGCGAATTCATGGTCCGGGCATCCCCGCGGCGGTGCGTGAGGACGTAGGGAACCTTGGATGCTGCCACGAGCTCTGCCATCTCCGGTTCGATGGTCAGCCCGGAGACGTCATTGATGATGGCGGCGCCGGCCTTCAAGGCGGCGGCCGCGGTGGAGGCGTGGGTGGTGTCGATGCTGACCAGCGCACCGGCCTTCACGAGTGCTTCGATGACCGGCAGGACGCGCCTCTGCTCTTCCTCCGGCGTGACGTCCTCGGCGCCCGGGCGGGTGGACTCCCCGCCGACGTCGATGATGTCCGCCCCCGCGTACAACATTCGCAGGCCGGCCGCGATGGCGGTGTCAGCGGTGGGGTGCTTTCCGCCGTCGCTGAAGGAATCCGGGGTGACGTTCAAGATCCCCATGACCAGTGTGCGGCCGGTGGGGAGGTCCTCGAAGCGGGCCGCCGGGCGGGGCTTGCGGAGGATGGGCAGCGGGGAGGTCGCGGGCCCCGTTCCGGGGGCTGCAGCGAGTGAATCCATGGTTTGTTACCTTCCGAGGATGAGGCTCATGGCCTCGGCGCGGGTGGCCGGGTCATGCAGCTGCCCGCGGACCGCACTGGTGACGGTCTTCGCTCCGGGCTTGCGGATGCCGCGCATCGACATGCACATGTGCTCGCATTCGACGACGACGATCGCCCCGCGGGGCTTGAGGTAGCGGACCATCGCTTCGACGATTTCCGTGGTCAGCCGCTCCTGGACCTGCGGGCGGCGGGCGTAGATGTCCACCAGCCGGGCCAGCTTGCTCAACCCGGTGACCTTGCCGTCATGCGATGGGATGTAGCCAACGTGCGCCACCCCGTGGAATGGCACCAGGTGGTGCTCGCACGTGGAGTAGAACGGAATGTCCTTGACCAGGACCAGTTCCTCGTGGTCCAGGTCAAAGGTGGTGGAGAGGACCTCGGCGGGGTCGTGGTGCAGCCCGGCGAATACCTCGGCGTACGCTTTCGCAACCCTTTTGGGGGTATCCACGAGCCCGCCGCGGTCCGGGTCCTCGCCGATGGCGATGAGGATCTCGCGGACGGCCGCCTCGATCCGGGGCCGATCCACTCTTTCACGTTTTGAGGACCGGTGACCGCCCTCCGCCAGGTGATCGGCGGAGGCGGAAACGTCGTCGTCGTCGAAGGAAGTCACAGGGAAAGCTTAGCCGCGAAGGGTGCCTGGCCCCGATTCGGGGGTGCCTCCGTGAAACGGCGCATCCTCCGCAACACCTTGGGAATGAGGCGGCTGGGCGTCCAGCGGCTCGTCCATCCGGGCTTTCTTCGCTTCCTCCTGCGCCTCGCGTTCGGCCCGCTCCAGGCGACTCTCCACCGGCCCCGCCATCTGCACCGGGCGGGTTTCCTTGGAGAGCCACACTTCGCGGAAGTCACGCTTGCGGACGTCACGGAAGATGTCGGCGATCTCGGCCTGGTTCAGGGTTTCCCGCTCCAGCAGTTCAAGGGCAAGGATATCCAGGATGTCCCGGTTTTCGGTGAGGATTTCGTACGCCTCGTCGTGTGCCTGCTCGATCAGGCGGCGCACTTCCTCATCCACAACGTACGCGATCTGGTCCGAGTAGTTGCGCTCGTGCCCGGCGTCGCGGCCCAGGAACGGCTCACCGCCGCCCTGGCCCAGCCGGACAGCGCCGACGCGTTCGCTCATGCCGTATTCGGTGACCATCTTGCGAGCGGTGCCGGTGGCCTTTTCGATGTCGTTGGAGGCGCCGGTGGACGGATCGTGGAACACGATCTCCTCTGCGACGCGGCCGCCCATGGCGTATGCCATCTGGTCCAGGAGCTCGTTTCGGGTCACGGAGTACTTGTCGTTGTCCGGCACCACCATGGTGTAGCCCAGGGCCCGGCCGCGCGGGAGGATGGTGATCTTGGTGACCGGCGCCGAGTTCCGCAGCGCCGCGGCAACCAGGGCGTGGCCGCCCTCGTGGTAGGCGGTGATCTTGCGCTCGTGTTCCTTCATGACGCGGCTGCGCTTCTGCGGGCCGGCCATGACGCGGTCGATCGCCTCGTCCAGGGCGCGGTCGTCGATCAGGTTCGCGTTGGAGCGCGCGGTGAGCAGGGCAGCCTCGTTGAGGACGTTCGCCAGGTCAGCGCCGGTGTAGCCCGGCGTCTTCTTGGCGACGGCCTTGAGGTCGACGCCCGGAGCCATCGGCTTGCCCTTGGCGTGGACCTTGAGGATCTGGTCACGGCCGATCAGGTCGGGGGCCTCTACGCCGATTTGGCGGTCGAAGCGGCCCGGACGCAGCAGTGCCGGGTCCAGGACGTCGGGCCTGTTGGTGGCGGCGATGAGGATGACGTTGGTCTTGACGTCGAAGCCGTCCATCTCCACCAGCAGCTGGTTGAGGGTCTGCTCGCGTTCGTCGTTGCCGCCGCCGATGCCGGCGCCGCGGTGCCGGCCGACGGCGTCGATCTCGTCGACGAAGATGATGGCGGGCGAGTTGGCCTTGGCCTGTTCAAAGAGGTCGCGGACGCGGGAGGCGCCGACGCCGACGAACATTTCCACGAAGTCCGAGCCCGAGATGGAGAAGAAGGGGACGCCTGCCTCGCCGGCCACTGCGCGGGCCAGCAGCGTCTTACCGGTGCCGGGAGGGCCATAGAGCAGCACGCCCTTGGGGATCTTGGCGCCGACGGCCTGGAACTTGGCGGGCTCCTGCAGGAATTCCTTGATCTCCTGCAGTTCCTCCACGGCCTCATCGGAACCTGCGACGTCTGCGAAGGTCACCTGCGGCATGTCCTTGCTGACCATCTTGGCCTTGGACTTGCCGAACTGCATGATCTTGGAGCCGCCGCCCTGCATCCGGGTCATCAGGAACCAGAACAGGGCGCCCAGCAGGATCACGGGGATCAGGAGCGAGAGCAGGCCGGAGAACCAGTTGCTTTCGATCGGCTGGTCGGTGAAGCCCTGGGCGGGCTTGGCATCGGTGACAGCCTTCACCACATCCTGCGCGCGGGCGTCCACGAAGAAGAACTGCACGCTCTTGCCTTTGTCCTGCCCGTTCACCTGCAGGTTGTCCTTCAGCGTAAGGTCAACGCGGTTCTCGCCGTCGAAGATCTTGGCCTGCTCCACCTTGTTGCCGGAGAGCAGTTCCAGGCCCTTGTCCGTGTCGATCCGGGCCGCACCGCCGGGGGCGAGCGTTGCAAAAGCCACGAGGAGCAGACCGACCACAACGACGATCCAGATGCCCGGGCCTTTGAAGAAGTTCTTAGCTTTCATCTGTTCGGGGGCTCGCCCCGTCCCTTCCGGTAGTGCTTCACGGCGAGTAGTCTGCGCGCGTGATGGTGCTGCGTCAGCTTCTAGCTATACACCGTCCGGAGTACATCACGCATAGCGAAAAGCAAAAGTTCCCTGTGGGCGTAGCGGGCCCGGAAGTCCGGGAATGCCCCGGTCAGGGCTGTTCCCGCGGCGCTGCGACGGACCCGCGGGTGACCAGCGGGCAGCCGAGGAGCACCGGGCCGGCCGGCCCGCCCGGGGTGCCGGCGCCTGTCTTATGGGCTTCGCCGGAGCCGGCTTCGATGGCGTCGATCAACCGGTCGGCCGCCCACGCCCCCATTTCGTAGTGCGGAAGGGCCACGGTGGTCAGCCCGGGGTAAAGGCTGGCGGCAATCAGTTCCTGGTCATCGAAGCCGACCACGGACAGGTCGTCCGGGATGGAGAGGCCAAGTTCCGCCGCCGCGCGGTAGGCGCCCATGGCCATGCGGTCGTTGTAGCAGAAGAGGCCCGACGGCGGATGGGCGCCTCCCAGCATCCTACGGGCGGCAGTGTACCCGCCGGCAGCATCGGACGACGCCGGCTGGACGGGGGCGGAGGCGCCGTCCAGGCCGGCGCGGGTCAGCGTGTCCCGGAAACCCTGGAGCCTCTGGACGGTGGAGGGTACGTCCTCGTTGTTGTTGATGAACCCGATCCGGGTGTGGCCTGCAGCAAGGAGGGCTTCCACCGCGACAGCCGCGCCGCCGTATTCGTCCGGGACCACGGCCGCGAAGCTGTCGTCGGCCGTGACGGCATCCACCAGCACTGAAGGGACCTTGCCGAGGTTGGCGGGCACCTGCAGGTACCGGTGGTACATGGTGGCGTAGAGGATGCCGTCCACCTGCCGCTCGAGCAGGGACTCAACGTCGGCTTCGCGGGAGCCGCGGTCCGCCGATCCAGCGGTATTGATGATCATCAGGGTGTAGCCGCGGACGCGGGCCGCTTCGTCGGCGCCGAGGATGATGCGGCCGGCATGCGGCGTGGTGGCCACATCCTCGCTGACCAGGCCCAGCACACCGGACTTGCGGCTGCGGAGGGCCCGGGCCAGCCGGTTGGGCCCGTACCCCAGCCTGACCGCCGTCGTCTTCACTTTTTCGCGTGTTTCGGGGCTGACGCGGGCATACGGCGCGTCATTGAGGACATGGGAGACCGTGGTGGCGGACACCCCGGCCGCCCGGGCCACGTCCCTGATGCCGACGTTCCTGCTACCCACGGTGGTGGCCCCGGGCAGCAGGGGCTGCTGTCGCGGGCAGCTTATTCGTAGACGTGCGGGGCGAGGGTGCCCACGAAGTCCAGGTTGCGGTACTTTTCGGCATAGTCCAGGCCGTAGCCCACCACGAATTCGTTGGGAATGTCGTAGCCCACGTACTTGACGTCGATCTCCACCTTGGCGGCGGTGGGCTTGCGGAAGGCGGTGCAGATCTCCACCGAGGCGGTGCCGCGGGATTCCAGGTTGGTCTTCAGCCAGGACAGCGTGAGGCCGGAATCGATGATGTCCTCGACGATCAGGACGTCCTTGCCCATCAGGTCGGTGTCCAGGTCCTTCAGGATCCGCACCACGCCGGAGGACTGGGTCCCGGAGCCGTAGGAGGACACCGCCATCCAGTCCATGGAAACGTGGCTGTGCAGGGCCCTGGCCAAGTCCGCCATAACCATCACGGCGCCCTTGAGGACACCGACAACGAGGATCTCGCGCCCTTCGTAGTCCTTGTCGATCTGCGCGGCGAGTTCGGTGATCCGCTGCTGGATCTGTTCCTTGGTGTAGAGAACGTGCTTGAGGTCTGCCTGGACGTCGTTTGAATCCACCAATGGCTCCTGTTTAGATGCGGGGTGCGACTATTTTTGGGGCGGTTTTTGAGGCCGGAATACTAGCTTCCCACAGCGTGCCCGTTCACGGGGAACGGATCCGGCGCCTCCCGGGCCCCCGGCACCGGCCGGCCGTTCCAGTTGCGCCAGCGACAACCGGTACACACTCACGCCGCCGGGAAGCTCCACCGGGCCCGCGGAACCCTGCCGCCGAAGCAGCGCTTCCGCCGCCAAAAGGCGCTGGTAGCCGGGCTGCTGGCCGCCGGCGTCGGCCGCTGCCTTGGCAATCACGCGGAACCTGATGGCGGGGGCCAGGGCCCCCAGCGCCGCCTCCGGCAGGCTGAGGACCGTGCCGTCCCGCTCCACGAGCGAGGCATAGGTGCTTTCCGCCACATCCTCGAGGTAGTCGGCGTCCAGCTGCAGGATCGCGGCGGTGCGGGCCAGGGATTCGGCCACGCCAGGACCCAGCTTTTGCTCAAGGTGCGGGAGCACTTCCACCCTGGTACGCGAGCGCGCGAAAGCGGGGTCGGCATTGGTGGGGTCGTGCCAGGGCTCCAGCTCCTCGACGGCACAGATCTCCTCAGTGTCCGCCCGGCGCAGTCCCAGGAACGGGCGCAGCAGCACACTGTTTCCGGTTCCCGGGCGGGCAGGCCGCATGCCCGCGAGGGACCGGGTTCCGGAGCCGCGGGCAAGGCCCAGCAGGACCTGTTCGGCCTGGTCGTCGAGGGTGTGGCCCAGGAGGATGGCGCCGGCCCCCTGCTGGTCCGCTGCAGCCTCCAGCGCGGCGTGCCGGGCCTCGCGGGCAGCAGCTTCGGGGCCCAGGCCAACCGCCGCGACCGTGACGGTGCGGATTTCGACAGGATCGAGGCCCAACTCCCGCAGCGCCTTAGCGGTGCGGGCAGCAACCTGGGCGGACCCTGCCTGCAGCTGATGGTCCACCACCACGGCGCCCACTGCCAGCGGGTGGCCGTCAACGTGGCCACGCCGGGCGAAGTAAGCGGCCACCGCGGCGAGCGCCAGGGAGTCGGGCCCGCCGCTGCACGCCACGGTGATGCGGCGGGGATAGCCGGCGTCGGCGAGGGCCTTTTGCAGCATTTTGCGTGCAGTGCCGACGACGGGCGCGAGCCTGCCGGGACGTCGCCGTCCGCTGCGGCGCGGGGTTGGCCCGGTGGAAGGACTTTCAGGCATGGGCGGGTGGTGCGGCTGGGCGTCCGGCAATCAGAGGCCCATCCGGTCAATCCACAGCTTGGCGTCGTGGATCTCCGGCTCCGTGGGCAAGTGGTCCACCGACTCCCAGACTTTGTTGAAGCCCTCCATGCCGGCCACGTCCACCACGGCGCGGACAAAGCGGGCACCGTCGGAGTACTGCCGCATCTTCGCGTCCAGGCCCAGGAGGCTGCGGATGAACTTCTCGATCACGCCGCGGTCCCTGCCGCGGTCGTTGAACCGCTGACGGATGGTCTTCACGGAGGGGACGATGCTGGCGTCGACGGCGTCCATCACTACGTTGGCGTGCCCTTCGAGGAGGCTCATCACCGCAGTGAGGTGCGAGATGGCGGCCTTCTCCTCGGGGTCCTGCAGCAGGTCCAGGATGGCGCCCCGGCCCGGTGTGTTCCCGGAGGCGGAGCGGTCCTTCAGCGAACGGGCGGCAGCGGAGGCTCGCTCCATCAGGGAATCCACGTTGCCCAGCAGGTGGCCGCTGAGTTCGTCGATCTGTTCCAGCATGTGGTGGCGCAGCCAGGGCGCCGCGGCGAACTGGACCCGGTGGGTCTGCTCGTGCAGGCACACCCAGAGCCGGAAGTCCTCCGGCGCGACGTTGAGTTCGCGCTCCACCGAGACGATATTCGGTGCCACGAGCAGGAGCCGGCCCGCAGCTGGTGCGGTGGAGTTCTCGGCCAGGGCGGCGAAAGGATCGTACTGGCCCAGCACCTTGCTGGAAAGGAAGGCGAGCACCGCACCGAGCTGGCCGCCGGTAATGGCGCCGCTGACGCTGGCCGCGGAGGGGCTCAGGGTCCCGCGGCGGCTGTCCAGCATCTTCTGCATGGCGGGCTTGAGCATCACCGCGAAGCTCTGCGTGTTGGCCTTGGCCCATGATGCCCGGTCCACCACCAGCACGGATGAGTCCCGCAGGTCCCGCGCGGCCTCCAGGCCGGTGATCTCGTGGACATGCGGAACAGACGCGTCCGCGAGCCGGCGAAGGCTGTCCACCGCCTCGCCGATGGCCTTTTCATCCAGCACCGGGCCGGCCGGAGCCAGCCGCGCCGCGGCGGAAGCAGCGAGGTCCCAGTTGATCAGGGACTGCGCCGTCGGGGACAACATCGGTGCGGACTCGCGCGCGGTGGACTCCATGGTCCCATCAGAACACAGCACGCCGGACGACGTCCTTAAAGTTCGCTGACCGGCGAACTTCCACAGCCACCGCACAGGGTGCCGAAAGCACCGGCCCAGTCCGCCCGGCCATCGTGAAGGTACAGGCTAAGACCCTTAAGAAAGAGGCCACCATGATCCCCTACCGCCCCATCCCTCCCCTGGCCACAGGCCCGCGCAAGGGCTGGGCGTCGGTGCTAGCCGCCGTCGTCATGGCCGCGTTGCTGGGCGTGCAGCCGCAGTAGGTCAGCGGCAGCCGCACCCTGCCAGCACCGTGGCGGCACGGTCCAGCGCCTGCTTGTTCCCTGCCGCCCCCGGCGCGAGCCCGTTGCCGATGAACGAGAACACCAGGAGCCGGCCGTCGGCGTCCACCACGTAGCCGCTCAGGGCCAGGACGGTATTCAAGGTCCCGGTCTTGGCGCGCACCAGGCCTGCGCCGCCTGCCGTGGCGGCGTCCCCGTACCGGGTGTCCAGGGTGCCGGACAGGCCGCCCACCGGAAAGCCGTCCAGGGCGCCGCGAAGCCTGGAATCAGCGCCGCTGGTAATGGCCCTGACCACGTCCGTGAACTGGCGGGCCGACACCTGGTTGCCCAGGGCCAGCCCGCACACATCCACCAGTTTGATGGTGTCCGCGGCGACTCCGGCGGCCCCTGCCTCTGCTGTGACCGCTGCCGTGGCGCCGTCATTGCTGCCGGGCCCGCCGGTGGCCAGCGCGGCCATCCGGCCCATGGTCTCGGCCAGGTAGTTGTCCGATACCTGCAGCATCAGGTCCACCTGCTCGGCCACGGTGGCCGATTCAACCTCCGCGAGCACCACGGGCTGTGCCTGTCCGGCGGCGCCTGCCGCCGCGGCCGTGCCGGGTGGGCGTTCGACGCCGGCCGCGACGGTCAGGCCCGCCCCGGCACCTGCAGCGCGGAGCCGCGCGGCGAATTCCCCGGCCGCGGCCATAGCTGCATCCTGGGGCCGCGGACCCGTGGTGACCGCGGGATCGAAACGCGCAGAGTTGAGGGCGAGCGGGTAGAGCGGGGCGATTTCCCCTGCTTCCACGTCTCCTGCCAGCCAGGCCGGGTTCAGCGCGGGGCCGGTGAACAGCGAATCATCCAGCAGCACGGTGATTTCCCCGGTGGTGCCGGCAGCCCGCAACGCGTCCACGGCCAGGGCGGCAAGGGTGGCCATGCCGGCGTGGCCAAGGGTTTGTTCCGGCCGCGACTCCCCAGCCCCCAGCAGGACGTCGCCGCCACCCACCAGCAATACCTGCCCGGGAGCGGGACCGCGCAGCACCTTGGTGGCGAAACGGTGGTCCGGTCCCAGGGTCCGCAGCGCGGCGACCGACGTCAGCAGCTTGAGGTTGGACGCCGGCACCCGGCCTTCCGAGCCGCCCCGGTCAAATAGGACCTTGCCGGTGGACGCATCCTGCACCATGCCCGTGAAAGTACCGCCGCCGTCGGTGGTCAACAGCGGATCCACCTGGGCCGCCACCGCCGCGGGCGCGGGTTCCGGCGCGGACGGCTGGAGCGGGGCAAGGCCCCGTGGGGCCGACACCGTGGCGGGGAGCTGCTGCCAGGCCGGAACCGGCGCGGCCGGCGCAGTCGCTCCCGGGCCAACGAATCCCTGCGCCACCACCAGCGCCGCCGGGACTGCCAGGACCAACAGCAGCAATATCACCAGCACCGGAGGGATGGCCGCCCGAAGTGCCTGCCCCAGGCCTGCGGAGCCCAAGGAACGCCGGCCACGCCGGGACTCCGTGCCGGTTGTGTTGCTCATGCTGGTGCTGGTCCTCAAGTCCTGAAATTTCCCCACAAGTTCCTGATTCCAGGGCCTCTCGCTATATCCTCAATAATAGTCGGCGGTACCGACACTCTCTTTTGTGGGCCGTCAAGTGTGCCGCGCACCCCCTGTAATTGCCGAGGAGCATTCCATGAAGCACGACGTGACCATCGAGATCCCCAAGGGATCACGCGTCAAGTATGAAGTTGACCACGAGACCGGCCGCGTCCGCCTGGACCGCGTCCTCTTCACCTCCATGCAGTACCCCACGCACTACGGGTACTTCGAAAACACCCTCGGCGAGGACGGCGACCCGCTGGACGCCCTGGTCCTGCTGCAGGACTTCGACCTGCACCCGGGCGTCATCGTCGAGTCCCGCCCCATCGGCGTCTTCAACATGACCGACGACGGCGGCGGAGACGCCAAGATCCTGTGCGTTCCGGTGGATGCCCGCTTTGACCACATCCAGGAAGTCAGCGATGTCAACGAGTTCCTGATCAAGGAAATCGAGCACTTCTTCACCCGCTACAAGGACCTGGAGCCCGGCAAGTGGGTCAAGGCCGAGGGCTGGGGCGACCGCGCCGCCGCCGAGGCCGAACTGGAAGCCTCCATCAAGCGCTACGTGCCCACGGCCCACTAATTCCTGCGGCGGCCCGCCTTGGCGCGGCCTTCGCCACAAATCCCCGTCCACTGGACGAGTCCCCTCATCAGGCGAAGGGGAATTGTCCGGGAGGCGGGGATTTCTGTTGTCCGGCCACTGTGAATCTGTGGAATCGTGGACCTGTGCCTACCGAGCCGACGCTTAACCCCACCTTGTCGTTCAGCCCGCCCTGCGGACCCGTCACCGGCTGGCGGGACGGCGATGTCCTCCGCGCCACCGGCATCCCCTACGCCGCGGCCCGCCGCTTCCAGCCGCCGGCCGCCGTCCCGGACTGGACCTCCGACTATTCCGCCACGGCATTGGCCCCGGCCTGCCCGCAAGGCCCGGTCCCGTTCCTCGACGACGTCCTGGGCACCACCTACGGGGAGCTTCCGGGCAGCGAGGACTGCCAGAACCTCTCCATCACCATGCCCGGCGACCTCCAGCCGGCGGAACGGCTGCCCGTCATGGTGTGGATCCATGGCGGTTCCTACACCACAGGGTCCGGAGACCTGGCCATCTTCGATCCAGCCAGGCTGGTGGCCGAAAACCGCGTGGTGGTGGTGTCCGTGACCTACCGTCTGGGCCTGTTCGGGTTCCTGGCCACACCGGCCGGGCGCCCCGGCAACCTGGGGCTCCTGGACCAACTCGAGGCGTTCCGCTGGGTACAGCGGAACATCGCGGCCTTCGGTGGCGACCCACGCCGGGTCACCGCCTTCGGCCAGTCGGCCGGCGGCGACGCGATCGCCCACCTCATGGCCACCCCGGACGCGCCGGGGCTCTTCCAGCGCGCCATCATCCAAAGTGCGCCGCTGGGCATTGCCCGGGGACGCGCCAGGATGAACCACGCCATGGGCATCGCCGCCGAAACGGTGACCGAGGAAACCCCGGCCATGGAGGTGGTGGAACGCGAGGCGCAGGTAACCCAGGTGGCGCGGAAGTTCGGGATGCTCGCGGCCATGCCATTCGGAACGCAGTACGGCCACGATCCGCTCCCCGAGGAGGATGCCATCGAGGCGGCCTGGGACCGGTCCGCCCCCGCGATCGACGTGCTGATAGGGCACACAACTGAGGAAGCCCGGTTGTTCCTCCCCCGCAGCCCCTGGCTCATGCGGTTGGCAGCCGTTCCGCTGGTGGGCGCTGCCGCCGTCCGCGCCATCGACTGGGTGGTCACCGAAACCGTGTACGGCCGGGCCACCCGCCGCTTTGCCGGCCGGCACGTCAAGGCAGGCGGCCGTGCCCACCGGTACGTCCTGGGCTGGCACGCCCCCGGCAACATTTTCGGCGCCGCCCACACCATCGACCTGCCCCTGCTGCTCGGCAACCGGAAAACCTGGGACGGCGTAGGCCTGATCAAGGGTGCCCGCTGGGAGGACGTGGACTTGACCGGCCGCTCCGTTCGGGCCCTGTGGGCCGCCTTCGCGCGGGGCGATGAGCTGGGCGAAGCCGGAGCCGTTGACCGGGCGTTGCACTACAGGCGCATCTGAGGCCGCCATGAAGACCCTCGGTGTGGACCTGGCGGCAGCCACCAAGAAGACCGCCGTCGCCGTCATCGACTGGGACGCGGACAGCACGGGCAGCGGGGCCGCTGGACTCACCCACCTGGCCTTGGACGTGGATGATCAACACATCGTGGAACTGTTTGGCAGCAGCGACATGACCGGCGTCGACTGCCCCGTCGGCTGGCCCGATGCCCTGGTTCCGTTCCTCACCGGCCATCTCAACAACATCGCGGCCCCCGTCCTTGAGCACGACGGAATCGCCGGCCGCCGGCTGCTCGCCTACCGGGACACGGACCGCTTCTGCACTGCACAGACAGGCTTGATTCCGCTGAGCGTCTCCGCGGACCGGCTGGCGCACCCTGCCATGCGCTGCGCGGTCATCCAGGCCAAGATCGCACAGCTCCACGGGCCGCAACTGCGGGACGGTTCCGGCCGCCTGGCGGAGGTGTATCCGGCGGCGTCCCTGAAGATCTGGGGCCTTAACGGCCGCGGCTACAAGGGCCGCGGCATCCCGGAGGCCGAGCGCCTGGCCCTCCTGCTGGCCGCTCTCGAGGAACAGGCGCCATGGCTGGACCTGGCCGGGCACCGCGACAGCCTGGCAGGCTCGGACGACCTCTTCGACGCCGTCATCGCGTCCCTGACCGCCCGCGCCGCCGCCCGGCGTCGTACGCTCCTGCCGGACAGCGCCCACGCGGCGGCCGCCCGCAGCGAAGGCTGGATCCACTTGCCGGACTGCCGCCTCGACGAACTCCCGGGCTAGGACTCAGCCGCCCAGAGTCCAGTTCCGGATCTCCTCCGGTCGCGCCGGACCCGTTGCAGGGGTTTCACCTCCCCCAGCCTTGGCCGTTTCGTCATTTCTACTTCCGGGTAGGGTGTACCCAGAATGTTCACGCTGACCATCAACCAGACTGACAGCCGGCGCGACGGCGACCAGGTGCCGCAGCTGCTCAAAGCGCTGCGACATATCCCTGCGCGCCTGGATTTTGACCGGTCCGTCGAGGACGAAGTGCAGGGTGTGGTGGACTGCCCGCACCAGGCCGTGGAAGCGGCGCTGATCGCTTTGCGCAGCGGATCCTGGTACGTGGGCATCGGCGCCGGGCTGGTGGACGAGCCCCTGCCCAACCAAATCAAAGACGCCACCGGCCATGGCCTGGTTTACGCGCGCAGGGCTGTTGACCGGCTCCGCAGCAGCAAGGAGCGGATTCCGGTGGCAGTGGAGGGGCCACTGGCGGATGTCGCCCACGACGCGGAGGCCGTGCTGCGGCTGCTCGGACACATTGTCCGGGACCGCTCCGGCGCCGAATGGCGGGTGCTGGACCTGCTGACGCCAGGGGTCCGCGGCCAGCAAAAAGCGGTGGCACAGGAACTGGGCATCACCACCCAGGCAGTGAGCAAGGCAGTCTCCCGGGCGCAGTGGAACGAGGAACATTCCGCCCGGCCCGCTGCGGCGAGGTTGCTGGCCCTGATCCTCGAAGCAAGGTAGCAACGGCCGCGCTGGGTCATCCTGCTCGGGCAGCGGGTCAGGCGCCCGCCGCTGCCAGCACCGGTTCACCGTTGAAGTACTCCAGCTTCCAGCCGTCCACAGCGTGGTGGTGTGCCAGGTTCAAGGCGGCGTTGTCAACGCTGGCCAAGGTCCGGCCGATGGCGCGGCTGAGGCTGACCCGCAGCAGGGTACCGTGCGCCACCACCAGTACCCGCTGGCCGCGGAACTCCTCAGCCAATGCCTCGAGCGCGGCGAGGCCACGGTCCGCCGCCTCGGCTTCGCTCTCCGCACCCGTGAAACCGCCAGGCACCCGCAGCGCCTCCAGTTCCGGGCCGGCCTGCATTCCTTCGGCCGGGCCGAAGCTGCGCTCGGTCAGCTCGGGGATGCGCTTGGACACCGCGAGCCCCAACCCTTCGGCGATCAGGTCCGCGGTCTCGGCGGCCCGGCTCAGCGGGGAGGAGACGATCGCGTCCCATTCGTACGGGGCCAGGACGGCGACGGCGTCACGTGCCTGGCCGCGACCGACGTCGTTCAGCGGGATGTCCGTGGCACCCTGCAGCCGGCGCTCGGCGTTCCAGTCGGTCTGGCCATGGCGGACGAGGGCGAACGTCGTAAGGGTCATGGTTCTATTCTGCCTTGGCGCCGGGTGCCGGCCGGAATCCTGGCTTCCGGAGTGGACGGGTCAGAGCAGGCTGCGCAGTACGTGGGCCGCGCCGTCGTCGAACACCGAATGGGTGACCTCATCGGCTGCCGCAATCACTTCCTCCGGAGCCTGCCCCATGGCAACTCCGCGGCCCGCCCAGCTGAGCATCTCAATATCGTTCCGTCCATCGCCAACGGCGACAGTGAGGTGCTGCTCGATGCCGAGCCGGAGCCGAAGGTTCTCCAAGGCGCTGGCCTTGGTCACCCCTGCCGCTGCGATATCCAGCCACGCAGTCCAGCCCACCGAGTACGTCACCCCGGCCAGTCCCACGTGTTCGATGGCCTCATTGAATTCCTCGGGTGTGTTTTCAGTGCTGAACACCACCACGCGCACGGCGGTGGCCTCCAGCATGGTGTGGAAGTCGACGCCTACGGCCTCGACGCCGAAACTGGCGTCCTGGAACCGTTCCGTGGAGAGGAAGTTTCCGTCGGCGTCCTCCAGCGCGTACTTGGCGGAGGGAAGCCGCTCCCGGAGGGCCCTCAGGGCGGGCCCGGGGTCGAAGGTGGCCTTGTGGATGATCTCGTAGCCGTTGGCCAGTTCGGGGTGGAGCCGGAGAGTCACGCCACCGTTGCAGCAGACGGCGTAGCCGCGCTCAATCCCGATCGTTTCGATGACGGGAAGGGTGGCGTTCAAGGAGCGGCCGGTGGCGATCATTACCTCGTGCCCGGCCGCCACCACCGCCTGCGCCGCGTCCCGCACGCCCGGCGTCATGTGGCCATCGTGGTCCACCAGGGTGCCGTCCACGTCCAGCGCGACCATCAGCTTTTGGTCGATCCCCGAAAAGCCGCAGGTGTTGGTGTTGTCTCGATTGTTCTCTCGCCGGTCATCGTTGCCGGCGACTGAGGTTTCAGTCAGCGTTGTCATTGAAACAGTGAAGCAGACGTCACTGACAGGCGCTAGGACGCAGGACACAGCTTTACTGAACTGTTGATTAACTGCGGGTTTCCGCAACTTTGAGGAGGATCCGGCGGCGGTTCCTCGCTACCGCGTGTCAGAGGCTTGATCGCAGAGCACACACTTCGAGAATCTGATTCGCGATCAAGCTTAGGAATACCCGGGGGTACGGCGCTCATCTGCGTCGGAGGCCGGCAGCCAGCAGTTTGGCGCGGAGCCGGTCGGGATTCTGCAGGTCGGCCCAGTGCCAACGTACGAAGCCGTGACCAAGTGCCCGGATCCGGTCCTCACGGATCTTCTCCCGGTAGACCTCGAATTCACCAACCACCCCCGGCTTTGGCCACCAGAAATCAGTCCTCCCAATGAAACCTTCCCGGTCGGCAAAAGTGCGCTGAAGGACGGGCTGCTCAAAGCCCAGGAATTCGAAGACTGCCCTGCTGTAGGACTCCCCCACAGATTCCGGCAACGGGCTGGCAAGGGAAGCGGCGCGTTCGGCACGTGCCACGGCGGAAGCGTGCGGCAGCGCCCGGATCCCGTCCCGGATGTCCTGAAGCGACCACAGGCTGGCATCAGCGGGCATCTGGCCATCCCTGTGGAGCTTTCGTGCGGCCCCGTCAGCCACCACCAAAGCTTGGCTCAGACTGTTGGTTGACATGATGTCCAGGGTGGTCTCCACCAGTCCGAGGCAGAGGAACTCGCCATGGCGCACGGGTTCACGCACCTGCTTGAGCCGGTACTGGAGGGGGTAGGACCGCACCTCACGCGCTTCCCGGGCGGCTTTGTCCGTGCCCAGGACCAGGAACGGCGACTTCCTCATGCCGCTCCGGCCCGGCAGGTTGGTTGCCAACTCCACGCATCGCGGGGCGCCCAGCGTTGGTAAGCCGATGGCCAATGCAGCCGTCTGCCCGCAGAGGACCGCGCCGCTGACGGACCTCGCAATTGCCGCCGTCGACCACGCGAAGCGTTGTGCGGGCCAGGCGCTGATCCAGTCATCGGTCCGCACGTAGAAGCCCCGTCGGATACGTACCAGCTGCCCTGCCTTGAAGGCGCGGTGCACAGCATCAGTGCCCGCCCCGGTGCGGAGAATGGCGGCGGTATCAATCAGACCGGGTGGTATCTCCATACCGCAAGGATGCAGGGCTGGAGCCTGCCGGACTCATCGCCCGTGGCCGTATGTGGACAGTTCGCAGCGAAACCAAAGCTTGTTCGCGCATCCGATCGGTGACAGGCCGGCTTCGCGAACGAGCCTATGAAAGGGAAACCCCTACAGGACCGGCAGTACCTCGAGGCCGCCGAGGTACTTCTGCAGCGCCTTGGGTACGTTGACCGAGCCGTCTGCGTTCTGGTGGTGCTCCAGCAGCGCCACAATCCAGCGGGTGGTGGCCAGGGTGCCGTTCAGGGTGGCCACGGCCCGGGTGCCCTTGGCGACGCCGTCAGCGTTGACCGCGCGCTCACGGATGTTAAGGCGGCGCGCCTGGAACGTGGTGCAGTTCGAGGTGGAGGTCAGCTCGCGGTAGGCGCCCTGGGTGGGGACCCAGGCTTCGCAGTCGTACTTCCGGGCGGCGGAGGTTCCCAGATCGCCCGCCGCAGTGTCGATGACCCGGTAGGGCAACTCGCACTTGGCCAGCATCTCTTCTTCCCAGGCAAGCAGCCGCTGGTGCTCGGCGGCGGCTTCTTCGACCGTGGTGTAGATGAACATCTCCACCTTGTTGAACTGGTGCACGCGGATGATGCCGCGGGTGTCCTTGCCATGCGAGCCGGCTTCGCGGCGGTAGCAGGAGCTCTGGCCGGCGTAGCGGATGGGCCCGGCGGAGAAATCCAGGATCTCGTCGGCGTGGTAGCCGGCAAGTGCCACCTCGGAGGTGCCCACCAGGTACAGGTCGTCCTCGGCAAGGCGGTAGATCTCGGCGTCGTGCTTCACATCGAAGCCGGTGCCCTGCATAGTTTCAGGGCGGACCAGCGTGGGGGTGATCATCGGGATGAAGCCGGCCTGGATGGCCTGGTCCATGGCCATCTGCAGCAGGGCCATTTCCAGCCGGGCTCCAACGCCGCGGAGGAAGTAGAAGCGGGCGCCGGAGACCTTGGCACCGCGCTCCATGTCGATCGCGCCGATCAACTCGCCGATCTCCAGGTGGTCCTTGGGCTCAAAGTCGGGGAACTCGCGCGGGGTCCCTACGGTCTTGACCACCACGTAGTCGTCCTCGCCGCCCTCGGGAACGCCGTCCTCCACCAGGTTGGGGACGGTGCGCAACAGCTCTTCCTGCTTGGTCTGCGCGGCGTCGGCCTCGGCGGAGGCCGCCTTAACGGAGTTGGCCAGCTCCTTGACCTCTGCCAGCAGCGCCTGCTTCTCCTCGCCCTTGGCCTGCGCCACCTTCTTGCCGAAAGCGTTCTGCTCGGCGCGCAGGTTTTCGAAGCGGATCAGGGCTGCGCGGCGCGCGGCATCCGCGGAGATGATCGCGTCCACCACTGATTCGTCCGCGCCGCGGGCGCGCTGGCTGGCACGGAACTTGTCCGGGTTTTCGCTGAGGTCTTTTACGTCGATCACCAGACAAGGGTATCCAATACAGCGCACGACGGCGGGCGGCAGGCTCCGTGCGCCGGGCAGCCGCCCGCCGGGCTACTGTTGAACCACCATGAGCGACTGGATTCTCTACCTGCTGATTGCGGTGGCCCTTGCCTTCGCCACCTCCAGTTGGTGGGGGGTCCGGCGCCTCCAGGCCCTGCACGTGCGCAGCGCGGTGGCCGGTGAAGCCTACGATCCAGGCCTGGCGCAGCAGCGGGTGGCCGTTGTCCTCAATCCGATCAAGGCGCGCGCGGACGAAGCCAAGGCCACTATCCAGCGCGCCTGCCTGGCAGCGGGCTGGGAGGAACCGGCCTTTTTCGAGACAACCGCGGATGACCCCGGCTTTTCACAGATGCAGGCCGCCCTGGCCGGCAAGCCCGACGTCGTCCTGGTGGGCGGTGGCGACGGCACGGTCCGCGTGGTGGCGGAGGCCCTGGCACACACCGATGTTGCCATGGGCCTGATCCCGCTGGGAACCGGGAACCTGCTGGCCCGGAACGTCGACCTTGACGTGAACGATCTCCATGGGAACGTGCAGACGGCGCTGTTCGGCCGCCAGCGCTACATAGACACCGCCCGGATGGCCATCGAGAACTCCCGCACCGGGCATTACTCCGAGCACGTCTTCCTGGTGATTGCCGGGATTGGCATGGACGCGGAGGTCCTGGCGGACACCAATGCCGGGTTGAAAAAGGCGGTCGGCTGGCTCGCCTACACGGAGGCGGGCGTCCGCCACCTCCCTGGCCGGCGGAAGAAGGTGTCGATCTCGCTGGACGGCAACCCGGAGCAGGTGCGGAACATCCGCAGCGTACTTTTTGCCAACTGTGGCCTGGTGCCCGGCGGCATCGACTTCATTCCGCAGGCAATGATTGACGACGGCATGCTGGACGTGGTGGTCATGAGTCCGCGCAGCGCCCTGGGCTGGCTGCTGATGTACATGAAGATCATGTTCAAGCACAGCGGAAAGCTGCCGATCATGACTGTCTACAGGTCGGTCAAAGTGGTCATCAGGTGTCCCGAGCCCATGCCCACCCAACTCGATGGCGACACGTCCGGGGAAGCCACGCAGCTCACCGTCCAGGTTGAACCGAAGTCACTGCTCGTCCGGGTCAGAGGTCAGGAACAGGGCCGCGCCGGGCCGGCGAAACCCCGCTTCTAAGCGTGGAGGCCATCAGGGGCTGGGGAAGGCTTGGGGCAGGCCTTCCCGGCCGGTTAACACGGATCAGGCGCCGGCGTCCTTCTTCTCTGCTTCAGCGGCTGCTTTGGCAGCGGCATGGGCCTCGGACTGTTCACGGATCATTGCCTGTTCCTCTTCGAAACGCAGGCGGTCCGCGCGGTCAGCATCGTCGCCGTCCCAGTCCTGGTTGTCTGCGGCAGGCTTGGGGTTGACGATCATCCCCTGGCCGTCGTTGTCAGTGGTGCTGGTCATGACCCGCTCCCTTCATTAGGGGCCATACCCCGTGTGGATCAAGCAAGCATACGCATTGTGCACACCCCGCGGAAGTACTCCGGAAGGCATTTGCCTACGCTGTGGGCGAAGACCCGGAACCGCTTTCACCTGCGGTGGATGCCGTGCCAAGTATGGATCCGACCCACTCCCGGGCCGCTGAGAACGCGGCATCGGAGGTGTGCGGCGCCACCGCGGTGGCCTGCCCGTCCGCCCGCGCATACGAACCCAGGAAACGGGTCCCGGGGCTGATGCGGTGCAGCCCCGCCAGGGCATCCGCGACGCGTGCCTCGCCGGCATGGCCATCCGCGTCAATACTGAAGAAGTAATGTCCCAGGTACTGCCCGGTGGGACGCGATTCGATCCGGCTGAGGTTGACGCCGCGGCTGGCGAACTGGTCGAGGATCTCCATCAGCGCACCCGGGCGGTCCTCCGGAAGCGGGACAACGAGGGTGGTCTTGTCCGCGCCGGTGCGCTCCGGCAGGACACCCGGACGGCTGACCAGGATGAAGCGCGTCACCGCGCCCGGGTTGTCACCGATGTTCTCCGCCATGACTGACAGGCCCGGATGTGCACGCGCAACGAGCGGTGCGCAGATGGCGGCATCGTAGTGGCAGTCACCCTCCAGCAGCCCCATGGCTGAGGCCGCGGTCGACGAACCCGGAACATATTCCGCACCGGGCATGTTCTTGTCCATCCACATCCGGCACTGGGCCCACGCGTGGCCATGGGTGGACACGCGCCGTACGTCCTCCCTGCGCACACCGGTCCGGGTCACCAGCACAAAGCTGATGGGGACCAGGACCTCCCGGATGATCCGCAGTTCCTGGCCGGTGGCAATCGCGTCGAGCGTGGCGGTGACGCCGCCTTCCACCGAATTTTCAATCGGCACCATGGCAGCGTCGGCAGATCCGCCGCGCACTTGGTCCAGGGCAGCATTGACGTTCGACGCCGGCACCCGGACTGCCTGCTGCGCGCCGGGCACCTGCAGCAGGGCAGCCTCGGTGAACGTGCCCTCGGGTCCGAGGAACGCATAGGTGGGGGAACTGCCGGGCACTACAGCACCAGCGGCTTGAGTCCGTTGTCCGAGACCAGGGGTTTGCCCGATTCCAGCCACTGGTCCATCCCGCCGGAGACGTTGATGGCGGTATATCCCTGGCCTGTGAGCCACTGCGCAACTCGGAACGACCGCCCGCCGGTCCGGCAAATGACATAGACGTCCTCGTCCGGATCGAGCTCGCCCAGCCGGGCCGGGATCTGGTCCATGGGTATGTGGAGCGCACCGTCGGCATGCCCGGCGACCCACTCGTAGTCCTCCCGGACGTCCAGGATTACGGCATCATCAGGGATGTCGTGGACGGGCACGGTATCGAAATCGCTCATCGGAGTCCTGTCGTGGCGGATCGGAGTTCACGTTAAAGCCTAGTCCTTCCGCCAGGGATGGTGCGGGAAACCGGCAAGTTAGGCTGGTGGCTCCCAAGGAGGTTTCCATGTCCCGTCAGCAGTCTGCCCGCCCGGCACCGCCACCGGCACGCCCCGGCCGGGACCTCGGCGGAGATGCCGGCCCATCCGCGGCCCCGGAGCCGGAAGGCCGGGTCCTTGGCTGAACTCCACGAGCTGCCGGCACTGGACCTGCGGAACCTCCTGCGCGGCGGGACCGTGTCCGCTGCTGACGCCACCGCGCATTTCCTGGCGCGCATCGGCCAGCACAATCCACTGCTGGGAGCCTTCATCACCGTCACCGCGGACCAGGCCATGGAACAGGCCCTGGCTGCTGATGACCTGCACTCCCACGCCGACACCGAAGCCTTGCCGCTGCTGCACGGCATGCCGCTGGGTTTCAAGGACCTCACCGATGTGGCCGGCGTGGTGACCACCCACGGAAGTGCCGCCGTCGAGCATAAACCCGCTCCCGCGGACGCTCCCCTGGTGGCCCTCCTCAAGGAAACGGGCGTGGTTTCCCTGGGCAAGACCCAAGTGCCCGAGTTCGGCCTGACGGCCTACAGCGAAAACCGCATCGCGCCGCCGTCGCGCAATCCGCACGCACCCAGCAGGAGTTCGGGCGGCTCCTCCGGCGGCAGCGCTGCCGCCGTGGCGGCGGGATTGCTGCCCTTCGCGCCGGGGACCGACGGCGGTGGTTCAGTCAGGATTCCGGCAGCCGCCTGCGGCCTGGTGGGGCTGAAGCCGGGCCGCGGGCTGGTGGCTGCCGGGGAAAGCGGCGGTGACCCCGCCCGGCTGGTGGTCCCGGGCCCCCTTGCCCGGAACGCCAAAGATGCCGCGCTGATGATGGACGCCGTCGCACCCGGGCACGAATACCTCGCGGCCATCGGCCAGGAGCCGCCGCCGTTGAGGATCGGCGTCACACTGGAGAGTCCATGGTCCGGCACGTTCCCCTTCAGCATCGAACAGGAAGCGCTCGACGCCCTCAGGGCAGGCGAAAGGCTCCTGGAACACGCCGGCCACACCCTGGCCGAAGCTGCCGTGCGGTACGACAACCGCTATCCCGATGCCTTCACCACCGCGTGGACGGCAGGAGTCGGTTCGGCACGGATCAGCCCTTCCCGTGAAGCGCTGCTGGCGCCCCTGACCCGGACGTTCCGGCGGCGCGCCCAGCAACGCAGCCCGGCGAAGCTTGCCGAAGCCCTGGCGTTCCTGCGGCAGTTCCAGCACGACACCGTTGCGCAGTACGGCCAGTGGGACCTGATGTTAATGCCCGCGCTGGCGCAGACACCCCGCCCGGTGGGCTGGTTCACCGGGACCAGCCACGGCGGCGGGCGCTGGCCGGCCGTACAGTGGCCAGGAGATGCCGACGGCGACTACCGGAAGCAGTGCGAATATGCGCCGTGGTCCTCGATGGTTAACGTGTGCGGACTGCCGGCCATCACGGTCCCTGTCCACTGGACCGGAGGAGCCACCGGCAGCGGACTTCCGATGGGCGTCCAACTGGTGGGCCCCATGGGCTCGGAGGCCCTCCTGCTGCAGGTGGCGCATCAACTGGGCTTCTAGGCACCGTGGCGGTGTGCTGTTGTTGACCTGAACCTAACGCCCGCTTAACCCGGCGGTAACCCCTGCGGCGCACACTGGAAAAACCACCTTTTCGCACCCTCCATCTGCCTTTCCGCCCAATGAGGAGTTGCACCACCATGAATGCTGACCAGCGCGCCACCGGCGCCGGCCCCACCGAAACCGCAGACGACGGGCGGCCGGACCTGAGCAACTCCAACGTCAGGGAAGACCTGGCCATGACCGGCCGCTGCGCTCTGGTGCACTTGCCCACAGGCCGGGCCTGCCTCCTTCCGCTGCGCCACGGCGGCCCCTGCGAGTTCCACCGCCCGCAGGAGGCGCAGGATGTGGTGGCCGGCGGCCGCTGATGGTCATGGCGCCAGGCCACTGCCCCTGCCCCGCTATCGACTCCACAGCCGATGCGGAGGACGATTAAAGGGCAGTCACCAAGAGGAGGTCTGTGATGTGCTATTCATCAAGCAAGGACTTCGGGTGGGGCGCCAGGAAAGAACCCAGGCGCCGGCCTGAAGAGCGGCCTGAGACCCACGAAACTCCGGAGAAACCGGCCAAAGCACCGGAATTCACCTTCTGGGCCTTCCCGAACTGGCGCAGGACGCCTGCGCCGGGAACGCCTACCGGCGAACGGAACAAAGAGCGGGTCTGATGTCCGGACGGCCATGAGCCGGACCGGGCCGAGGGAGGGCCTCCAGGGGCCCTCCCCATCGGTTCCTGCATCCTGTCCCGGTGCAATCCTGTCGGCGCCCCCAGCATGGGGCCGCCGGGCCGCTCGCGGCGCGCTCGTTGTGCTGCGGCAACGCGGGCGTCTATGGTTGCATCGTAAGCATGCTTAGCATTCTGCGAAAGGAAACGGGCATGAGCGAAGGACAGTACACGCCAGGACCGAACAGCCAGCCTGACCCGGATGTGGGCGCAATGTCATCGAACGCGGACCGGCCGGCAGGGAACCGGGGGGCAACCTACGGTGCCGCGCCGTCCGCCGCGCCATCCTACGCACCGGATGCCCCCGGAACCGCTGCGGCGACGGGAACACCGGCAACGCAAGGAACACCTGCCACCGGAACAGCTGCGGCCGGCGGCGGAACACCCGAACGGAAAGTCACCCGCGCCGGCGTCATCTGGGTCGGCGTCGTCGCCGCCCTGGTGCTGTTGATCCTGCTGATCATCTTCATCCTGCAGAACCAGGAACAGGCCATGGTTAAGTTCCTGGGCTTGGAGGGTTCCGTCCCGCTGGGCATGGCGCTCTTCATTGCTGCCGTCAGCGGCGGCGTGCTGGTGGCCGTTGCAGGCGGGGCACGCATCCTGCAACTGCGCGCCAACGCCCACCGCGCCAAGATCCGGCAGCGGCGCTAGGGCAAACCACGCCCGGAGCCACCGCAGCAAACTCGCCGGCGGCCCCAGCCGTGCGGTGCGTCAGTTGCCGCCCAGGTTCCGGTACTTCCGGAACCGGGCCCCCACCAGCCCCGCCACGGGGATGTCGGCAACGGACGCGAGTTCGTATTCAATGGCACGGGCCATCCGGGCACAGAATTCGCGCGGCTCCAGGGACGCGTCGTCGCGCTCGTCAACGATGTGGTCCACCAGTCCGTTCGCATACAGCGCCGCCACATTGACCCCCTGCGCCTGCGCCATCCCGGGCGCGAAGGCCGTGGTGCGGTGCACGATGGCGCTGGCGCCCTCGGGCGGCAGCGGCGACAGCCAGCTGTGCTGCGCGGCGATGGTCCTGTCCGCGGGCAGCAGCGCCAACGCCCCTCCCCCAGCCCCCTGGCCAAGCAGCACCGAGACCGACGGCGATTCCAGGCCAATCAGTTCATACAAGGAGCGTGCGATCTCGCCGGCGAGCCCGCCCTCCTCGGCTTCCTGCGAGAGCGCGGCGCCGGCGGTGTCGATGACCGTGAGGAGGGGAAGCCGCAGTTCTTCGGCCAGCTTCATGCCGCGGCGCGCTTCCCGCAATGACCCGGGCCCCATTCCGGCGGCGTCCTTGCGCAGCGGGCGGGCATGGCCGAGCACAATGCAGGACCGGCTGCCGAACCTGGCGAGCGCCAGCAGCAATCCGGGGTCCTTTTCCCCCTGCCCCGTCCCGTTCAGCGGCAGGGCGTCGCTGGCGCCGAACTTGAGGAGCTGGCGCAGGTCCGGCCGCCGCGGCCTGCGTGAAATCCCGATCGATGTCCAGGCATCAACGGGGGCCGGCCGCACGGCCAGGGTGGCCGGCGCAGCGGGCCGGATCACGGTCCCTGACGTTGCCTCCCGGCGCGGGGCCAGGATGTCCAGCGCCCTGGCCACCAGTTCCGCGAGGTCCTCGGGCTTCACGACGCCGTCGATCAGCCCCTTGTGGAAGAGGTTTTCCGCTACCTGCACGTTGTCCGGAAAGGACTCCCCGTACAGCGCCTCGAACACGCGGGGCCCCAGGAATCCCAGCAGGGCGCCCGGTTCGGCAACATTGATGTGGCCCAGCGACCCCCAGGATGCCATCACGCCGCCGGTGGTGGGATGGCGGAGGTAGACCAGGTAGGGCAGGCCTGCCTGGCGGTGCGCCCGGACGGCTCCGGTGATTTTCACCATGGACAGGAACGCTGGGGTCCCCTCCTGCATCCGGGTTCCGCCGGAGGCGGGGCCGGCCAGCAGCGGCAGGCCTTCCGCGGTGGCCCGTTCGACGGCGGCAACGATCCGCTGAGCCGCGGCGTGGCCGATGGAGCCGGCCAGGAAGGAAAACTCGCTGACGATCAGCGCCACCCGGCGGCCGCGGATGAGTCCGGCACCGGTAAGTACCGATTCATCGGCGCCGCTGCGTTCGCGGGCCTTGGCCAGGTCACGGGCATACTCTTCGGACAACGCCGGTTGGTGCGGCGGCGTATCCCAGGAGACAAACGAATCCTGGTCCACCACGGCGTCGATCAGTTCGGCGGCGCGCAGGTGCCGCACTTTCTCGGTGGTTGGCATGCTAGTTCACCCCGGCCGCCACCGGAGCCGGCAAACCGAGCCACTCCCGGATTGCGGGTCCGTCCGCGTCCAGCAGCGGCGGAGCTGCATGGTCCGTCAGGGTGGTTTCGGCGGTGTCCCCTTGTCCGAAGAACCGCAGCGGGGGCCCGGGGAGGCTGACAGTTCCGAGCAATGGATGCTCGACGTCCACCACCAGCCCCTGGGAGGCCACCTGGTCCCACGCGTACACCTCGTCCAGCGAGCGCACCTTCCCTGCCGGGATCCCGGCGTCGTTCAGTTTCTCCAGCAGTTCCGCCGCGCCGTAGCCGGCGAAAGCGTGTTCGACGGCGGCAATCACCGCGCTGCGGTTCCGCACCCTTTCGGCGTTGCTGGCGAACCCCGGCGCGGCCGGGTCCAGGCCGAAGGCAGCGGCGAAGGCAGCCCAGAGCTTCTCGCTGCCGACGCTGATCTGCACGCTGCCGTCCTTGCAGGTGAACAGCCCGTAAGGGGCGATGGATGGGTGATGGTTGCCCTGCGCCTGTGGAACCTCGCCGGCCACGGTGGTCCGGGTGCCCTGGAAGGCGTGGACGCCAATCAGCGACGCCAGGAGGGAGGTGCGGACCACCTGGCCGCGGCCGGTGCGGTCCCGTTCCACCAGCGCCGCCAGCACGCCGAAGGCGCCGTTCATGCCGGCGAGGAGGTCGGCGATGGGGACCCCGACGCGCTGGGGGTCCTCCGGCCCGGAGCCGGTGAGGGACATGAGTCCGGCCTCGCCCTGCAGGATCTGGTCGTAGCCGCTGCGCCGGGATTCGGGCCCGTCATGGCCGAAGCCCGTGATGGACAGGATCACCAGCCGGGGGTTGAGCTCATGGATGGCGGCCGTGGAGAAGCCCAGCCGGTCCATCACGCCGGGACGGAAGTTCTCGATCACCACGTCCGCACGTTCCAGCAGCCCACGCAGCACCGCCTGCCCGTCCTGGCTCTTGAGGTCCAGGCTGATGGATTCCTTGTTGCGGTTGCAGGACATGAAATAGGTGGACTGCAGGTCGTCTTCCGGGCCCACGAAGGGCGGCCCCCAGCCACGGGTGTCATCCCCGGTGCCGGGGTTTTCCACCTTGATCACGCGGGCGCCGAGGTCCGCCAGCATCATGCCGGCGTGAGGGCCCGCCAGTGCGCGGCTCAGGTCGACGACGGTGTGCCCGGCCAGGGGGCCTCGGGAATTTTCGGCTGTGCTCATGTGCTGGGTTTCCTTTCTCAAGTACGGGCGGCGTGTGGTGCCGGGCGGCTGCGCCGGCTAGAGCCAGCCGGGGACCACCAGCGCCAGCCAGGCCAGGATGGGTCCGGCCACGATCACGATGCCGCTGTAGCCGAGGATCTTCTTGTAGAACCGGTCCTTGTCCACCCCCTCCGGGGCGTTGGCCAGGACCAGGGCGCCGTTGGTGGAGAACGGGGAGACGTCCACGATCGTTGCGGAGACCGCGAGCGCGCAGATGACGCCGACGGCGCCGATCTCACCGGTGGAGAGGAAGGGCACGGCCAGCGGGATGAGGGCTGCCAGGATGGCGGTGGAGGAGGCGAAGGCGGACACGATGGCGCCGATGAAGCAGATGATGAGGGCTGCCAGCAGCGGCATTCCCATGCCGGCCACGCCGCTGGAGACGAATTCGATGGTGCCGGCTTCTTCCAGGACGCCGACGAAGGTCAGCATGCCGCAGATCAGCAGCACGGTGGACCAGCTGATCTTGTTGATGGCACCCTTCTGGGCTGCGGGTGAGACCAGCGCAAGGACGATCGCGATGGTGATGGACACGAAGCCGACGTCCATCTTGAAGCCGAGGGCCACGACGGCCAGCACGATCAGGCCTCCAATGGTGACCAGTTGCGGAATCCGCTCCTTGCGCTCCTTGGTGGCCGCGACGCCGTCGCCTGCAGGGTCACGCGGGCCGTACATGCCGGAGCCGAAGCCCTTGAACGGAACGTCGGTGCCGGCTTTCGCGCCGACGCTGACTGCCATCCTGGCCTCGGCGGCCTGCTCCACGAATTGACCCACCTTGGAGGACATGAGGTTCCTGCCGCCCAGGACGACGAAGAGGACCAGGGAGATGACCAGGTTGAAGATGAAGCTTGAGAGGAAGAGTGCGGCCGGGCTGAAGGCGAGATCGGTCTTGGCGATGATGCCGTTGACCGTGACGCCGTAGACGGCGATGGGCGAGAAGCCGCCGGCCTGGGCGCCGTGGATCACCATCATGCCCATCAGCAGCGGGCTGATCTTGTACTTCCCGGCGAAGCTGAGGGCAATGGGGGCAATGATGGCGACGGCGGCGGGAGACAGTGCGCCGACGGCCGTGATCACTGCGGTGATGGCGAACATGACCCAGGGGATCAGGGCAACGCGGCTGCCCACCAGCTTGACGGCTCCCCGGACCAGGAGGTCGATGGTGCCGTTGTTTTGCGCAATGGCGAACAGGTAGGTGACGCCGACGATCGTCAGGAAGAGGCCGCCGGGGAAGTTGGCAAGGATGTCGTTGGTGGACATGCCCAGCACCAGGGAGCCAAGCAGGAAGGCGCCCACGAAGGCGAGGGCGCCCATATTGAGGGGCAGGACGGTGGCGAGCAGGAACATCGCCGCCAGGATGATGATCGATAAGACAGGAGCGGACATCGTTGGTCCTCCATTGGAACGAAAGAATGTGACGTGAGTTACTGGCTCACTGGACTAGCCTCTTAGACAGTGAGTCTATCTGTCAATAGATGCAGGAGGTATTCTGGTTCGAGAACCTCGGGAGGAACTGTGGAAAAGACGGCACGGGCAGGCCTGGAACGGGTCTCGCGCCCCCGGCTCTATGAGCAGCTGGTGGAGCAGATCCTCGCCTACATCGAGTCCGCCCAGCTCCGCCCCGGAGACCTGCTGCCCGCAGAACGCGACCTTGCCGAGCGGCTGGGAGTTTCCCGTGCCACCCTGGCCCAGGCCCTGGTGGCCCTCGAAGTGCTGGGCGTGATCGACGTGCAGCACGGCACCGGCGCAGTCCTGGCACGGCGCCCCAGCGTGGCATCCGTCATCAAGGGCCTCCGCGAGCACCAAAGCCGGCTGCCGGAGATCGTCGAAGCACGCAGCACGCTGGAAGGGAAGCTCGCGGCACTGGCCGCCGAACGCCGGACCGAGGCCGATCTCGCCGCCATCGACGACGCCCTGGACGTCATGGCGCGGGAGATCAACGACGGCGACCGCGGCACCCATGGCGATGAACTCTTCCACCAGGCCATCACCGCGGCGGCGCACTCCTCCGTGCTGGCGCAGCTAATGGCCTTCATCGCCGAGATGATCCTGGAAACCCGGATGGAATCGCTGGGCCAGCCAGGGCGTCCGGAACAGTCACTGGCCTCCCACCGCCGGATCGCCGACGCCATCCGCGCGCAGGATCCGGCCGCGGCGACAGAGGCCATGCTGGCGCATATCGACCTCGTCTCGGACGTGGAACTGCTCCGCTAGCGGCACCCCGCCGGGTTCCCAGCGGCAACTCCCCGCGGCATGGACCAGTCCCCCTGTCATGTGCAGGGGAGTTGTCCATCCGGAGGGGACTTTTCTCGAGGCCGACCGTTAGCGGCCCGCGGCGGGGCAGTGCGCCTAGAAAGTCCCCGAATTCGAACCGGTGGTGCTGGCGACGGTCAGGCCGATGATGAGCATCAACCAGATGGCGCCGTAGCCCAGCAGGCAAAGATAGCCCAGCACCAGGCCGGAGATGGACATCCCCTTGCCGGACGGCTCGCGCCTGAGGGCGAGGTGGCCGGTAATGATGGCGGCCAGCTGGGGTAGGAGCAGCCACCCCATGATGACCGATGCGATGCCGCAGACCATACTGGCGATACTCAGGGTCTTCGGCTCGGCCGGACTGCCGTAGTAAGCCGGCTGGCCAAAGTACTGCCCTTGGCCGTACTGCGACTGGTTGTACTGGGACTGGTTGTACTGGGACTGGTTCCACTGGCCCTGGTTGTAGGTTGGACCGTACTGGGACTGCCCATAGTGGCCTTGTCCATACTGCGTCTGGCCGTACTGGGCCGGCGGCCGGTAGCTGGGCCACGGCGCATCGTTGCCCTGCTGGTCAGGGCGCTGGTCGTCGGGCCCCTGGGACGGCTGGTCAGTCATGGTTTCTCCCCCTGCGGATCTGGCTCCAGCCTACTTCAGTGCAGGACCAGGCTGACGGCCAGCACCATCATCAATACACCGATGCCGGCATCAATCCAGCGCCAGGTGCGCGGGCTGCCCAGGACGCCCGCCAGGGCCCGTGCCCCGTAACCCAACACCGAGAACCACAGGATGCTTCCGGCCACGGCGCCGGCGGCAAAGGCCCAGCGCAGGTCCGGTCCCTGCTGGTTGGCCACGCTGCCGAGCAGCACCACGGTGTCCAGGTAGACGTGGGGGTTCAGGAACGTGAGTGCGGCCGTGGTGGCGAGCACCGAATGCTTGGACCGGGGTGCCTGCTCCGCCAGCGCTGACGGCTTCGCTGCCGCCCTGAAGGACCGCACTGCGAACCACAGCAGGTAGGCGGCCCCTGCCCACCGCAGGACTTCCAGTGCCTCCGGAAAACGGGTCACCACTGCCCCGATGCCGGCGGTACCGCCCACGATCAGCAGCGCGTCACCGCCCATGCATACCGCCACCACCAAGCCGATGTGTTCGCGGCGGATCCCCTGCCGCAGCACGAACGCGTTCTGGGCGCCGATCGCCACGATGAGCGCCAGCCCGGTCAGCATTCCGGTAATCCACGAGGTCCACATGACTAAGACGGTAGGGTCCGGCGGGATATGTAGGCAAATAACGGATTCTGCGTACGCATTAGAATAGCTTCATGAACTTGGAGCATCTCAAAGCCCTGACCGCGGTCATTGACGAAGGGACGTTTGAGGCTGCCGCCGACCTCCTGCGGATCACGCCGTCAGCTGTCAGCCAACGGATCAAGGCACTCGAGGGAGCCGTAGGCCAGGTCCTGGTCCGCCGCCGCCTGCCCTGCACCACCACGGACGCCGGCGCCCTGCTGCTGCGCATGGCACGGCAGGTGCAGGTGCTGGAGGCGGAGACGTCGGCAGCGCTCGGCGCGGGGCCACCCGCCCGCGCCCACCTTCCCGTGGCCATCAACGCGGATTCCCTGGCCACCTGGTTTGTCCCCGTCCTCCACCGGGCTGCCGGCTGGGAGGACGCCGTCCTGGACCTGCGTGTTGAAGACCAGGGCTACAGCAGCCAGCTGCTCCGCGAGGGAGACGTGATGGGCGCCGTGACCTCTGATCCTGTGCCCGTCAGCGGGTGCCGGGCAGAAATGCTCGGTTCCATGCGGTACATCCCGGTGGCCAGTGCCGGGCTGCAGCGCCGGTTTGCAGCCTCCGGCAGTGTGGACTGGGCAGCCATGCCCGTCCTGAAGTTCAACGCCAAGGACAACCTCCAGCAGCAGCTGCTGGCGGCCAAAGGCATCGGGCAGCCTCCCCCCACGCACACCGTACCGTCGTCGGAGGGATTCTTCGCGGCGGTCAAGGCGGGCTTGGGCTGGGGCATGATCCCCGAGCTCCAGCTCACGGATGGGCTTTCGGACGGCACCCTGGTCCGGCTGGATGACGATTACCAGGATGTGGCCCTCTACTGGCAGGCCTGGACCCTCGATTCGGACGGGCTCAACCGGATCACCCGAGCGGTCCGGACCGCAGCCAAAGACCGGCTGCGCCCCGGCAGCGGGCCGGAAGTCAGCGGGCGGCCGGCCGTCAGCGGGCCAAGTAGGGCAGGATATAAACGGCAAAAATGACGAAGGCCGCCAGGAGCGCCAGCTTCCCCCCGCTGGTACCGCTGCGGTGCGCTTTGGCTTTCCCGCCCCGCCGGGCCGCTCCTGCCGGGACGCCTGCCGGCGCTCCTGCCCGGGATCCGCCAGCAGGCAGGTTGCGGCCGGCCGGATGCCGGGACATGCTTCCGCTGCGGCCGGTGCCGTCAACGGGCCTGCGCCCTTCCGCCGGACCCGCCGCGGGGCCGGCAGGCGGCAGCGCCCCTGCCGGGCGCACCACGGTGCCGGGGCGGACGTTCCGCAGGGCCGTGATGCCGGGCTCTTGTTCATGGGTGAGCTGCTGGCCCAGTTGTTCATACAACCCCACTACCGCCTGCGCGTCCAGCACCGGCGGAAGCGCCTCGATGGTCCGCACCACCCGGTGGGAACCCGCCACGGCCACATCGGAGGCGGTCACCCCGAAGAGGTCCGGCTGCGCCGCCATGCAGATGAGCGGACGCACCAGGCGGCGGTGCTGGGGGGCCAGCACCGAGGCGACGGCGGCGCACTGGGCCAGCGCCCCCTCCACGGCCTGGGTCCGGGCGTAGCGGCCTTGCCAGAGCACTCCGGACACCACGCGCACTTCGCCGGTCCAGTTCTTCGAATCCACCACCACCACCCCGCCGGGGCCCACCAGGACATGGTCAAGATTGGCCTTGGGCCGGCCCGGCCAGTGGACATCGTGGAGCAGGTACCAGCCACGAGGGACCAGTTCGCTGAGCTTGTCCGCCACCACCCGTTCGCCCAGGGCTCCGGCGTCCCAGGCCTTGGTGGAACGTTCGGCCTCATCCAGCTGGCGCTTCAGCCTGGCAACGCGTTCGGCAGCGAGCCTGGACTGCTCGGCTGCCCCGTCTCCTGCCCCCATTGGACGTCCCCGCTTCCTTGCCGGACGGGACGATCGGCGGTGCCGCCGTCGTCCGTTGCTTTCGCTTGCGTGCCTGGAATTTTCTTGAAAATAGCAGGGCGCTGAAGGGCCGGTATATAGGTACTTTCACGGCCCTGTACTCAGGTGGACTACTTGGTTGGTGACGTCATTGCGTCTCACAGCGTCCGGATCCTGGGCAATTCGTTTTGACTCCCGCCAGGTTCTGGCATGCTGGTCCCATGGCTAGCCGCGCGGGTACAGTTGCCCAACCCCAGGACCTTGTTGACATCACTGCGCTCCTTGACGCGTATTACGACATCGCGCCGGACCTGGGTGATCCCGGCCAGCGCGTGGTGTTCGGCACCTCCGGGCACCGGGGCTCCAGCCTCAAGGCGTCCTTCAATGAGCAGCACATCGTGGCCATCACCCAGGCGATCGTGGAATACCGGGCGGCGCAGGGCGTCACCGGCCCGCTGTTCCTGGCCAAGGACACCCACGCCTTGAGTGAACCGGCGCAGAACTCCGCCCTGGAGGTGCTCGCCGCCAACGGCGTCCACGTGCTGGTGGACGCCCGTCACGGCTACACTCCCACCCCTGCCCTGAGCCACGCCATCCTCACGTACAACCGCAAGGCCGCGCCGGGGGCCCCGCAGGCTGACGGGATCGTGGTGACCCCCAGCCACAACCCGCCCGCCGATGGCGGCTTCAAGTACAACCCCCCGCACGGCGGACCCGCGGACTCGGACGCCACCGGCTGGATCGCCAACCGCGCCAACGAACTGCTGGAGAACGGCCTGCGCGGCGTCAAGCGGATCCCCCTGGCCGACGCGCAGGCGGCGGACACCACGGGCAAGTTCGATTTCCTGAGCAGCTACGTGGATGACCTTCCGTCCGTCCTGAACCTGGACGCCATCCGCGAAGCCGGAGTCCGCATCGGCGCCGACCCCATGGGCGGCGCGTCCGTGGACTACTGGGGCGAAATCGCCGAGCGGCACCACCTTAATCTCACCGTGGTGAACCCCACTGTGGACCCGCAGTGGGCCTTCATGACCCTGGACTGGGACGAGAAGATCCGGATGGACTGCTCCTCGCCGTCCGCCATGGCGTCCCTGATCAGCCGGATGTCCGTGGGTGCCGACGGGTCCGTACCGTTCGATGTTGCCACCGGCAACGACGCCGACGCCGACCGTCACGGGATCGTGACCCCCGACGGCGGCCTGATGAACCCAAACCACTACCTCGCGGTCGCCATCGACTACCTCTACCGCAACCGGAGCGGCTGGAACCCCGAATCCGTGGTGGGCAAGACCCTGGTGTCCTCCTCGATCATCGACCGGGTGGCGGAGAGCCTGGGCCGCAAGCTGGTGGAGGTCCCGGTGGGCTTCAAGTGGTTCGTCCCCGGCCTGCTCTCCGGTGAGGGTGCGTTCGGTGGCGAGGAATCCGCCGGCGCATCCTTCAACAAACTGGACGGCAGCGTGTGGACCACTGACAAGGACGGAATCCTGCTGGCACTGCTGGCCTCCGAGATCACGGCCGTGACCGGGAAGTCGCCGTCGCAGCTGTACAAGGGGCTGACGGATCAGTTCGGCGCCCCGGTTTATGCCCGCATTGACGCAGCCGCCACGCGTGAGCAGAAGTCAAAGCTGGGCAAGCTCTCCGCCGCGGACGTCACGGCCACCGAGCTGGCCGGCGAGGCGATCACTGCCAAGCTCACCGAGGCACCCGGCAACGGTGCGGCCATCGGCGGCCTGAAAGTGGTCACCGAGAACGCCTGGTTCGCCGCCCGCCCGTCCGGCACCGAGGACGTGTACAAGATCTACGCCGAGTCCTTCAAGGGCGAGGACCACCTCAAGCAGGTGCAGGCGGAGGCCAAGGCGCTGGTGGACAGCGTCATCGCCTGAGCGGACGCCCCACAGGTTAAGCACGAACGCCCCGTCACCAAGTGATGGGGCGTTCGTGTTTGACCGCGGAACGTGATGGGGCGTCAGACGGTGCGGACCGCGTCGTCGTAGGAGTACTTGGGCTTCGCCTCGCCCCAGGCTTCCTCACCGGGCTCCCCGATGTTGACCACCAGGAAGCTCTTCTGGTCGCCGGCGGGGAAGAAGGCGGCGTCGATGGCCTTGAAGTCGGCGCCGGTCATCGGGCCGGCGGCGAAGCCGAGTGAGCGGACGGCCAGGATGAAGTAGCCGGCCTGCAGGTGGGCGTTGTTGTTGCCCGTCGCGGCGGCGAGCTCGGGGTCGGCGTCGTACATGGCCTTGGGGGCGTTGTAGCCGGGCAGGAAGCTGTCCCACTTGCCCGCCCAGTCGGTGTCGTAGCTGAGGATGGCCACCAGCGGAGCCGACGCGGTCTTGGCCTGGTTGCCGCGGGACAGCGCATCCACCAGGGTGGCGCGGGCTTCGGGCGAGCGGACGTACGTGACGCGCAGCGGCTGGGAGTTGAAGGCGGTGGGCCCGAACTTGGTCAGTTCGTAGATGGCCTGCGCCTGCTCCTCGGTTACCTCGCCGCTGAACGTGTTGGCGGTGCGGGCCTGGGCGAAGATCGCGTCCACGGCTGCCGAATCGATAATCGCTTCTTCGTGGGCAATGGTCATTGGCTTACCTTTCGCTGTGCCGCCCGCTTCCCGGGGTGGCCTCTTTGCTTTCCATAGTTGCAACTTCAACTGCTTGGTTCCTCTTCCCGTGACGGCAGGTGACGTTCGCCACATCGGACGGCAGCGAAATACTTGGCGGTATTCTGGACCGAGTTATCCTTCGCCCCCTCGCGGCACCCCTGAAAGGCATTCCTTCCCATGAGCATGCTCGGAATCAAATGGAAGCTGCACGGCACCGGCAAAACCATCAAGCCCGGACAGGTGGTGGCCCCGGATGAGCGGCTGGCCTGGCCCCTGACCATCGGCGTGGGCATGCAGCACGTGGTGGCCATGTTCGGCGCCACCTTCCTGGTGCCCATCATCACCGGGATGCCGCCGGCCACCACGCTGTTCTTCTCCGGCATCGGAACACTGCTGTTCCTGGTGGTCACCAAGGGCCGGGTGCCCAGCTACCTCGGCTCCAGCTTTGCGTTCATCGCGCCCATCACGGCCTCCCAGGCACAGTTCGGCATCCCGGGCGCGCTGGGCGGCGTGGTGCTCGCCGGCGCCACCCTCGCCCTAGTGGGTGCCGTGGTGCAGAAGTTCGGCGCCGGGTGGATCAACCGGTTGATGCCGCCCATCGTCACCGGAGCCATCGTCGCGTTGATCGGCCTGAACCTCGCCCCCGCAGCCAAGCAGAACTTCGACGCCGCACCCATCACCGCCGTCGTCACGCTGGCCACGATCATCCTGGTCAGCGTCCTGTTCCGCGGGATCCTCGGCCGGCTCAGCATCCTGGTGGGCGTCGTGGTGGGTTACCTGGTGGCCATGCTCCGGGGCGAGGTGGCCTACGACAAGATGGACGCCGCCGCCTGGGTTGGCCTGCCGCATTTCCAGACCCCCGAGTTCCACCTCGGCGTGCTGGGGCTGTTCGTCCCGGTGGTCCTGGTGCTGGTGGCAGAGAACATCGGCCACGTGAAGTCGGTTGCCGCCATGACAGGGCAAAACCTCGACGGCGTCTCCGGCCGGGCGCTGATGGCTGACGGCGCCGCAACGGTCCTCGCCGGCCTTGGCGGGGGCTCGGGCACCACCACCTACGCCGAGAACATCGGCGTCATGGCGGCAACCAAGGTGTATTCGACGGCGGCCTACTGGGTGGCCGGCATGTTCGCGATCCTGCTGAGCTTCTCACCCAAGTTCGGCGAACTGATTGCCACCGTCCCGGCCGGCGTCCTGGGCGGCGCGGCCACCATGCTGTACGGCATGATCGGCATCCTGGGCGTAAAGATCTGGGTGCAGAACAAGGTGAACTTCGCCAATCCGGTCAACCTGACCACCGCGGCCGTGGCCCTGATCATCGGGATCGCCGACTACACCTGGACCATCGGCGACCTCAAGTTCACCGGCATCGCCCTGGGTTCGGCCGCCGCGCTGGTGATCTACCACGGCATGCGGGCCATCGCGAAGGCCCGGGGAACAGCGGCCGAGCCGGAAACCGAGCAGGCAGGACTGCCCCCGGCGGTCAAGGCTGCCATGAATGCAGCCTCGAAGCGGTCACCCAGGAAGCGCTGACCCCCGGCCGGCGTCAGGCCACCCGGTTCACCGCCCTCGCGTCCGGCCCGCCGGCTGCCGGGCCGGGGCCCATCTCCGAACCCTTGGCCGGGTGTCCCGGCGGGAACGGGCCGGGGAGGCCTTGGCCGAAGACCGGGCCGGGCTGCGGCCGCTTCGCCGCCAGCGCGTCGGCCTGGTGCGGCCGCAACTGCTTGAGCACCCACGGCATGAAATACTGCCGCGCCCACACCAGGTCCTCGGCCCGGGCTTGCGTCCACCCGTGCGCCGGCAGCGGCCTGGGCTGCAACGGCTTGAGCGCATGCTCCACGCCCAGCGCATCCAGGGTTGCCGCGGCCACGGCATGGTGGCCCAGCGGTGACAGATGCAGCCGGTCCGGGTCCCACATTGACGCGTGCTGGAGTTCCGGCAGGCACCACAGGTCAACCATGATGGTGTGGTGCCGGGCCCCGATGGTGTGCAGGTGCTCGTTGTAGATGGCCACGCGGCCGCGGATCTTGCCGAACACCGGCGTGTTGCCCCAGTCCGGGCCCGCAAACAGGAGCACGGTGGCACCGGTGGCTGCGAGCGTGCCGATGGCCTGGTCCAGCTTCCCGGCCAGCTTGTCGGGATCGCCGTGCCTGAAGATGATGTCGTTGCCACCAGCGGCAATGGCAACAAGATCCGGTTTCAGGGACAGCGCCGCGGCCAGTTGCCCGTCCAGGATCTGCCGCAGCAGCATTCCCCGGATGGCCAGGTTGGCGTACGCAAAGTCGGGGCGGCCGGACGCCAGCTCCTCGGCCACACGGTCCGCCCAACCACGGAGGCCGCCCAGGCTGAGCGGTTCCGGGTCGCCGATTCCTTCGGTGTAGGAGTCTCCCAGGGCAACGAACCGGTGCCAGGGGTGGCCCTCCGGCCCGTCCGCGATGAAACGCGGCTCCTGCTTCTGGATGGTCATGCTGTCCTCCCTTCTGCGGGAGGCGGGGTTTCCGTCTTCACCGCAGCGTTCCTGCGGGGTTGCTTTCCGGTTGGAAAGCCCCGCCCCGCCGCCGACGGACGCGGAAGCTCCGCGACGCCGTCGTACGCTTCCTGCCGCAACGTGGACGGCGGTGCGCCGCTCCGGTCCCGGCCGGTCCCCGGGGCCACGACGTTCAGGGCCGCGTCCCGGAGGTCAAGCTCATGGTGCAATGCCTGCGTCTGCAGGAAAAGCAGCGCGGCCTCCCTGCTGAGGCCGTATTCGCTGGTGAGGCTGCGCACGGCCAGGTCCACCAGGACCAGGGAGCTTTGGACGACGGCGAGGCCCGCCGTCGTTTCCGCCCTCTCGGCCACGCGGAACACAAGGCGAAGGGCCCGGGCCGTCTGGCGCGCATAGCCCTGGATCCTGACCAGGTCGTCGCTGGTAAACGCGTGCGGCACGCCCGCGTAGAAGGTGATGGCGGCGCTCGTCCCGCCTTCAGACATGACGGGCACGGAAAGCATCGACTGCACCCCGTGGCCCGACGCCGCACTCGCGTACCCGGGCCACCGCCGGTCACGGCTGAGATCCGATACCAGGACGAATGCCTCGGTGCGCAAGGCCTCCATGACGGGCCCGTCGGCGAACGAGCACTGTTCCCGGTCGGCGTCCCACGCCTGCTCCGTGCTGGCCGCAAGGGTGCGTCCCTGGCCCAGGCGGAAGAGCGTGGCGGCCCAGCCGATACCGCGGTGTTCACCCTTGATTTCGCTCATGAAGTCATGGGTGACTTCCCGGAGGAAGGCTTCGACATCCTTGGTGTCGAAAACCGGCTCCGGGGTAACTGGAAGCAGCCCCCAGCCAACCTGCCCCGAAGGTTCAGCCGCCATGTTCCAGCCCTGTTCGAAGCGCTTCGGCCTACTACAAAACCTGGTTCCAAGAATACGTCCGAACCGGGCCCTGGCGGGAGTGGCAGCAGAGATAAGCCAATGAGGGGGCAATGGTTCGCTGATATGGTCCCCCTGTGCGGCAACAGCTGCACCGCAGCACAGGACCGGCCGGAGAGGAGCCCCGTTTGGACACCCGGAAACTGAAGTATTTCCTGGCGGTGGTGGACCACGGCGGGTTCAACCGCGCGGCCGAACACCTGTTGATCGCCCAGCCCTCGCTGTCCCAGACCATCGCGGGCCTGGAAAAGGAGCTGGGGGTTCCGCTGTTCCACCGGATTGGCCGCCGCGCCGTCCTCAGCGACGCGGGCAAGGAACTGGTGGGGCCGGCCCGGCTGGTGATGCGGGACCTGGACGCCGCGCAATCCGCCGTTCAGGCACTGCGCGGCGTTCGCAGCGGGCAGCTGGACATCGTCACCATGCCCTCACCCGGAATTGAACCCCTGACCTCCATGATCGCCGCTTTCACCCGGTCCTACCCGTCGGTCAGGTTGAACGTGGAGGCCGCCTTCACGCCGGAGGAGGTCATCGAATCGGTGCGCAACGGCAGCACCGAGATCGGGCTGGCCGGTTCTGCCACCGCCATCCGCGTGGCCGGGGTGGAAGTGCTTGAGCTGGAGCGCCAGCCGCTGATCCTGATCGTCAATCCGCAGGCAGACACTTTCGGCCCGGGAGATGCCATCGCGCGGGAGGACCTGAACGGGCACCGGCTCATCGCCAGCCAGCGGGGTTCCCTGATGCGCTGGCTGGTGGACGATGCCCTGGCGCGCGGGGTCAATGCCGAGATCGTGGTGGAAGTGGCCCACCGCACCTCGGTCCTGCCCCTGGTGCTGGCAGGGGTGGGGCACGCGGTGATGCCTTCCTCGTGGGCCCCCACAGCCGGGAAGGCCGGCCTGCGCACGCTCCTGATCGAGCCGGTTTCCCACTTGGAGGTGGCCATCCTGAGCCGCAAGGACGACCTCACGCCCGCGGCGCGCGCCTTCCTGCAGGTGGCCAAGGACCACGCGGAATAGCCGCCCATCGATAGGCGCAGCCTATCTGTCGGATCGAATCTTGGTCTTGGACGCCCCACCCGCCGCGCCCGTCTACTTGAAGAGGAAGAAAACAGTGTGACCGGGCCGACACCCGCACACTGCAAAGCACTCAACGAGGAGGTAGGCAAATGAGCGCCAACCAGACATTCAGCATCGCTTCGATCCCGGCCGACGGCGTGGGCAAGGAAGTGGTATCCGCCGGCCGCCGCGTCCTGGACGCCCTGGCCCGAAACTCGAACGGGAAGTTCGCGTTCGACTGGACCGAGTTCCCTTGGGGCAGCGAGTACTACGCCAGGACCGGCCAGATGATGGACCCCAAGGGCCTGGACGCCCTGAAGGACTTCGACGCCATCTACTTCGGCGCCGTCGGCTGGGAAAACGTCCCGGACCACATCAGTCTCTGGGGCTTGCGCCTGAACATCACCCAGAACTTTGACCAGTGGGCCAACATCCGCCCGGTGAAGTTCCTCCCCGGCGTGCAGTCTCCACTCCGCAAGGCCGACACTACCGAACTGGACTGGGTGGTGGTCCGCGAGAACAGCGAGGGTGAGTACGCCGGCCTCGGCGGCCGGAACCTCAGTGGGCGCGGCCCCGGCAACGAGGTGGCGCTGCAGACCGCGCTGTTCACCGAGAAGGGCTGCGAGCGCATCATGCGGTTCGCCTTCGACCTGGCCCGGACCCGGGCCGTCAAGAAGGTTTCCTCGGTCACCAAGTCCAATGCGCAGCAGTACGGGATGGTCTTGTGGGACGAGGTCTTCAACCGCGTCGCCCTGGACTACCCGGATGTCCAGACCGAAAGCGTCCTGGTGGATGCCATGAGCGCTAAGTTCATCCTCAAGCCCGAGGACCTCTCCGTCGTCGTCGCCTCCAACCTGAACGCCGACATCCTCTCGGACCTGGGCTCGGCCCTGGCCGGCAGCCTGGGCCTGGCGGCCAGCGCCAACCTGAACCCGGAGCGCCGCTTCCCGTCCATGTTCGAACCCGTCCACGGCTCCGCCCCGGACATCGCCGGCCAGGGCATCAGCAACCCGATCGGCGCCATCGCCAGCGCCGCCCTGATGCTGGACCACTTCGGCCTGCACGCGGAAGCCCGCCAGGTGGAAGCCGCCATCGAAGCGGCCACCGGAGCCGGCCACCTGACGCGCGACGTGGGGGGCAAAGCAAACACCAAGGACGTCACCGAAGCCATCATCAAAGCCTTGACGCTCGCGCCGGCAGTGGTCTAACCACTCATTTCAGCGGAGGTCCCACCCCGCAGCAATCCTTTCCCCAACACATCCTCCAGCGATATTCCAACAACGAGGTAGGAATCATGGACCACATCAACACCGCCGGCAACGCGACGCCGGCCCCCAAACCCCGCTGGTACCGGCAACTCTACTTTTGGGTACTGACAGCGATCGTCATCGGCATCCTGGTCGGCTGGCTGGCCCCGGCAGCGGGTATTGCCATGGAACCGATCGGCACCACCTTCGTAAACGCGATGAAGATGCTCATCGGGCCCATCGTGTTCCTCACGATCGTCGGCGGCATCGCCAGCGTGGCGGACCTGAAGAAGGTGGGCATGACCGGACTGAAGGCGCTGACCTACTTCCAGGCCGGCACCATCTGCGCCCTGGCATTCGGCCTGGTGGCCATCAACGTCTTCCGGCTCGGCGAAGGCGTGAACGCCGATCCCGGCGGCATCAAGACGTCAGATTCGGCCGCCAAGCTGATCGATGCGGGCCAGCACCAGGAATGGTGGCAGTTCATCACCAACATTATTCCCACCAGCGTGGTCCAGCCCTTCGTGGCAGGCGACATCCTGCAAATCATCTTCATTGCGGTGGTCTTCGGGATCGCCCTGAATGCCATGGGCAAGGTGGGCGCCCCGGTCCTGGACGGCGTGCAGCGACTCACCGGGGTCATGTTCAAGATCCTCGGCTTCATCATGAAGGCCGCGCCCCTGGGAGCCTTCGGCGCCATGGCCTTTGCCGTGGGCAAGTACGGCGTCTCATCGCTCACCAGCATGGGCGGCCTGATCGCACTGTTCTACGCCACGTCCATCCTGTTCGTCATGGTGGTCCTCGGCTCGGTCATGGCGTTCCTGAAGCTGAACATCTTCAGCATGATCCGGCACCTCAAGGAGGAATACATGCTCATCCTGGGCACCTCCACCGCCGAGCCCGCCCTCCCAGGCCTGATGCGCAAGCTCGAGAACGCCGGCGTCAAGAAGGAAACGGTCGGCCTGGTGGTCCCCACCGGCTACAGCTTCAACCTGGACGGCGCCGCCATCTACCTGTCCCTGGCCGCCCTCTACATTGCCCAGGCCACCAACACCCACCTGAGCATCGGCCAGCAGCTGGGCCTGCTCGCGGTCATGCTGCTCACCTCCAAGGGCGCGGCAGGAGTCGCCGGCGGCGGCTTCATCGCCCTCACCGCCACCCTGGCCACCATCGGCACCATCCCCGCCGCCGGAATCATGCTGATCTTCGGCATCGACAAGTTCATGTCCGAATGCCGGGCCCTGGTCAACTTCACCGGCAACGCGGTGGCCACCCTGTTCATCGCCTGGTGGGACCGCACCCTCGACGCCGACCGTGTGCGCCGCGTCTTCGCCGGCGAAGCCGTGGACCCGCTTCCCGCCCTGGCGCCGGGCCCCCTTGAGGCCGCCGACGGTGCCGGCGCCCCCCACAAGGAGCCGGCCTTCCAGGAAGGCACCACCGGCGTCGAGCCTTCCCTGCCTGCCGCCCGCCGCCCCGCCTACTCCGAAACCGCCTGACATGCCCGCCGACACCACCACGGTCCGGGCCCTGATCGCACCCGACAAATTCAAGGGCAGCCTCACCGCAGGCGAAGTGGCGCAAGCCTTGGCGGCTGGGCTCCGGTCCACCGCCGTGGCGGCCCGGACCATCGAATGCGAGCTGCTGCCGCTGGCCGACGGCGGGGACGGCAGCGTGGACGCCGCTGTCTCGGCCGGTTTCGCCCGGCACACCTGCTCCGTCACCGGCCCCACGGGGCAAACGGTCCAGTCGTCCATCGCCTTCGACGGCGCCACCGCCGTCGTGGAGGTCGCCAACACCTGCGGGATCGCACTCCTGGCGGACGGCGGCCTCGACGCCCTCAACGCGTCCAGCCGCGGTTTCGGTGAGGCGGTCCGGTTCGCCCTGGGCCTCTCGCCCGCGCGGATTGTGCTGGCTCTGGGTGGCAGCGCCAGCACCGACGGCGGCATGGGAATGCTGTCCGCCCTGGGATACACCTTCCTCGCAGCCGACGGCACGGAACTGCCGGGGACCGGCCAGGCACTCGGCCGGATCCACGCCGTCCGAGGTTCCCTCCCGCCGGGCCTGGCAGGGACGGAACTGGTGGTCGCCAGCGACGTCTCCAATCCCCTGACCGGACCAGCCGGGGCTGCGGCCGTCTTCGGGCCGCAAAAAGGCGCCGGCCCGGCGGATGTCGCCGCCCTCGACGCCGGACTGGAACACTTCGTTGGCAGGATGGCGGACGCCGGGTTTGGCGCCGCGGCCGGGCTGGCACGGCATGACGGAGCCGGCAGCGCCGGGGGAATCGGGTTCGCCTGCCTGCTCCTGGGCGCGCGCCAGGTCTCCGGAGCGGACTTCTTCCTTGACCTGCTGGACTTCGATGCCCGCAAGGATGGCTGCGACGTCGTCATCACGGGCGAAGGCAGCATCGACGCGCAGACCCTCGCCGGCAAGCTGCCCGCCGCGGTGGCCCGGCGCTCCGGCACCCGCACCCTCATCGCCGTGGCCGGCCGCTCCCTGCTCCCCCGGGAACGCTGGGCGGACCTGTCCCTGGCGCAGGTCTACGCCCTGGCCGACTACACCAACCGGGATTCCGCCAAGGACCCCGTGCTGTCCGCCGCCCTGCTCACCCGGATCGGCCGGGACATCGGCCGACAGCTCGGGCGGGGCTTCCGCTAAGCCGGGCACGTTTGTCCAGTCCACCGGTTGCGCCGCCCAGTAGCATCGGGAGAGGGAACTCCGAATACTCCCTGTCCGGCTGGGTACCTTTCCACGGGCAAGGGGCTTTGGAGCATCCATGCCAGCACGGAGACGAGCAGTGGAAAGAGGAGCTTATGCGGGAGCCGGGGACCAGCGAGCGCGTTTCGGATGCGGATAACACCGCCGGAGTCGGGGAAGGGGAGGCGGCCGCCACGGAGCCGGCAGCGGACCTGGAAGTCACTTTCGACGAACAGTTCTTCGCCGCCCGGCCAAAGGCGCTGCGGCCCGTCGCGCGGCGGCGCCAATTCGTGGGCAACAGGCCCTCCTTCGAATTCGACGGACGGAACGCCGCCTACGTGGAATGGCTGCGCAACCAGGCCATGCTCGGTGACGCCAATGTCCTGGCCCGGCAGTTGTCCGGCCAGGCCAGCATGTGGCAGAACTCGTACGCGCATCCGAACCCCCGGGCCGCCGTCGAACGCGCCCCCGTCTGGTTCACCGCCTACCCGCTGTCCTTCATCACCGAGCCGGGCCGGTCGTTCCTGTCCGCCCTGGGAGACGAGGCCATGTGGGAAGCCTTCCGTGAAATCGGCATCCGCGGCATCCACACCGGGCCGGTGAAACTGGCCGGCGGCATCAGCGGCTGGTCGCACACGCCCAGCGTGGACGGGCACTTCGACCGGATCAGCATGGCGATCGATCCGGTGTTCGGCACCGAAGAAGAGTTCCGGAGCATGTGCGAGGTCGCCGCGGAGCACGGCGGCACGGTCATTGACGACATCGTTCCGGGCCACACCGGCAAGGGCGCCGACTTCCGGCTGGCCGAAATGAACTTCCGCGACTACCCCGGGATCTACCACATGGTGGACATTCCGGAGGAGGACTGGAACCTCCTGCCCGATGTCCCGGAAGGGGCGGATTCGGTCAACCTCAGCCCTGATTCGGAACAGGCGCTGCAGAAAGCCGGCTACATCATCGGCAGGCTGCAGCGCGTCATCTTCTACGAACCCGGGGTGAAGGAAACCAACTGGAGCGCCACCCGGCCCATCGTGGACACCACCGGAAAGACCCGCCGCTGGGTCTACCTGCACTACTTCAAGGCCGGGCAGCCCTCCATCAACTGGCTGGACCCGACTTTCGCGGGCATGCGGCTGGTGGTGGGCGACGCCCTGCACTCGCTGGTGGACCTGGGCACCGGGGCGCTCCGCCTTGACGCCAACGGGTTCCTGGGCGTCGAAAAAAGCGCCGAGGAACAGCCCGGCTGGTCCGAGGGGCACCCGCTGTCCGAGGCCGCCAACCAGCTGATCGGCTCCATGATCCGCAAGGTTGGCGGGTTCTCCTTCCAGGAACTGAACCTCACCATCGACGACATCAAGGCAACCTCCGAATCGGGTCCCGACCTTTCCTACGACTTCATCACCCGGCCCGCGTACCACTACGCCCTTGTCACGGCGGACACCGAATTCCTGCGGCTGACGCTCCGCCTGTCCATGGAGATCGGGGTGGACCAGGCTTCCCTGGTCCATGCCCTGCAGAACCATGACGAGCTGACCTACGAGCTCCTGCACTTCGCTGCCGGGCACCGGGACGAGATATTCGAACTCAACGGTGAGGAACTCACCGGCGCGCAGCTCGCGGAGCAGGTCCAGCAGACCCTGCGGGAACGGCTGACCGGCGAGAACGGACCCTACAACGCCGTCTTCACCACCAACGGCATCGCCTGCACCACAGTCAGCTTCATCATGGCCGCCCTGGGTATCCAGGACCCCGCCGCCGTGACCCCCGAGCAGGAGTCACAGATCCGGGACGTCCACATCCTCCTGTCCATGTACAACGCGCTGCAGCCGGGAGTCTTTGCCCTCTCGGGCTGGGACCTCACGGGCATCCTGGCACTGGATCGGAGCAGTGTCCGGGAGCTCACCTCGCAGGGCGACACCCGCTGGATCAACCGCGGCGCGCACGACCTCATGGGGACCAGCCCGGACGCCACCACGTCGTCGTCCGGTATGCCGCGGGCCCGCAGCCTCTACGGCACGCTGCCGGAGCAGTTGCAGGATTCGAACTCGTTCGCGCGGCGGCTGCAGCGGATCCTTGCCGTCCGCGAGGACAACGGGATTGCCACGGGCACGCTGCTCGATGTCCCCGAGGTCTCCAACCGCGGGGCACTGGTGCTGGTCAACCGGCTCCAGGACGGCTCCCTGCAGGTCACGGCGCTCAACTTCTCAGGGCAGGACATCGCCGGCAGCATCCAGTCCAATGAGCTGCCCTCCGGGGCCAACGTCAAGGACCTCTTCAGCGGCGAGACGGTGGGGCAGGTGGATGACCTGCACAGTTTCTTCCTCGAACTGCCGGCCTACCAGGGGACGGCGCTGCTCCTCACCGAGGCACCGGAGCCGGACGCCGAGGATTAACGGGGCGCCGGGCGGCGCCGGAGGATTCTTTCCGGCGCTGCCCTTTGCTACCCGGCGATCGCGCCCGCAAGCGTGGCTTCGATGATGGCCGGCGAGAGGACGTACTGGGTGACCAGCTGGCTCGCCCCGAGGACAGCCGCCTGGTCGCCTGCCCGGGAGACATTGATGCGCAGGTGCGAGGTGGCCAGCGGCGGGGAGCGCCGGTACACCACCTCACGGATTCCCGCCACCAGGTGCTCGCCCGTTTCGCCGAAGCTGCCGCCGACCACGATGACGGACGGATTGAGCAGGTTCACCGCGGTGGCCAGCACCTCACCGATGTCCCGGCCCGCCTGCCGCAGCGCCTGGATGGCCTGCAGGTTGCCGTCGGCGGCGAGCCGGATCACATCCGCGCCCCTGGCCACGTCCACGCCCTGGTCCCGGAGGGAACGTGCGACGGCGGGCCCGGACGCGAGTGCCTCAAGGCACCCGTAGTTTCCACAGGCACACAGGACCTCGGCGCCCCGGGCAACCTGGACGTGGCCAAGGTCGCCCGCCGTGCCGTTCGCGCCGCGCTGCAGCTCCCCGTTGCTGATGATGCCGGAGCCGATGCCGGTGGCCACCTTCACGAAGAAGAAGTTGTTGTGCTCGGGCCAGTGGGCGGACTGCTCCCCCAGCGCCATGATGTTCACGTCGTTGTCAACGAGCACATGGACGGGCAGGGACCGCTGGACGTAGCTGACCACGTCGAACCCGTCCCAGCCAGGCATGATGGGCGGCTTCACCGGTTTTCCGGTGTCGTGTTCCACGGGCCCCGGGAGTCCGATGCCAATCCCCGCGAGTTCGTTGACGCTGCGTCCCGCTGACGCCAGCAGTTCCTTGCCCTGCGCCACCACCTGGTCCAGCACAGCTTCCGGCCCGTCAGCCACCTGCTGGGCCAGCCGGTGCTCGGCGAGGATTGTCCCGCCAAGGTCGGTGACCGCGACAATCACGTGCGTGGCACCGACGTCGACGGCCAGGACCAGGCGGGCGGACGGGTTGAAGGCAAAGCGCGACGGCGGCCTCCCGCCGCTGGAGAGTGCCTCGCCGGCGGGTCCCACGAGGCCGGAGAGCATGAGCGCGTCGATCCGGGAGGCAACCGTGGAACGGGCGAGGCCCGTGCTCAGGGCCAACTCGGCACGGGTACGGGCCCTGCCGTCCCGCAGCAGCTGGAACAGGTCCCCCGCCCGCGACAGGCTGCCGGCGTCGGATTCTTTTCCGAGCTGTTTCCCGACGGGTGAAGAAGTCATGCCCTAAGTCATAACACTCTTACTTAGTGCTGTCACCACACCAGAAGAATAACGAGAAACAAGCAACTTTTGCTTGACTCGCGTCAAAAGTAGCTCTACGTTGTGACTCAGGGCACATTCGTGAATCCGATGGCTGGTATCCACCACGGTGATCCCAGCACTCCAGAGTCCGCTTACGAAGAGGTAATTGAACTTGTCCCATCACACCGCACCGGCAGACCGGCCCCTGGGGGTTGGAATCCTGGGGGCAGGACCGGTCACCCAGGCCATCCACCTTCCCGCCCTGGCCCGGCTTCGCGATGTCCTTGAGGTACGGCACATCATGGATGTCGACGCAGCAGTTGGCTCTTCCGTGGCGGCGCGCGTCGGGGCAACGTCCAGCACGAGCGTGGACGAGCTGCTGGGCGATCCGGCCGTGGACATCGTCGCGATCTGCAGCCCCCACCAGTTCCACGCGGACCAGGTCATCGCCGCCTGCAGGGCCGGAAAGAAGGCTGTCCTCTGCGAAAAGCCGTTCGCCATGAACGCCGAGGAAGCCACCCGCATCTCGGCGGTCAGCACCGAAACAGGGGTTCCGATCGTCGTCGGCGCCATGCACACCTTTGATCCCGGCTGGCTCGCAGCGGAACAGAATTGGGGCAACCTCCCCGAAACGGCCCACACCATCCGCTCCTCCATCGTCCTGCCACCGAACGCCCGCTTCGAGGACTTCGCCACGGAAATCCTCACCCGCCCCGCCGCCGGCCGGCCGGACTACTCGGACATCGAGGTCATCAAAGCCGCCCTCCAGGGCGGGATCATGGGCCTGGCCATCCACGACCTTCCGCTGGTGCGCCGGTTCACGCCCGATTTCGAGCACGTCGAAGTCCTGCAGGCCCGGCACGTCCGACCGTTCGGCTACGCCGTCTCGCTCCGAACCCCGTCCCGCGTCATTGAGCTGCGGGCCGTCATGAACGGCACCTGGAAGCCCGAATGGACCTTCGAGGCCATCGCCGACGATTCCGCGCTGCGGATCGACTTCACGCCCTCCTACGTCCAGGCCGGTTCCGCAGTAGCCACCTTCACCCGCAATGGCGGCAGCGAAACCACCAGCTTCGGCCCGTACGGCCACAACGGCTACGAGGGCGAGTGGCGCGAACTTGCCGGACTCGCCAACGGAACCCGGCAGGCCCCGCCCGCCCAAACCCTGATCGACGACCTCACGTTCGCCCTGGCCATCGCCGAGGCCACGGTGGAAAGCGCCGCCCGGGACCATGCGGTCGCAGCGGACACGGCAGGAGTTTCCGCATGAGCGCCCGCTTCACGGTGCAGGCCACGCCCGCCGCCCGGGAGGCAGGCGCGGTCACCCAGACCGTGGCATCGCTGCCTGCAACGTTTGGCCCCACCCCGGCCGGCCAATCCGGCCCGGCCGACGTGCTGGTGGTCGCGGGCAGCAGCGGCTGGGCCGCCGAAGCCGCCGGCGCCGTGCAGGCAGGGGCCCGCGGCATTGTGGTGGCCAACCCCGTGCCCGAGGACACCTCGGAACTTGCGGCTGCGGCAGACGCCGCAGGGGCCGTCGTCGTCCTCGACCTCCGCTGGGCCGCGAACCCGGCCCTGGTCGCCGAGGTTTCCGGCCCGGATGCCCGTGGCGCAGTGCGCAGCGGGCTGGGCACCGCCTCGCTGCTGGACAGCGTGGCGACGGCGGCGCCCGGCACCGATCCACGGCAACTCCTCAGCGACCACCTCGCCGCCTTGCTTGCCGTCACCGGCCGACTGGACGGCGTGGCCGTCCTGCGCCAAGACGCCGCCGGTTACACGGCCAGCGGCAGGCTCGCGAACGGTGCGCCGTTCACCGCCCAGGGCGTGCTTACCGCCGGCCGGCCCGCCGGCGTCGACATCCGCCTTTACACCGCCGACGGCGGGGTTGCCGTCCAGGTCCCCGATCCGGACGCCGCATGGCCTGCGAAGGTCCGGGTCACCGGGCCGCACGGCGAGCTCCTGCTTCCCACCCTGTATGAATCAGCCCACCGGTTTGCGTGGCGGCGCCTGAAGGAGCACCTCAGCGCCGGCACCAGGCCGGACGATCTGGCCGGGTTCGCCCGGCTGACCGACCTCTACGCAACCCTTACCGCCACGTAACCAGCCCCTAGATACGCAACAGAACACAGCAGCCCAGTCCCACCTCCACTCTCAACGATGAGCAGGACCGTACCAACGGCACACTGCGCCCGACGGTCCCGAAAGGACACACCATGAATGCTTCTTCCGAACCACGCCGCTCCTTCTCCCGCCGCGGCTTCCTGGGCCTGACGGCAGCCGCTGCCTCCGTACCGCTGTTGGCAGCCTGCGGCGGCGGCTCGGCATCGCAGGGCGGCGGAGGCGGGGCCGGCGCGACCGTCAAGTTCTGGGACATGCCCTGGGCCACGCCGGCCTACAACGATGCCGCCAAGAGCGTCGCCGAGGGCTTCTCCGGTGCCAACGGCAGCAAGGCCAGCTACCAGATCATCCAGTGGAACAACTTCTACCAGACCTTCTCCTCCGCGATTGCCTCGAAGACCGGTCCCGCGGTTTCCACCGGCGGCGGCTTCCAGGCCTTCCAGTTCGAGCAGCAGGGCCAGATCGCCTATGCGGACAAGGTGATCGACAAGCTGAAGGCGAACGGCCAGTTCGACGACTTCCTGCCCGGCGTGCTGGACCCGTTCAAGTCGGACAAGGGCTATGTGGCTGTTCCCTGGCAGCTGGACATGCGCGTCTTCTGGTACCGCAAGTCGCTCTTCGAGAAGGCAAACGTTGCCCTGCCCACGGACTGGCCGTCCCTCCTTGAAGCCGGCAAGGCCCTGAAGAAGGTCGGCGCTTTCGGCTTCACCACCGGTGCAGGTGCGGGCAACAACTACGCCAACCACTCCATGATCATGATGATGGTCAACAACGGCGGCGGCGTGTTCAACAAGGACGGCCAGCTGGACCTGATGAACGACCGCAACGTCGAGGCCATGGAGTTCGTCCTGGAGCTGGTGTCCAACGGCATCGTGGACCCCGCCGCGGTCAGCTACACCACCGACAACATGTCAGCCCAGTGGAAGGACGGCAAGGCAGGCTACGGCCTGTTCCAGGTGAACGTTCCGCAGCGCGTGGGCGACACCTCCGGCGACCTCCTGGTGGCTGACCCGATCAAGGGCCCGCACGGGGACAAGGCAACGATCGTGTTCCCGAACAACATCATGATGTACACCAACACCCCGTCCCAGGACGCCTCCGAGGAGTTCCTGGTGTACTACCTGGGCCAGCTCAAGCAGCTGTGGCAGAAGAAGCTCATGTCCGCCCTGCCGGTCTTCAAATCCATCACGGAGATGCCCGAGTTCGCGGGCGATCCCAACAACGTCAAGATCGTCAAGGACTGGCAGCCGATCGCCAAGACCTTCGCCTCCCAGGGCAGCAAGCTGAACGCCAACCTTGCCGCCCTCGACGGTGGCCAGGCCCTGAACCAGTTCAGCCAGACCATCATCACCGGAAAGGCCGACGCCAAGACCGCCCTGCAGACCTTCCAGTCCGGCCTCGAGTCCGTCCTGAAGAAGTAAGCGCCCGCCATGTCCTCCACCACTGCACAATCCGGCCTGGCCCGGGCCCGCCGCGGGGTTGCCCCCGGCGGGTCCGGGACCGCCCCCGGCAAACGCAAGAGCAAGCTCTCGGCCCAGGCCACCAGGACCTTCTTCTGGCTCCTGCTCCCCTCTGTGGTCCTCCTGGTCCTGATCCACGGCTACCCGCTGATCTACGCCGCGGTCCAGGCCACGCACGACGGAGACCTGCTCCAAACCGGCAACTTCGTCGGCGTCCAGAACTTCTCCACCGTCCTGACCTCGCCGGCGTTCTGGAAAGCCGCCCAGTTCACCCTCTGGTTCACCATCGTCGGCGTGTTCGGATCGTGGCTTGTGGGGCTGGGCCTCGCGCTGCTCCTGCGCACCAAGATCCCCGCCGGCAACACCTTCAAGGTCCTGCTGCTCCTGCCCTGGGTGGTGCCGATCGTGGTGTCCTCCACCGCCTGGAACTGGCTGGTGGCCACCCCGGACAGCCTGATTCCCGCACTGTTCCGGAACCTTGGCCTGGGCACCCCGCTGTTCCTGGCAGACCCCACCCTGGCTTCCATCACCGTGATGGCCTTCAAAGTCTGGGTCAGCTTCCCGTTCATGATGATGATGATCTCCGCCGCCCTGGCCTCGGTGGACACCACCGTGTACGAGGCCGCCAGCATGGACGGCGCCAGCCGCTGGCAGCAATTCACCCAGATCACCCTGCCGCTGATCGCCCGCTCCACCTACATCAGCTGGATCCTGATGACCATCTTCTGCGTCAACGACTTCCCCACCATCTACCTGCTCACCGGCGGCGGCCCGGTCAACGCCACCACCTCACTGGTGGTCCTGGCCTACCGGACAGTGTTCCAGGACTTCGCCACCGGCCCCGGTGTGGCCATCGCCTTCCTCATGACCATGACCCTGGTGGTCATCTCGGTCATCCTGTACCGCCAGATCCGAAAGTCGAGTGTCGAATAATGAGCGCAGCAGTCCACGCCCATCCCCAGTCCGGCCCGGCCCTCGGCGTCGGCCAGGCAGGCAACACCCGCCGGGTACTCTCCGAAGCCGGCCAGCGCGGCCGCTGGTGGCGGTTCATCGCCATCCTCATCATCACCGCGATCGTACTGGTGCCCATCATGGTCACCATCGTGCTCGCCTTCACCCCCGGCCCCAACAGCACCGCCACCGGCCTGACCTTCGAGAACCTCGGCAACGTCTTCTCCAAGACGCTCGCCGCCACCTGGCTGAAGAACAGCCTGGTCACCACCCTCTCCACCGTGGTGGTATCGGTGGCCGTGGCCGCACCCGCCGGCTACGTCCTCTCCCGCGGCCGGTCCAAGGCCGTCTCCGGCTACTCCCTGCTCCTGTTCGTCATGCAGTCGCTGCCCATCATCACCTCCGTGGTGCCGCTCTTCATCCTGTTCGCCGGGATGGGCCTGGTGGACAACCTCCTGGGACTGACCATCATCTACGTCGGTTCCACCATGACGGTGGCCACCTGGATGATGGCCGCATACTTCGACTCCATCCCCATCAGCCTCGAGGAAGCATCCTGGATCGACGGCTGCTCCGTCTTCGGATCCTTCACCAAAGTGGTCCTCCGGAATTCCCTCCCCGGCGTCCTCTCCACCGCGATCTTCGCCTTCCTCCTGGCCTGGAACGACTACCTCGTGGCCATCGTCTTCCTCCGCTCCAACGAAATCTTCACCCTTCCCATGGGCGTGCAGTCCTTCTTCCAGCAAAACGCGACAGACTGGACCTCAGTCATGGCCCTGGCCGTGGTCATGATGCTCCCGCCCGTCATCGTGTTCGCCGCCCTGAACAAATACTTCAGCGTCGGTGGCATCGGCGGCTCCCTCGCCGGCCGCTGACCTCCACAATCTTCAAACCGCTCCACCACACCGCTAAGGAAACCCATGTCCTACTCGCTTCAGCTTTACACGCTCCGCAACGCCATCTCCGAGGACCTTCCCGGCACCATCAAAAGGGTTGCCGACATTGGGTTCACCCAGGTGGAGCCGTACAACTTCGTGGCCACGGCCAAGGAACTCGGCGCAGCCCTGAAAGAGAACGGCCTCACCGCACCTTCCGGCCACGCTCCGCTGATGAGCCAGGACCAGGACGAAATCTTCACCGCGGCCAGGGAACTGGGTATCAGCACGGTCATTGACCCGTTCCTGCCTGCCGAGCACTGGCAGAAGGCCGAAGACATCCAAGCCACCGCCGAAAAGCTTAACCAGGCTGCCAGGAAGGGGGCCGAGTACGGCATCCGGGTGGGCTACCACAACCACGCCTGGGAGCTCGAGTCCATCATTGACGGCCGCACCGCGCTGGAATACTTCGAATCGCTGCTGGACCCGGAACTTGTCCTGGAAGTGGACACGTACTGGGTAGCCGTTGGCGGCCAGGACCCGGTGGACATCCTGGCGAAGCTGGGTGACCGGGTGAAGTTCATCCACATCAAGGATGGCCCCCTCACCACGGACAACAAGGCCCAGCAGCCGGCAGGCCAGGGCAAAGTGCCGGTCATGGACGTGATCGCCGCGGCCACGTCGCTTGAAGTGGGAGTCGTGGAGTTCGACGACTACGCCGGTGACATCTTCGAAGGCATCGCCGAAAGCCTCGCTTTCCTGAACAGCAACACCGCAGCCGAGGGGGCCAACGCATGAGCACTCCCGCAGCAAAGTCTTCCCGCAAGGGCCCTGTGGGCGTCGGCGTGATCGGCGCCGGGGTGATCAGCAAGCAGTACCTGGACAACCTCACCGCGTTCCCGGACCTAAAGGTCCACGTCATCGCGGACCTCTTCGAGGAAGCCGCCGAGGCGCGTGCCAAGGAGTACGGTGTCCCCGAGTGGGGCGGGGTGGAGAAGGCCCTGAACCACCCCGACGTCGAAATCATCGTTAACCTCACCATCCCGGCAGCACACGTGGAGGTGGCCACGGCCGCCGTCAACGCCGGAAAGCACGTCTGGACCGAGAAGCCCTTCTCCCTGGACCGCGAGTCCGGACTGGGCCTGCTCAAGACGGCGGACACCGCCGGTATCCGCCTGGGCTGCGCCCCGGACACCTTCCTTGGTGCCGGAATACAGACCGCCCTGCGCCTGATCGAGCGCGGCGACATCGGCACCCCGCTGACGGCGATGACCACGTTCCAGACCCCCGGCCCGGAATCCTGGCACCCCAACCCGGCGTTCCTCTTCCAGCACGGCGCCGGCCCGCTGTTCGACATGGGCCCCTACTACCTCACCACCCTGGTCCAGGCGTTCGGCTCCATCCGCAAGGTGGCCGCCGTCGGGTCCAAGGCCAAGGATGTCCGCGTGATCGGATCCGGCCCCAAGGCCGGCGAGGAATTCACCGTCGAGGTGCCCACCCACGTCTCGGCCATGGCGCAGTTCGAGTCCGGCGCCTCCTCGCACAGCGTCTTCTCCTTCGAGTCCCCCCGGACCCGGATGGGCTTCGTGGAGATCACGGGCACCGAAGCAACCCTGTCGCTGCCGGACCCCAACTACTTCACCGGAGACATCAAGCTCTGGCGCGCCGGCGACGAGGACTGGACCACCGTTCCGGCCACCGGGCCCGCCAACGGCCGCGGCATGGGCGTCCTGGACATGGCACGGTCCATCCGCGCCCGCGTCCCGCACCGCGCCACCGGCGACCTGGCGTACCACGTGCTGGACACCATGGTTTCCATCAGTGAGTCCATCGACGCCGGCACGTTCATCGACGTCGAAAGCTCAGCCCCGGCATCCTCCGCCATCCCGGAGGACTGGGCTCCGGAAACCGCCACTCTCTGACAGGCAGCAGGAACGCATCATGAGCACACCCGCAGACCCCTCCGAAACCACGGCTTCCCGCCAGGGCTCCGGCCCGTTGGGGGTCGCCGCGATCGGTTATGCCTTCATGGGCAAGGCCCACTCCAACGCATGGCGGAACGTGGCCAGCTTCTTCGACGTCCCGGCCTTCGAGCAGAAGGTCCTCGTGGGCCGGGACGCCAGCGCCGTGGCCGAGGCAGCAGCCGCGTACGGCTGGGCGGAGTCGGCCACTGACTGGCGCACCGTGATGGAACGGGATGACATCGACATCGTGGACATCTGCGCGCCGGGCTGGATGCATGCCGAGATCGCGATCGCAGCGCTGGAGGCGGGCAAGCACGTGCTGGTGGAGAAGCCCCTGGCCAACACGTTGGCCGAGGCCGAACTCATGACGGCAGCGGCCGCCAAGGCACGTGCCCGGGGAGTGCAGTCGATGATCGGATTCAACTACCGGCGCGTCCCGGCACTGGCCCTGGCCAAAGAACTGATCGCCGAGGGCCGGCTGGGCACGGTCCGGCACGTCCGCGCCGCCTACCTGCAGGACTGGCTCGCTGATGCCCAGGCCCCCATGACCTGGCGGCTGCGGAAGGAAACCGCCGGGTCCGGTGCGCTGGGGGACATCGCCAGCCACGCCATCGACCAGGTCCTTTTCCTGCTGGGCGACCAGGTCAGCGAGGTCAGCGGCCGGCTGCACACCTTCGTGGACCGCCGCCCCGGCGCGGCGGGCACCGAAGAGGTAACGGTCGACGACGCCGCCTGGGCCACGCTGTCCCTCACCTCCGGGGCGGTGGCCTCAGTGGAGGTGTCCCGGGTGGCCACCGGCCGGAAGAACTCCCTCCAGATCGAGGTGTACGGCGAGAAGGGCAGCCTCCTGTTCGACCTGGAAAACCTCAACGAGCTCGGCTTCCTGGACGCCACCCTCCCGGTCCGGGAGCAGGGTTTCCGCCGCATCCTGGTCAATGAACCCGAGCACCCCTACCTGGAAGCGTGGTGGCCACAGGGCCACATCATCGGTTGGGAGCACACCTTCACCCACCAGGTCCGCGACTTCCTGCTGGCGGTCCGGGACGGAACCCAGCCGTCGCCGTCGTTCGAAGAAGGACTGAACGTCCAGTACGTCCTGGACGCCGTGGAGGAATCCGCAGCCAATAAAAGCACCCTCACCGTCGTGCGCCACTAGCGCCCCACCACCAAGGAGCCCCCATGCCCCGCCCCTTCACCCTGTTCACCGGCCAGTGGGCCGACCTGCCCTTCGAAGAAGTCGCCCGCCTCGCCTCCGGCTGGGGCTACGACGGACTGGAAATCGCGGTCTC